>NZ_JBBMQI010000007.1:0-160536 GCF_038899935.1 Pacificibacter sp. AS14
TCGATCCAATCCAAGATTTTGCCCTGCTCGCCCCAAAACGCCTCAGGATCCGCCACAGACGCCGCATACATCGCATCATAACCCGCGCGATCAACATAAGCAGACGCCGTAAATGCGGCATCAGGTGAATAAGTCTTCGTCGTCATGATCGTCCTCCCTGACGGTGCAGCCCATTTTGTTTGGCCGCCACTTACAGGTTTTTATAACCATTAGTGTCAAATATCTTGTAACTTACTGGTAGTGTTTGATTTTTTTGTAAACTGTTTTGCCATTTCAGTTATTTTTTTGTAAATACTATTTACTAAAAGGGAAAAATATTTGATTTACAAATACTTAAGTGACGCTCATTTTTTGTCGTCTGACGTTTGATGATCTTAAATGCGTAAATGGGGGCGCTAACATTAATCTGACTGGTCTGGTGCGGATATGTTGGTGTCGTGAGAAAACGCTAAGCGGCGCGCTTGGGCGACTCGTTCCCAAGGACTTTGGCAACGCTTTTTACCGCGTTGTAGCTTTACAAAAGGGATGTGGGATCTTGGAGTTTCAATGCAAATACCGGCTATGTTTACACAGGAGTTGCCCTTGTCTACGCGGCCTGTGTAGTATGGTATACCAAATCGGAGTACCCAATGGCGCGCATGAATAGCCTGAACAGTTATGTATTTTTTGAAGCTGTCGCGAGACGCAAATCCGTTACGCGCGCGGCAGAAGAGCTATTGGTGTCGCCATCTGCCGTCAGTCAGCAAATTAAATTGCTGGAGCAGCAATTGGGCATCAAGTTGTTTCGCCGAGAAGGTCGGACGTCAAGCTTGACCTTGGAAGGTGAACAGCTGTTTCGAGCCAGTGCCTCAGCCATTCGCATGTTAAAAGACGCAGAACGTCACTTGAGCAAGCAACACGAAACGCGCAGGCTCAATTTACGTGTGACGCCCAGTTTTGGCGTGCGGTGGCTGGGGCCGCGTTTGGCGAATTTTGTGCAAAATCATCCCGGTTGGGATTTGCGCATTGATGCCGGATCAGATCCGACGGATTTTGATCGCGATGTCATGGATTTTGATATTCGTTATGGCCTGTCCGATTGGGGTGTGTTTCATTGCAAACCGATTTTGCAGGATCAAGTTCTGCCGCTGTGCAGTCCAAGTGTGCGTGACGATTTGCGGGCGCGCTTTGGTTCTGACCCTGAAGCCTTATTGGATGGGGCACAACTGATCGACAGTGCGCGGGCGATTTGTCAGTGGGATTTTTGGTTGCAACGAAACAATTTGACTGTGACTTCAAACACCAAGTCTATTCTGTTGGACCGCTCGTCGCTTGCATTGCAAATGGCTGTTGATGGGGTTGGCGTTGTACTTGAATCGTTGGCGGTTGCGGCGAAAGAATTGGAGCGCGGCGACCTTGTGCCTGTCACGCCGTCTCTGCCGGTGATCGAATTTCCGGCCTATTGGGTGGTCTGCCCCGCGCGGCATATGAAGCGTCGTGCCGCGGTTACTTTTGTGTCGTGGATGACTCAGCAAGCCGAGGCGCATAGTGACCTGACCGCACGTCTTATGGATCGACATGGCTTGAGCTCGGATGTGATTGATGTGCCGTCAGATGTGTTTTGGGGCTCAAAGCGCCCTTAAGGTATAGATCGCTTTAATGTATCAACGAGCCGCCATTCACATCGATTTCAGAGCCTGTGACATAGGCCGACAGTTCTGAGGCCAAAAACAACGCGCAGCCCGCTACATCTGAGGCGTCGCCAGCACGTCCCATGGGAATGCCTTCGACAATTTGGGTATTGATTTGGGGGGGAGCAGGCCAGCCGTGATGTCGGTGGAGATACGTAAAGCTGTGCGCCGGATGTTCCACGCGCGGCGGGCAAGGCTGGTGTTTGAGGCGGAAAGGCTCGGTGAGCGGGCCATTTTAATTTCCTTTTGACGGTGCCGCAGGGGGCGTTTCCCTATCAAAGGGCGGGGGCACTTGAGATCCATCACAATAGCTTAAGCATAAGGGTAGCCCAGCTTAAGGCTGGCTTGGATCTATTGCAGGTCTTCGGTCTCGCTGGCGTATTTGTCTTTGACATTTTCGAGCAACGCATCAAGGTGGATGCCGATACTCGCGCACATGCGGTAAACATCTCTTTCGCTAAAGGCTTGCATTATGTCGTGGTGCTGACGTTTGACACGCGCGGAACTATCTTTGCGGATGGCTGACAAATAACGGGCGCGCCACATACGACGCACAAAGGCGCTGTGCGTTTCAGCAAGGACAGCGTTTTGCGTAGCCTCTGCAATCGCCATATGAAATTGCATGTCGAGTTCGAAGAAATCTATTCGATCAATCTTGCCCTGACAGTCATCCATATGGTCTTGCATGGCTTGAATCCGCGCGATGTCATCGTCTGTCGCGTGTTTACATGCCAGTGCACCACAGCGCAGCTCTAGAGCTGTAAGTACTTCTATTGCATCAGAAATTTCTTCATAAGATGGATCTGCAACGATGGGACTGCGCGACGGGCGCAACAGCACGAGACCCTCTTTTGCCAAAATACGAATCGCTTCGCGCATGGGTGTTCTAGAGACATCCAAATCGGTGGCGTGATCGCGCTCTTTTATTTGCTGACCTGGGGCGAGTACCCCTTTTAGGATGTCGCGGCGCAGCTTATCGGCGATCTGATCAGGCAGTGCTTTATCGGTCATCTTTTCCATAGCCTACGGTGATTATTTGTCTTGGCTAGTTTAGTGTTGTTGCGCGATTAATGATCTATGGTCCAGAGGAAAGTGAAATTATCTCATTTGGTATACCAAATTTTTGTTGATTGTCTATTGCGACCTCGTTAGCCTCTGCTGGGATGGTATACCATCTCGACGACAGACTGAGGATTCTGTCGATGAAGATAACGCGGCGGTAACGTCGCAAGGGAGGACGACAATGAAATTTAAAACACTCATGACAGCGACCGCTGCAGCGACTGTACTGGCTGGAGCTGCCGACGCAGAAACACATCTGCGTATCCAAACGCACTACGCGACAGAGCACCCATCCGGTAAGCTTGCGGCACAATTTGTTGACGACGTACAGACTATGTCTGGCGGCGAACTCACCATCGAGATGTTCTATTCGTCATCTGTTGTGGCAACTGTTGAAACATTCGATGCGGCCGTAAACGGCATTCTCGATTGTGACATGACTGGTGGCGCATACCAAACAGGTAAAGACCCAGCGTTCCAATTCGTTGGTGACATCATGGGCGGCTACGACACACCTTGGCAGCAGCTGTCTTGGCTCTACTACGGTGGCGGCTATGACGCGGCACAAGCGCTCTACAACTCAGAAGGCATGCAGCTTGTTGGCTGGTGGATCTACGGCCAAGAATCTTTCGCATCTTCGCGTCCAATCGCGGGTCCAGAAGATTTGAAAGGCTGGAAATTCCGTTCACCACCAGGTCTTGAAACAGCGATCTTCACCGAACTGGGCGCAACTCCAATCGTGATGGATTTCACTGAGATCTTTACAGCGCTTGAAACTGGCATCATCGACGGCGCAGATGCGTCTGGTCTTGCGAACAACGTTGGCCTTGGTCTGTACGACATCGTGAAGCACGCCAACTACCCTGGCTTCCACTCTATGCCATCTGACCATCTTGCTTGTAACAAAGCAGTTTGGGACGGCATGAGCGACATGGAACGCCGTATCATGGACACTGCCATGCAAAAATTGGCATTGCACACAGCGCTTTCTAACGAAAAGAAAAACGCTGAAGCAGCTGCAATGTTGAAAACTCAAGGCGTGACTTTGTACGATTGGTCTGCTGAAGACAAAGCGTCTTTCCGCGCTGCAGCTCAAAAATCATGGGATGCGTTTGCTGAAGGTTCACCTAAAGCTGTGGCACTTGTTGAAAGCCACCGTGGTTACCTAAAACAACTCGGTTTGCTTCCAGAGTAAGCTGAACATCGCAGTCTGCGATTATGGAATGATGGGCGAACTGAATTGTATTTGGTTCGCCCTCTCTCCCTCAAAACTTAAAAACTTAAATAGTGGGGTGCTAAGCACATGGAAAGCGAGAGCATATGGCTCGGCTCGATGCGCAAACCAATCCGTTTTGGGATGATTGGATTTGCCGTAGCCGCCGCCATCACCTTTGCGTGGATGGCGATTCAAACCTTTGTCGCAGCCGAACCCGTGACGATGTACGATCTACTGAGCCCATCAGGCGTACCTTTAGCGCAGATGATTTTGTTCACCTTCTCGGGCACGGTTTTGCTGACATCCATTTACCTGTCCGACACGGTCGGTCCGATTGAATCAAAACCGCAAGGGTTCTTTGATATTCTTTCCTTGGTGTGTTCGCGCATCTCGATGATCGGCGTTGTGTGTCTTGTTTTGGTGATGTTCTACGAAGTGGTTTCGCGCTACGGGTTTAACGCGCCGACACTTTGGGCCAATGAAATGTCCCTGTGGATGGCATCGTTTTTGTTCTTGCTTGCTGGGCTTTACGCCATGCAGCAGCGCAGCCACATTCGTATCTATGTCATCTACGACATCCTGCCGCGTTGGATGAAAAAGCTTGCTGACGTCATTTCAGTGTTTCTGATTTGGGTCTTTAGCTTCGCCATGGTCTGGGGGGGCTTTGATGAAGCGAAACTCAAATTCATGCGGATGGAAACATTTGGCACTGCATGGGATCCACCCATTCCAGCGACGCTCAAACCTGCCATCTTGATCATCATGTGTCTTGTTGCTTTGCAAGCCTTGTCCAATCTTATTGCCGATTGGCACAAAGAGCCCGCCGCGCATGACGATATTGATGAGACTGAAATCGAAAATATCCGCGCGACGTTGAGGGAAGATTGATATGGAATTCTTAGAAGCCTTCGCATGGATGAAAGTGGCCGACATTGGCACGCTTTCGCTCCTGCTCTTGCTTGGCATGTTTGCGCTTTTGGCGCTGGGTATGCCGCTTGGCTTTGCCTCTGCCTTTTTGGCTGTTGCAACTTTGGTGATGAAATTCGGCCCTGAGCTGATGTTCAGCGACTTTGGTCGCGGCCCGTTCAACGTGTTGGGGCAGGCGGTTTATCGACAGATGACGAACTATGTTCTGATATCGGTGCCGTTGTTTATCTTTATGGCGTCCCTGTTGGAACGCACCGGTATTGCGCGAGATATGTATTCGTCGCTCAATGTTTGGCTGGCGCGTACACGTGGTGGTATTGCTGTTGTGACCTCTGTCATGGCTGTGATCATGGCGGCGATGTCTGGGATCATCGGTGGCGAAGTTGTGCTGCTGGGTTTGATCGCTTTGCCGCAGATGCTGCGTCTTGGGTACAACCAAAACTTGGCCATCGGGACGATCTGTGCCTCTGGATCTTTGGGCACAATGATCCCGCCGTCTATCGTTTTAATTTTCTACGGCCTTATCACTGAGACGTCGATCAAAGCTTTGTTCACGGCGTCTTTTTTGCCGGGCTTTATGCTGGCGAGTTTCTTCATCTTGTACATTGTCATCCGCACGCGGTTGGATCCCTCTTTGGCGCCCTTGCCTGAGCCTGATCCAGAAGCCCCACACGGGTCTGAAAAATCGCTGATGTTCCTTGGGTTCATGGCTAAGTTTTCGATGTGGGTCACAGGTGTTATCTTTGTGCGTGCGATGTTCTTTACGCTCACAGGCGATAATGCAGTGACGACAGGTGTCGAGCCGATCTTCCTTGGAATGGTAAGTGATTTGCCCTTTATCGTGGCGGCCTTTGCATTGTCATTCGTTGTGATGCGTTTCATCGTAGGCAAAGAACGTACTGACGAAGGTTGGCAAATGGGCAAAGGCTTGATCGCGCCTACTGTTGTGATCGGTGTTGTTCTTGGGTCCATTTACGGCGGCATCACGGGCATCACCGAAGCGGCTGGCATGGGCGTTATCGCGGTATTCACCATCAGTGCGCTGCGTCGCGAGATGACTTTCGATATCGTATATGACAGCTTGATGCGTACGCTAAAATCGACTGGGACGATCATCTGGGTGACCATCGGTGCGGCAGCTTTGGCTGCGGCTTACACCTTGGCTGGCGGTCCTACTTATGTGGCCAACATTATCTTGGGCGCAGACCTGCCAACCATGGGCGTTATTCTTGTGATGATGTTCATCTTCCTAATTATGGGGATGTTCATGGATTGGGTTGGCATCGTGCTTTTGATCATGCCCGTGTTCTTGCCCATCGTTCTGAAACTGCCGATTGACGAGATTGGCGTGTTTGGTGCGCTGGAATCCAAGAACGTGGCGATTTGGTTCGGTGTGGTGTTCTGTATGAATATGCAGGTTTCCTTCCTGTCACCGCCCTTTGGTCCTGCGGCGTTCTATTTAAAATCTGTGGCACCATCGCACATCACCTTGGTCGATATCTTCAAAGGCTTCTTGCCGTTCATCGCGATCCAACTGTTCGCTTTGACTGTCTTGATCATGTGGCCGTCACTGATTGAAGTGTTCTTATGATGCGCAAACCGCGCACCAAAATCTAAACCTGCAATTTGACTTTGCAAACTTTGCCGGAGCGGTGCGTCCGCTCCGGCAAAGTTTTTACCGATAATCTGTAACCTCCCTAAATCTCAGGCGAATTCTTATGACAACTGCCCCCATCAACACTGTTAGACTTTCAGACCGCGACAATGTCGTGACGGCTGTCCGTCCCCTTCAAGTCGGCGAAGATGGGGCTGTTGAGCTGATCCCACGTGGGCATAAGATCGCGACTGCGGACATCGCCAAAGGGGATGCCGTTCACAAGTATGCGCAGATCATTGGCTATGCCGCGATGGACATCGCCAAGGGCAGCCATGTTCACATTCACAATCTAGACTTTCGCAACGTCGACCAAGAGCATGCTTTTGGCACCAACTTGTTGCCTGCGCCCCCCGCTGCCAAACCCGATACATTCATGGGGTACAAGCGCGCAAACGGTCGTGTTGGCACCCGTAACTTTATCGCCGTTTTGACCTCGGTGAACTGTTCTGCTACAGCCGCCAAAATGATTGCTGCGCATTTCACTTACGAAAAACTGGCAGACTATCCCAATGTGGATGGTGTCGCAGCATTTTGCCACGGCACAGGTTGTGCTATGGGCGGCGACGGCACGGGCTTTGAATTGCTTCAACGCACGCTTTGGGGCTATGCGAAAAACCCGAATGTCGGCGGCGTTTTGATGGCCGGTCTTGGCTGCGAAATGATGCAGATTGATTGGCTGATCGAAAGCTACGGTTTGGTGCCTGGTCCACGCTTTCAGGCGATGAATATCCAAGATGTTGGTGGTCTGCGCAAAACCGTAGAACTTGGCATCAAAAAAGTCGAAGCTATGTTGCCCATCGTTAATGAAGACACTCGCACTGAATGTCCTGCTTCCGAATTGATGGTGGCGCTGCAATGCGGTGGGTCTGACGCTTGGTCTGGTATTACGGCGAACCCTGCTGTGGGTCACGCTGTTGATCTGTTGGTGGCGCAAGGTGGCACAGGTGTGCTGGCTGAAACCCCTGAAATTTACGGCGCCGAGCATCTTTTGACCGCGCGTGCCTCAAGCGATGATGTTGCGACCAAACTGCTTGGTTTGATCGATTGGTGGCAAGAATACACATCGATCAACAAAGGCAGCATGGACAACAACCCAAGCCCCGGAAACAAAAAAGGTGGCCTGACCACCATCTTGGAAAAATCTCTGGGCGCTGCGGCCAAAGGGGGCACGACGCCTTTGAACGGCGTTTATAAATACGCGGAAACCGTCACTGAACGCGGTTTTGTCTTTATGGACAGCCCCGGTTATGACCCCGCGTCCGTCACAGGGCAAATCGCATCGGGCTGTAACTTGGTGGTGTTCACGACGGGGCGCGGGTCTGCATTTGGATCAAAGCCATCACCGACGCTTAAAGTCGCGTCAAACACCGAAATGTTCACGCGGATGTCCGAAGATATGGACATCAACGCGGGTCGCGTGCTGACTGAAGGTGCCGCTGTCGAAGAGGTCGGACGCGAGATTTATGACGCTTGGTTGCGGATGGCGTCGGGTGAGCCAACGAAATCCGAAGCCCAAGGTCTTGGCGATTATGAATTTGTGCCATGGAACGTGGGAGCCGTGATGTAATGACACGGACGCCTCTTTGTGTGATCGGTGGCGGATCAATCGGATTTCGGCACATGAGTATTGCAGCGGCTTCAGAACTTATTGAGCTGACAGCCGTTGTTGAACCCGTTTTTGCGCGGCGCAAAGAGCTGATTAATCTTGAGTTTCCGGCTGTAGCCAGTGTCGACGAAGTGCCAAAACACACCAAAGGCGCAGTGATAGCCACCCCAACTCAAGACCACGCGAACAGTGCACAAACAGCACTGGATCGCGGTTGGGCTGTGCTGGTTGAAAAACCTGTCACGGGCACCATTGGCGAGGGCAAGGCGCTGTGTGAGGCCGCTGAACGATTGGGCTTGCCCTTGTTCGTCGGTCATCACCGCCGCTGTCATCCGTTTTCAATCGCGGCGCGCAATCACTTGAAGGCCATCGGCGACATTGTTGCGGTGCAGGGCCTTTGGTCGATGCGCAAACATGACACCTATTATGATGTCGAATGGCGACGCAGGGCTGGGGCAGGGCCTATTTTGACCAATCTCAGCCACGAAATTGATCTGTTGCGGTTCTTTGCCGGTGAGATCGAAAGCGTTTGCGCGATGGTGTCAAACACCGCACGCGGCCTTGATGTTGAAGACACTGCGTCTTTAAGCTTTCGTTTTGAAAACAACAGTCTTGGATCGTTCCTTATTTCTGATGCAGGTGTGTCCCCTTGGTCATTTGAAGCTGCGACGGGCGAGAACCCAGATTTGGCGACCTCTGGCCAAGATTCCCTGCGCATCATAGGTACACAGGGTGCGCTGTCTTTCCCAAGCCTAACCTTGTGGCACGAGGCTGGTGTCCGTTCCACTGACTGGCGGTCTGAGTTGATCAAGACTAAAGGCCCAAGTTTTTCAAAAATCGATCCGCTCTTGGTACAGATTGAACGCTTTGCCTATGTCGTGGATGGCGGTCAAGACGATCTTTTGGCGACGGGGCGCGACGGTTTGAAAACGCTTGAGGCCACGTTGGCCACGCTCATGTCAGCGCATCACAATAAAACAGTAAAATTAGGTCACGTACCGTATGACTACAACGGCGATGTGTTATGATTACACTTATTTAGGAAGACATATATGCCCAGCTCTGCGTTGAAAACGGTGGCTCCGCGTGAAGATAAACTCGGGCTTGGGGTGGTCATGATGGCGCTCGCGATCTTGATGTTCACTTGCATCGATACATCAGCCAAGTGGCTTATATTGGCTGGCTTGCCTGCTCTTCAGGTCGTCTTTGCCAGATATGCAGTGCATTTTCTTTTATCATTGGCACTCTTTGTCCCAACGCAAGGCCTGAATGCTTTACGGTCCAATAGCCCTTGGAAAGAGTTCTTAAGGGCGCTGTTTTTGCTGGGCACCACGACCTTCAACTTCATGTCGCTTAAGTATTTGCCAATCACAACGACGACGACGATTATGTTCGCGGCCCCTGTGGTGGTGACGATTTTGGCCATTCCTGTGCTCAAGGAAAAAGTTGGCATGCGCCGTGTCATAGCCGTGTGCGTTGGTTTTTTAGGGGTGTTGGTTGTCATGCAGCCTTGGGGGGCTGAATTCCATCCCGCGATGCTTTTAAATATTGCCGCCTTGATTTTGGCTGCGATGTATTTTGTGATGACGCGGTTGTTGGCTGGTATTGAGCGCAATTCGACCATGCAGCTTTGGTCATCGGGGTTTGCCGTAATGTGCCTTGCGCCCGTGGTCTTGCCAATCTGGGTTTGGCCGACGCAGGCCGTCGATTATATTGTCTTGGTTGCCATTGGGCTGTTTGGCGGGTTCGGCCATATCAGCGCCACTTACGCACATCGATTGGCAGATGCATCGCTTTTGGCGCCAGTGGTCTACATCCAAATCATCTTGGCTGCAGCTGCCAGCTATTTCGTGTTTGGCACATGGCCAACGCTGTGGACGCTGGTGGGTGGCTTGATCATTATCGGCTCTGGCATTTACATTTGGCAGCGCGAACGATCCAACATGGCCCAAACGCAAAAGCGGGCCACATCGTAATCGACGCAGCCCGCTTCTGGGAGGAACTCGTGTGCTGGTTAGCCGCGTCCGATGTAGGGCATGTTGGTGGCCATAACAGTCATGAACTGCACGTTGGTGCCCTCAGGTAGGGTCACCATATGCAGCACGGAATTCGCGACATTATCGACATGCATCACCGGTTCGATTTCGATCGAGCCATTGGCTTGCGGCATGCCTGTGGTCATGGTTTGCGCCATATCCGTTAATGCGTTGCCGATATCGATCTGACCACAAGCGATGTTGAACGGGCGACCATCAAGCGACAATGTGCGGGTCAAGCCAAGCACAGCGTGTTTGGACATCGTGTAAGGTGCCGAACCGATGCGCGGCACGTAAGCTGACACAGACCCATTGTTGATGATCCGACCGCCTTGTGGCGATTGTTTGCGCATCAAACCGAAAGCCGCACGTGCGGCAATGAAGGCACCGCCGACATTCACGTCGATCAGATTGCGAAATTCATCAACAGACAGCTCGTCAACCGGCGCGCCCTTCATGCTGACGCCCGCATTGTTGAACAGCGCGTCAACGCGGCCCCATGCGGCAAAGGCTTTGCCAAACTGTGCGTCGACTTCTGCTTCATTGGTCACATCGCAGGGCAGTACCATGGCGTGCTCATAACCTTCGGCTGTCTCTTGCAAAGGCGCTTCGCGGCGCCCCACAAGTCCGACCTTCCAGCCCGCTTTCAAAAAGGCATGTGCCGTGGCGCGTCCGACGCCGCTGCCTGCGCCTGTTACAATAATTGTTTGCATTTCAAGGTGCTCCTAGTGGTTGTCGCGTGGCAAATCTTGCCCGACTTTTTGATAGGCCGTCGCCAGTTCTAAACATCCGCCCGTCGAAAGCTGTCCGACATTCTTGCGGTAAATTTCTTGCCACGGTGTTTGATTGTGCAGCTCAGGTGGGGTCCACGCATCAATGCGCGCCTGCCATTCGGCGTCATCCACCATGGCGTTCAACACCCGCGCGTTCAGATCAAGTTTGACCATGTCGCCTGTGTTCAAGTGGGCCAAGCCTCCACCGACCACGCTTTCTGGTGAGGCGTTCAAAATGGACGGGCTTTCAGATGTACCTGATTGACGCCCGTCGCCTACGGTTGGCAGGTGATTGATGCCTTGGCGAATGATCGCATCTGGCGGCTGCATGTTCACGACCTCGGCAGAGCCAGGATAGCCAACACAGCCGACACCGCGGATGAACAAGATACTTTTCTCATCGATCTCAAGCGTGGGGTCATTGATCCGATTGTGGTAATCTTCTGGTCCTTCAAACACCACGGCGCGGGCTTCATAGACGCCCTCGTTGCCCGGCTCAGACAGGAAACGTTCGCGGAAATCTTGTGAAATCACCGAGGTTTTCATCAAGGCGCTGTCAAACAGATTGCCTGAAAGTACCATGAAACCTGCGTTCACACGCATAGGGGCATCGTAAGTTTTGATCACGTCTGTGTCTTCAGATTCCAACCCCTTCAGGTTTTCGCCCATCGTTTTGCCTGTGGCGGTCATGGCACCTTGATGAATGCGACCGGCCTTTTGCAGTTCTGCCATCACGGCAGGCACGCCGCCTGCGCGGTAAAAGCTTTCGCCAAGATATTTGCCCGCAGGCTGCATGTTGACCAAAAGCGGCACATCAAAGCCGACAGTTTCCCAGTCCTTCACATTCAATTCGACACCGATATGGCGTGCGACGGCTTGCAAATGGGGCGGCGCATTGGTGGAACCACCGATGGCAGAGTTCGTCACGATTGCGTTCTCGAACGCCTCGCGCGTCATAATGTCAGAGGGTTTGAGGTCTTCCAACACCATGCCGACAATGCGTTTGCCAGTCTCATAAGCCATATTCATGCGCTCGCGAAACGGCGCGGGAATGGCGGAGTTTCCGGTCAAAGACATGCCCAAAGCCTCGGCCATCGCGTTCATCGTGGACGCCGTGCCCATGGTGTTGCAATGCCCAAGGGAAGGGGCTGATGAACAGGCGCGTTTGATAAATTCTTCGTAGTCGATTTTGCCTTCAGCCAATAATCGGCGGCTTTCCCAGATGATGGTGCCCGAACCCGCACGTTCGCCTTTCCACCAGCCGTCCAACATGGGACCGCCGTTCAACGCGATGGCGGGAATGTCGACTGTGGCCGCCCCCATCAACATCGCTGGGGTGGTTTTGTCACAGCCCGTGGTCAAGACAACGCCGTCAATCGGATAACCGTGCAACACCTCGACTAGGCCCAAATAAGACAGGTTGCGATCAAGAGCGGCGGTCGGGCGTTTGCCGGTTTCTTGAATCGGATGAACAGGAAATTCCATCGGGATGCCGCCGCCATCGCGGATGCCCGCTTTGATCCGGTCCATCAAAAACACGTGGATTTTGTTGCAAGGGGCAAGATCAGATCCAGATTGTGCGATGCCAATGATCGGGCGCTCATCTTGCAGTTCTTCGACGGTAAAGGCCTGATTTTGATAACGCTCTAGGTAGAGCGCTGTCATGCCCGGGTTGTTGGGATTGTCAAACCATTCTTGTGATCTGAATCTTTTTCCAGCCCGTGTATTGCTCATCTTTCGCCCTTCCATCGTGATCCATTGATCTGAAAAATAGATCACGTAATCATTGTTGCTTTGCATAGCATCGCGATTTGGTATACCAAATGCAAGAGCAATTATGGATGGCGCTTGCGTCAAATGATGATCGGGAAATCAAATGAAACGACTTGTTTTGATCGCGGCGGTTTGTGTTGCCCCCACCGCCCCACTGAGTGCAGACGAAATGCTGCAGTCGCAAGATCAGGTTGAAGCCTGCCTGGCAACGCAAATGCAAAATGGCAGCCCCGTCATCGCCTGCGTGAACGAGGCGCTTGGCGCGTGCATTCAATTCACTGCAGATGCGCCGCAGGCCGCTTTGCAGTGTTTTCTTGAGGCGCAAACAACGTGGACACAGTATATCGGCGCGCGCATGGACCTTGTGTTAGACAAAGGTGGCGAAGACATTGCGAGTATCGCAGGCATCGAAGTGAAATTCGATTTGCTGCAAAACAAATTGCAATGTCAGCGTATGACAGAACTGTCGATGCTGCGCGCAGCACCGACCGAGCAAACACAAATTACAGCAGCACGCTGTGATGCGACGGCAAACGGATTGGTTTTTGCCAAACTGTTCGCGCAGTCTGAAAACTTGAAATGATTTAACGCCTTAGCTTAAACCGAGGGACGCAACTATGCTGGAACAACCCGCCACTCTTAAAATAAAACGGCTTAGACAGCGCCCAAATCAGGCGCAGATTGATGCGTTTCAAGGTGTGCCCACGGGCTTTGTCGCCGATGCGATGGACGGGATCGGCGCGATGCACCTTAGTATTCAGGCACTTGGTGTTGCTGAGGGATTGCCTTTTACCGCGGCGGGGCCCGCGCTTACCGCCTACAACGGGCCGGGTGATGTTTTGGCGACCTTTGCCGCGTTGAGTTTTATACAGCAGGGCGATGTATTGGTCGCGGGTGTTGACGGTTACCAAGGCTGCGCCACCGTTGGAGACCGCGTCATGGGAATGGCCAAGAACGGCGGTGCTGTGGGCTATGTGACCGACGGACCAATCCGTGATTTTGAGGGCGTGGCGAAAGTCGGACTGCCCTGTTGGTGCACAGGGCTAACGCCGGATTCTCCAATGATGACAGGGCCGGGCACCATTGGATTTGGCGTCAATATCGGTGGGCGTCAGGTTGAAACTGGCGATATGATCGTCGCCGATCGCGATGGCGTGGTTGTGGTGCCTTTTGCAGACATTGACGCCGTGCTCGCGCGGCTGGTGGATATTAAAGTGCTCGAGGCCACGCTTGATAAAAAGGTCGAAGAGGGTCTTAAAGTGCCGCAGAATATTTTGGATATGCTTGACAGCAATGACGTGAAATACATCGATTGAAGCGGGAACGCCGCCCCTTGCAATTCGCTGGGGCGGCGTTCCTATGTCTGGAAATAGAGTGTTTACTTCGCGCCTTTTCGAACGGCTTCGGCCAGATCAAATCCATTCATCTTCGCGACATGATCCGCCAAATGAGGCAAATAATCGGCGCCATGCCCATTGGCTTCGACGAAAGTATAATAGGATTTCACAGCTTCGCCGACAGGGTTCAGCGTGCGTGTGCTGGACGCCATAGCAGAGGCGTAATGCACGTCTTTTGAGGCATTGGTGATCGAGAATTTATGGATGTCCATGTCACGTCCAACAGCGCAGCCCATGAAGGTTTCAAAGAACCCGTTGGACAAGCGCGACGCGCCGATCACGTCATTGATGACCTGCGGTGAAACGCCCGATTTAACACCAATGCTCAGCGCCTCAGAATAAAGCGCGGCATAGCCCATCGATATAAAATTCATGATGAGTTTCATCTTATGCGCAGAGCCAACAGGCCCCACGTGATTGATGATCCCTGCCCAGCAATCGATGATGGGCAAGACCTTGGCGAAAATCGCATCATCTGCGCCGACCATGGCATCCAACATGCCGGCCTCTGCTTCTTTTGGCGTGCGGCCTAAAGGTGCATCGACCATATGCATGCCGGCGGCTTCCAATTCTTCGGCCAAAGCGACAGTGGATGTCGGATTCGCAGTGCTCGAATCTACAACGACCAGCCCCGCTTTGCTGCCAGCCAAAATACCGTCGTCGCCGCGGATGACGGCCTCAACTGAATCGCTGTTTGGCAAACACAGATGAATGACATCGCAAAGCGCTGCCATTTCTTTGGGGCTGGTGATTTCAACGGCGCCCTTTGAGACAAGATCATCAATCGGTTCGCGGTTGCTATTGCCCTTAATGTACAACGGATAGCCGCCTTTAAGAATATTTGCCGCCATACCGTGGCCCATTAAGCCTACGCCAATAAAGCCTACTGTTGGTTTCTCTGTCATTGTTTCCTCCTCCCAAAGGATCAGTGAGTGGGTCGTTGGAATATTGGTTTAAAGTGAGGCTGTAATGCCGCCATCAACGAATAGAGTGTGCCCGTTTACGAAATTTGATGCATTGGACGACAAGAACACAGCTGCGCCAACAAGCTCTTCGATCTGGCCCCAGCGCCCAGCTGGTGTGCGTTTTTCCAACCATGAGCTGAACTCGGGATCGGCAACGAGAGCGGCATTTAGCGGCGTATCGAAATATCCCGGCGCGATGGCGTTGCAGTTTAATCCAAGCGGAGCCCAATCTGTGGCCATACCTTTGGTCAGGTTGGCAACAGCGCCTTTTGTGGCTGTATAAGGCGCAATACCGGGACGGGCGAGGGCAGTTTGAACCGACGCGATGTTGATGATTTTGCCAGTGCCGCGTTTGATCATATGAACCGCGACGGCTTGGCCAACGTTAAACACTGACATCACATTGGTTTTCATCAATTGTTCAAATTTATCTGCGGGGAATTCGTGTAAAGGCGTGCGATGTTGCATGCCTGCATTGTTGAACAAAATGTCGATGGGGCCGTGGTCTTCTTCAAATCCGTTCACGGCCGCTGCGACGCCTGCGTGGTCTGTGACATCAAACGGCAGGGTGAAAACCGTATGGCCCTCTTTGCGCAATTCGGCGGCGGCAGCGTCCAGTTTGTCTGCGCCGCGCGCGTTGAGGATCACTTGCGCCCCAGCTTCGCACAACCCGCGTGCAAGCGCGAATCCAATGCCCATTGATGAGCCAGTGATAAGGGCGGTTTTTCCGGTGAGGTCGAACAGTTTCATAGGGGCACGATGTCCTTTGAGTGGGTTATTATTTGTAAACTTGCAACTTGGTCTTGATGCTCCCCAAAAATGGTATACCATTTTACAGGTTATGCAAGACATGTGCGAAGTCCGTTTTCGGCTTTGCGGGAGAGGGCGCTCATGAAAAACAATTCAACTTCGGTTGCCGCAATATGCTGATCTTTATGAGCGCGGTCTTTTTCCTAATTGTAACACCCGGCCCCGGCGTTTTGTCGGCGGCAGGTGTCGGTGCTGCTTTCGGGTTTCGCATTGGCCTGCGCTATGTCGTGGGGTTGTTCATCGGGTCAAACCTTGTGGCGTTGGCGTCTATTTCGGGGATTGCCGCTGTGCTCCTGTCCCAGCCAGCCGTGCGCACTGTTTTGCTGGTGTGCTCGGTCGTTTACTTGACATATCTCGCTGCCAAAATTGCCTTCGCAGGATCAAAAATAGCCTTTGTTGAGGCCCAAAACGCCCCGAGCATAGGGCAAGGAATTTTGCTGCAAGCCATCAATCCCAAAGCCTATAGCGTCAACATCGCGTTCTTTTCGGGCTTCGCCTTTATCCCAGACAACTTGATTCTAGAGGCAAGCGTCAAACTTGCTCTGATCGCAGTGCTGTGGATTCCGATCCATCTGGGATGGCTCTATGCAGGGGTTGTTTTACACCGGCTGGATTTAACTGAAAAGACCCAGCGTACGATCAATTACGCCATGGCCGCCTCTATGTTGCTGGTTGTTGCTTTGGCGATACTTTCGATGCGCGGGGCAGGGTGATGCAGTCCCCTATCTGCACTAGAAAAAGGATTTTCTTATGACAATTCAATCTGCTCTCAAAGTGCTTGAGCGTCTGTTGGGGGATCGTTTGGTGACGTCTGATGCCGTGCGTGCGCAGCATGGCGAAAATGAGACATACTTTCCCCATACCCCGCCTGATGCTGTTGTTTTTCCAGAAAACACTGATGACGTGTCGCAGATCGTCAAGCTTTGTAACACCCACGCCTGCCCGATTGTGGCTTACGGCGCGGGCACGTGTTTGGAAGGGCAGCACTTGCCCGTCCAAGGTGGCGTGACGCTTGATTTCTCTAAAATGAACAAAGTTTTAGAGGTGCATGACGAAGACCTTACAGTCACGGTTCAACCCGGATTGACGCGTGAAGAACTCAACACGCATTTGCGCGACACAGGGTTGTTCTTTTCAGTTGATCCGGGCGCGAATGCTTCGATTGGTGGCATGGCCGCGACGCGGGCCTCTGGCACGACGGCAGTCAGATACGGCACGATGAGCGATAATATTTTGGCGCTAGAGGTCGTGACGGCCGATGGCACCATCATTCGCACTGGCACTGGTGCACGCAAGACTTCGTCTGGGTATGATCTCACCCACCTCTTGATCGGGTCTGAGGGTACGTTGGGCATCATCACGGAACTGACTGTGAAATTACACGGCGTTCCAGAGGCGATGTCCGCTGCGACCTGTTACTTTGACAGCATCGAAGACGCGGTGAATACCGTCATCTTGACCATTCAATCGGGTATCCCAATGGCGCGTATAGAGCTGTTGGACGACGTTATGGTGCGCGGCTTTAACGCCTATTCCAAAAGCGATCTGCCTGAGAAACCACATCTGTTTGTAGAATTCCACGGCTCACCTGCGTCAGTTGCTGAACAGGCGGAAAGTTTTGGTGATATCGCTGCGGAGTTCTCGGCGCAGGCGTTTTCGTGGACGTCAAAGGCCGAGGAACGTACAGCCCTTTGGTCCATGCGGCACAAAGCACATTACGCGTCGCGCGCACTTAGCCCCGGCAAGCATTTGATGTCCACAGACGTTTGCGTGCCGATCTCGCGACTGGCCGAAGCTGTCGTTGAGGCCAAAGAGAGCAGCCAGCGTTTGGGGCTCACCTCGACGATTGTTGGTCATGTTGGGGACGGCAATTTCCATTGTGGCATTGGCATCGATCCCGAGGACGCAGATGAGCTGGCTCGGGTCAAAGAGTTCAGCGACAATCTTTGCAAACTTGCGTTGCGTCTTGGCGGCACCGTCACCGGAGAACATGGGATCGGCCTTGGAAAAGCTAAATATATGGAGGCCGAACACGGGCCAGCCGTTGCATATATGCGCGCCGTTAAGGCCGCTTTGGATCCAAATAACATTCTGAACCCCGGCAAAATTTTTCCTGCAGTTGATCTGTGAAAGTAAACTTATGATTCCCTTTTCAAACCCAACGCCGGACGCCACATTTGTTGGCCGCGTTTGGCGGCCTGACATCGGTCCATGTCTCGTTGTTTTGCGCGGTGATGCGGTGATCGACATCACATCAAAGGATGCGCCCACCATGCGCGATCTTTTGGAACGCGATGATCTATTGGCTTTCGTGCGTGCCGCTAAAGGTGAGACAATTGGTACGTTGAGCGATGTTGCCAATGGGTCCGTTGAAGGTGCTGGTGATGCGGTTTTGCATTTTTTGGCCCCGGCTGATTTGCAAGCGATCAAAGCCTCTGGCGTGACCTTTGCCGAAAGCATGGTCGAGCGCGTGATCGAAGAGCAAGCCGCGGGCAACGCGGACCGCGCCGAAGAAATTCGCACACGAGTCAAAGCACGTATTGGCGACAGCCTGTCGGGTATTGTGCCGGGTTCTGACAAGGCGATGGAGATCAAAACGGTGTTGCAAGCCGAAGGCCTGTGGTCGCAATATTTAGAAGTGGGCATTGGCCCCGACGCTGAGGTTTTCACAAAATCGCAGCCCATGGGCGCCGTTGGCTGGGGCGCGTCTGTTGGCTTGCATCCGATGTCGAGTTGGAACAATCCTGAACCCGAAATCGTTTTGGCTGTCACTTCGACGGGCAAGGTTGTGGGCGCGACCTTGGGCAATGATGTTAATTTGCGCGATGTCGAGGGCCGGTCTGCTTTGTTGTTGGGCAAGGCCAAAGACAACAATGCATCCTGTTCCATCGGGCCTTTCGTGCGCTTGTTCGATGACACGTTTGGCATGGACACTGTGCAAAATGCCGAAGTGGATCTTAAGGTCTCAGGCGACGACGGTTTTGTGATGGATGGGCGGTCCTCGATGAACAAGATTTCGCGCACGCCGCAAAGCATCGTTGACCAAACCATTGGCCGTCATCATCAATATCCCGACGGGTTTTTCCTGTTTCTTGGCACGCTGTTTGCGCCGGTCAAAGACCGCGACACCAAGGGGCAGGGCTTCACACATAAAATGGGCGATGTGGTGACCATTTCGGAACCAACGCTCGGCGCGCTCACCAATACGGTGCGTCTGTCAACGCAATGTCCGGCGTGGACTTTTGGCACATCAGCCTTGATGCGCAACCTCGCTGCACGCGATCTTATCTAATAAAACTGGGAGACAGATTATGAAAATTCTTATTGTTGGGGGCGGCGGTTTTGTTGGTCAGAAGCTCGCACATTCACTGGCTTTGCGCGGCACAATGCGGGGGGACGCCATCGACACGCTCGTGTTGGCGGATGTTGTTGACCCTGCAACTGTTGAGGCCACGTTCGCGGTTGAAACGGCCACTTGCGACATCTCTGATGCGGCGCAAGTGAACCAGTTGATTTCAGAAGATGTTGATGTCGTCTATCTGTTGGCTGCTATTGTGTCTGGTCAAGCCGAAGAAGATCTTGATTTGGGGATGCGCATCAACATGATGGGCACGCTGAACGTTTTGGAACGTTGCCGCGCCTTGCCGCACGCGCCTGTGGTTGTGTTCACATCCTCTGTGGCGTGTTTCGGTGGCGATCTACCGGATGTGATTACGGATCAGACCTTGCTCAACCCGCAGACATCTTATGGCGCGCAAAAAGCCATCGGCGAATTGTTGGTCAACGACTATTCCCGCCGTGGCCTGATCGATGGACGCGGGTTCCGCCTGCCAACGATTTCAGTACGACCCGGCAAACCCAATCGCGCGGCCTCTGGCTTTATGTCGTCGATTTTCCGTGAGCCTTTGAATGGTATCGCGTCCAATTGCCCTGTCAGTCGCGACTTCCCACACTTCTATTTGTCGCCACGCAAATGTATTGAAAATCTGATCAAAGGGGCTGAAATCCCTGCGGCAGATTTTGGTCAAAACCGCTGCATGACCATGCCCGGACAAAATTTGACCATCGGTGAAATGATCGACGCGATGGCAGCTGTTGCAGGGCCTGAGCCTGAAAAACTGATCACTTATGAGGCTGACGATGCCGTCTGGGCAATCGCCAAAGGTTGGCAGTTTAAGTTCGAAACAAAGAAGGCGCTTGCACTCGGTTTGAACGCTGACGAGAGCTTTGAAGAAAACATCCGCTACTACATCGAAGACGATCAACCCAACGCGTGATGGTCTTTGACAGGCACATAGATACGAAAAAGGGCGCCCAATTGAGGCGCCCTTTTTGACAAATGGCTTGGCTTAGTTGACGGGTGTCAACAGGTCTGTGCCGCTAAGATGTGCAGACACATTGGCCAGTTGTAGTTCAGCCATAGCGCGACGCGTTTCAACGGTGCCTGAACCTTGGTGTGGCTGCAATACGGCTGTTTCCAGCGCATAAAATCGCTCGTCAATTTTTGGCTCGTCGTTGAACACATCAAGACCTGCGCCGGCTATGGTGCCGTTGGCTAAGGCTTCAATCAGCGCTTCTTCATCGATGGTGCTGCCGCGCGAAATGTTGACGATCACGCCGTGTGGACCAAGGGCTGCGATGGCGTCGCGCGAGACGTATTTTTCGGTCTCTTTACCGCCTACAAGGGCGATGACAAGATAATCAACAGCCGAGGCCAAAGACACCACATCGGCGTGGTATGTCCAGCCCTGCGTCTCTTTTTCAGAACGCGCATGGTAGTGAATGTCCATTTTAAATGCCGCCAAACGATCCGCGATGTCGCGGCCAATCCGGCCAAGTCCGACGATACCAACAGAAGACCCAGACATTTTGCGATTAAGCGGCAGGCTTTCCCCCGCAGCCCATTTGCCAGAGCGCACCAACGCGTCGGCAGCAACCATGTTGCGTGACTGAGCAATCATCATGCCGACAGCTATGTCTGCCACGTCGTCGTTCAAAACATCCGGTGTGTTCGTCACTTTGATACCGCGTGCAGAGGCGTCTTCGACATTGATCGCATCATAGCCGACGCCGTAATTCGCGATGACGCCAAGGTTTAGCAACAAGTCCATAACATCGCCGTTCAAAGGATTGTGCCCTTTGAACGTGATGGCTTTGACTGTGGCGCGCGATGCCTCTGGCAAGCTTGCAACCTCATCAGGTGAGCCTGCAAAGATCGCGGCATGTGCCGTTTCAAGACGCGCGCGCTCCTCATCTGAGAAAGCTGCGCCAAGGATAAGAAGTGGTGTGTCGGTCATTTGAAATGCCCTTTCAAAGTTTTACAGAAGTCCGCGGATGCGGCTGATGGCCTCAGAGATGTTTTCAGTTGAGTTCGCATAAGAAAAACGCACGTAACCTTCGCCCCACGCGCCAAAAGATGTGCCTGCAACAGTTGCAACACCTGCGTCGTTCAAGAATTTGTTTTGCGCTTCGACAGACGTCATGCCCGTGCCTTCGATATTGGCGAAAGCATAGAATGCGCCAGCGGCATCGGGGCAGCGTACACCAGGCAAGGTATTGAGGTCACGCACGATGATTTTGCGGCGCGAATCGAATTGTGCAACCATGCTGTGCACTGCTGTCTGCGGTCCGTTAAGCGCTTCCGTCGCCGCAAACTGCGTGGCCGCGTTGACGCAAGAATGATCGTTGATGCACAAGCGGGTGACGTGATCGACCATAGAGTCTGGCCAAACAGCATAGCCAATCCGCCAGCCTGTCATGGCATAGGTTTTTGACCAGCCATCCAGCATGATCAACCGATCTCTGATTTCTGGATATTGCAATAGGCTGACGTGTTCGCGCCCGCCATACAACATGTTGGAATAGATTTCATCGGACATCAGCGCCACGTGCGGGTGCTCTAAAAGGCCCGCAACCAGTTTGTCGATTTCCACCTTTGGTGTCACGCCGCCCGTTGGGTTGGCAGGACTGTTGATAATGATCAGTCGCGTTCTGTCGGTGATCTGCGCAAGAACGGCCTCGGCGGAAAAGGCAAAGCCGTTTTCTTCGCTCAGCGCCATCGGCACAGGGGTTGCTCCTGAATAGTTGATCACGCTTTCATAAATCGGAAACCCTGGGTTGGGATAAATGATGTCCACGCCGGGTTGGCCAAACATTGTGATGGCAAAGAACATCGTCGGCTTGCCACCGGGCACAACGACAACATTTTTTGGGTCTACCTCGACGGTATGACGTCGGTGCAAATCTGCGACCACGGCCTCGCGCAACTGTGGCAGGCCGTTTGCAGGCGTGTAGCCATGGTGACCGTCACGCAGCGCTTTGATTCCAGCCTCGACAATATTCTCAGGCGTTTGAAAATCGGGCTGGCCAATTCCAAGATTGATAATGTCACGACCTTGTGCGGCCAAGCTTTGCGCGCGCGCTAAAACTTCGAAAGCAGATTCTGTCCCAAGCCGTGACAGGTTGTCTGCAAATTGCAGTTGAGCTTTCATGCGGCGATCCTCCCTTTGCGTCTGCCTGAGCGTCGGACGCGAATTGTGCATATTGAGCGTTGCCATACGAATATGCATTTTGGTATACCAAATTCAAGCAATCAGTGCGCGTAATGCGAATTTGATTTCAAAATTTTACATAAATGGGGCGGAACATGAGCGAAATTAAACAGACAGTTGGCGTGGTTGGCCTTGGATCAATGGGGTTTGGCGTTGCGCAATCTGCATTGCGCGCGGGCCACACAGTGCACGGCTTTGACATTAATCCGGTGCAAGTCGAGCGTTTCCAGACGCTTGGTGGTTCCCAAGGCGCGATGGACGATGTTGCTGGCGATCTTGATACCGTGGTGATCATTGTCTTGAACGCTGCGCAAACCGAATCTGTTTTGTTCGGACCAAAAGGTATTGCCGCAAAGTTGCGAAAGGGGGCTGCGATTTTGTCGAGTGCCACTGTCGCGCCTGATTTCGCCCGCGATATGGAAAAACGCTGTCGGGATCTCGGCCTGTTCTATCTCGACGCGCCTGTGTCTGGTGGCACAGCGCGCGCCGCTAAAGGCGAGTTGTCGGTAATGTCGTCGGGCAGCCCTGAAACGTACGAAGCCCTCGCCCCGACGCTGGATGCGATTGCTTCTAATGTCTTTAGATTGGGTGATAGTGCGGGTGCAGGCTCGGCGATGAAGGCCGTGAACCAGCTTCTGGTGGGCGTGCAAATTGCCGCCTGCGCAGAGGCGATGACCTTTGGCATTTCGCAAGGGATCGAACCTGAATTGATGATCGATGTGATCAGTAAATCCGCGGGCACCAGCTGGGCGCTTGAAAACCGTGGGCCGAAAATGGCCGTGGCAGATTACAGCCCTGCAAGCCTGATCAATATTTGGCCAAAAGACCTAGGCATCGTGCAAGACATTTCGCGCGGATCTCAGTTTTCCACGCCTCTCGCATCGACTGCATTGCAGCTTTACTTGACGGCTCAAGGGATGGGGCTTGGGCTTGAGGACGACTCGGCCATCACCAAAGTCTATGCCGCTCAATCCAGCATCACATTGCCGGAACCGAAACCATGAAGCCTGTACTTGGCTGTATTGCAGATGATTTCACCGGCGCGACGGATTTGGCAGGATTGCTGTCACGCTCTGGCGTTGCAGTGCGGTTGCGGTTGGGCGTGCCCACCACGCCACCGAAGGATACGTCAGCATTCGAAGTGATTGCACTGAAATGTAGAACCTCTCCCGTGGATGAGGCCGTAGCGGAATGCCGTGCAGCATTGGCATGGTTGAAAGCGGCCGGCGCTGAGCGGTTCTTTTGGAAATACTGTTCGACCTTCGATTGCACAGCGCAAGGCAACATCGGTCCCGTGGCTGAGGCTTTGATGGCCGACATAGGTACGGATCAAACGATTTACTGTCCTGCGTTCCCAGAAAACGGACGCTCAATTTACATGGGCAATCTATTTGTTGGTCAGCAGCCCTTGGCAGAAAGCCCGATGAAGGACCATCCGCTAACGCCGATGACAGATAGCAATTTGATGCGCCTGTTGATGCCGCAAGTTACCAAACCTGTCGGCCTTGCGCCCCAGCGTGTCGTGGCGCAGGGGGCAGAAATGCTGCGCAGCGAACTTGCAGCATTGCGGGTCGAAAATATTGCTCATGTTGTTGTGGATGCCGTCGCAGATGAGAACCTGCAAACGATCGCAGAGGCCTGCTGGGACATGAAGTTGATGACAGGTGGCAGTGCTGTCGCGATGCCATTGCCAAGCATCTATGTCAAACAGGGCCTGTTGCCCAGAAATGCCCCTGCCGCCGTCAAACCAGATTTGTCTGATCAAGCTGTGATTTTATCGGGCAGTTGTTCCAAAATGACGCGAGCGCAAGTGGCGGCCTACAGCCAGCTGGCACCAAGTTTCCGTCTGGACCCAATTGAACTGGCTCAACAGGGTGTGGGTGCAGCCTTGCGTTGGTTGGCAGAACAAGATTTGACCACAGCCCCCCTCATCTACGCCTCAGCCGAGCCTGACCAAGTACGTGCAGCACAAGACGCCTTGGGGGTCGCACGTGCAGGTGCAATCGTTGAAGAGGCTTTGGCCGAACTCGTTGTTGCCGCACGCGATCAGGGCGCAAGACGTATTATTGCGGCTGGCGGTGAAACATCAGGCGCGGTTGCCTTGGCGCTTGGTATTTCAGACTTGGCCATAGGTGCCGAAATCGCCCCCGGTGTGCCGTGGTGTTATGCTGTCTCAAATAGCTATAACATTGCTATTGCGTTGAAATCAGGAAACTTTGGCACCGAGACATTCTTCAAAGAGGCTTTGAACGTATTGGAACAACCATGAGCACAGAAGCGCGCTTGCGCGAACAGATTTGCGTCCTTGCAAAGTCTATGTTTGATCGCGGATTGACCGGAGGCAGCACGGGCAACATCTCTGCGCGCACTGAAGACGGCGGGCTTTTGGTCTCGCCTACCGGCACCAGCTTTGGGCGGCTTGATCCGGCCACTTTAAGTCGCTTTAACGCAAAAGGTGTGTTGATAAGTGGGGACCCGCCGACCAAAGAAATGCCGCTGCACTCTGCGTTCTATGACACTCGCTCGACAGCTGGCGCAGTGGTGCATTTGCATTCTTGTCATTCTGTGGCCTTGTCGATGCTGCCAGATGCCGACCCCGACAATTTCATCCCGCCAGTAACACCTTATGCGATCATGAAGCTGGGAAAAGTCAAACTGCTGCCGTTCTTTTTGCCGGGTGATCCGGCGATGGGGCAGGCGGTGCGTGGGCTTGCGGGCAAGCGCTCTGCCGTGATGTTGGCAAACCATGGACCTGTCGTGGCGGGCAAGGATATTGAAGCCGCCTGCAACGCGATTGAAGAGCTGGAAGAGAGTGCCAAGCTGGCCTTCATGCTGCGCAGCATGAAGGCCAATATTTTGACGGATCAACAGATCAAAGATGTGGTCCAAAAATTTGATGTGGAGTGGGATGAATGAAACTATCTGCCAATTTAGGATTTCTTTGGGCAGACCGCTCGCTCCCCGATGCGATCCGCGCGGCAAAGGCCGCGAACTTTGATGCAGTTGAATGTCACTGGCCGTATGAATTTGATATAAAAGACATATCGAACGCACTGGCCGAGACTGGTTTGCCAATGCTTGGTTTGAACACAAGCCGTGGTGACACGTCTAAAGACGAAAATGGACTGTCTGCATTGGTCGGACGAGAGGCAGACGCCCGTGCCGCAATCGATGAAGCCATGGCCTATGCAACTGCGTTAAATGTCCCCAACATTCACGTTATGGCAGGCTTTGCTTCAGGGCAGCGCGCGCATGAGTGTTTTGTCGAAAACCTGGCCTATGCTTGTAAAAATGCTGCGCAGCATGACATCACGATTTTGATTGAACCTTTGAACAAATATGACGCCCCGAATTACTTTTTGTCGACAACAGGACAGGCGAGAACCGTGATTGAGGACGTGGACTTATCAAACCTAAAACTGATGTTTGACTGCTACCACGTGCAGCTGATGGAAGGGGATATTGGCCACCGATTGAAAACACTGTTGCCAATAATTGGTCATATCCAATTTGCATCTGTCCCCGACCGCGGCACACCTGATCATGGCGAACTGAATTACGCGCATGTTTTTCGGGTCATTCGTGATCTCGGTTACACCGTGCCACTTGGTGCTGAGTATAAGCCGAATGGCGACACAGATGCGTCTCTCGAGTGGATGAAAACACTTTGAGCTTAGCGTGATGATGCTCTGCGGCGCGCCCAAAGAGCGGAATTTAGGAAAGCCTCGATCTGTCGTGTGGTGACTAAGCTTCGCCGCAGGGAGTATTCGATTTGGGTTGTACTTGGTTTGAAACGCGGCTTGAGTGTGATTCTAGCAACGGTCACACGCCTTCTTTTATGGGGCGCGAATTGCTTTTGAGATTTACTGTGTTCGATGCGGTTAGCGCTAACAGTTGATCTTGCGAATGAAAGCTGGCTTGTGGACGGACGGAAAAAAGGACAGACAAATATGCGCGAATGGTGGCGGGATGCCGTAATCTATCAGATTTACCCACGGTCTTTTCAAGACGACAACGGTGACGGTGTCGGCGATTTGAAAGGCATTACGCGCAGATTGGATTATGTTGCGTCTTTGGGTGTCGATGCCATTTGGTTGTCACCTTTTTTCACATCGCCCGACAAAGACATGGGCTATGACGTGTCCGATTACACCAGCGTCAATCCTCTGTTTGGCACTGTCGAAGATTTCGATGATCTGGTTGCAAAAGCGCACGCGCTTGGGTTGAAAGTGATTATCGATCAGGTCTTGTCGCATACTTCGGACCAACACCCTTGGTTCATTGAAAGCCGCAAAGATAAGACCAATCCCAAAGCCGATTGGTATGTTTGGGCTGATCCGAAAAAAGATGGCACGCCGCCGACAAACTGGCCGTCTGTTTTTGGCGGTTCTGCATGGATGTTCGACGCGCGCCGTCGCCAGTATTACATGCATAACTTCTTAGTCTCGCAGCCTGATCTGAACTTCCACAATCCTGAGGTTGTCACGGCTTTGATCGACGCAATGCGGTTTTGGTTGGAACGTGGCGTGGATGGGTTCCGTCTTGATACCGTGAACTTCTATGTGCATGACAAGAAATTGCGCGACAACCCGGCGTCAAATTGGGACAGCTTCCCAGGTAATCCTTATGAGGCACAGACGCATCTGTTTTCAAAAACTCAGCCAGAAAACATTAAGGTTTTACAGCGCATTCGCGCGTTGATGAATGAATTCGATGATCGCATGCTGATCGGTGAAGTGGGCGAGGACGGTCTGCGGCAAGTTGAGGTTATGGGCGAATACACCTCTGGCGGCGATAAATTGCACATGGCCTATTCTTTTGCCATGCTCAGCCATGATCACCATCCAGATCACTTCAAAAACTGTATTTTGGAGTTCTTGAACAAAGCGCCTGATGGCTGGCCTTGCTGGTCCTTTTCAAACCACGATGTGCAACGCCATGTAACGCGTTGGGCCAGTACGCCCGAGTTGCAAAACACAGTCGCACGTCAAGCGATCAATATGTTGATCAGCTTCCCGGGTGCGTTGGGCATCTATCAAGGTGAAGAACTGGGGCAGATCGAAACGGATATCGAGTTCCATGAGCTGCGCGATCTGGGCTACATAGATTTTTGGCCCGATAACAAAGGGCGCGACGGCTGTCGTACGCCGATGGTTTGGGATGCGTCTGAACCCCATGCAGGGTTCTCTTCGGGTGACCCATGGTTGCCAGTGAAAGCGCCGCAAATCACGCGATCTGTGTCTGGACAAGAGACCAAAGACGATAGCACCTTGGCCGCTTATCGCACCGCTTTGGCGTTCCGCAAAGAGCGTAATGAGTTGCGCTTTGGCGAGACGTCCTTCCCAACAGTCGCCGAACCGCTCTTAGCCGTCAGTCGGACTTTGGACGATGTGGTTCTCACTGGCATTTTCAATCTTTCGGACGTCGCGCAAACGGTGGCTCTGGTCGCTGATGCTAAACAAGTTGGTGAAGCGCATGCTGTAGTCAAAGGCGCAAAACTGAAATTGCCTGCTTTCGGGTTCGCATTTTTTGAGACCGCCAACGGCACGGTGGCGATTGAGTGAAGAAAGAGCATTAAGAGGTGGACGTTTAGACGTTTGCGCAACAATATTGCAAGTACGGGAATGAATTGAACACTCTTATTGCTTCAGATGATTTTTGAAGAAGTGTGTGTCTCGGTATGAGGCCGCGTCTATAGAAAAATGTAAAGAAAGACAGCTGAACACATGCCTAATTCCGATAGCCAGAAAGATGGTCTCGTCGCTGCCTTACCACAAGACGTGGCGCAAGATTTGGTACAGGCTCGATTGACCAATCCTTTTGGTTATCTTGGATTGCGAGCGCATGCGGACGGGTATGCTTTGAACATTTTCGTGCCTGATGCAGATCAGTGCATCTGTTTGACGGGCAAAAAGACACGAACCAAAATGGTTCCGGTGCCATTCGCGCCCGGATTGTTCTGTGCGCTTTTGGCGAAAGACGTGCCTTATAAAATCGAGGCCCATTTTGGCGATACAGAGTGGGTATTTAATGATCCTTACGCTTTCGCGAGCAGCCTAACAGAAGACGATCTTTACTACTTGGGTGAAGGTTCGATGAACCGGATTTGGGATGTGTTGGGCGCCACACCGATGTCCCATGAAGGTGTCGATGGTGTGCGATTTGCCGTTTGGGCGCCAAATGCGCAGCGCGTTTCCGTTGTTGGCGACTTCAACGTTTGGGATAGCCGCAGACACGGTATGCGTATGCTTGGGCAATCTGGCGTTTGGGAAATTTTCGTGCCGGATCTGTCTGGGGGCGAGGTTTATAAATATGCGATCCGTGGCGCGGATGGGCAGGACTTGCCACTGAAAGCTGACCCAATTGGACTTGGCTCAGAGCATCCCCCAAAAACCGGATCTGTGGTGCGTGATATCAAAAACCCTGAATGGGCAGATGATGCGTGGATGAGCACCCGCGCCAAGGCACAAAATATTGATGCGGCGATTTCTATCTATGAAGTCAATTTGGCCAGCTGGAAACGCGCTGATGGCAATCGCCCGCTGTCATATATCGAGTTGGCCGATCAATTGGTCGATTACGCAGCCGACATGGGGTTTACCCATATCGAATTGATGCCGATCACCGAACATCCTTTTGATGGCTCTTGGGGTTATCAACCGATTGGCATGTTTGCACCGACAATTCGCCACGGCACGCCAGAGGAATTTCGCGCGCTTGTCACCGCTGCGCACAACAAGGGTCTTGGGGTTCTGCTCGATTGGGTGCCTGCGCATTTTCCAACAGACATTCATGGCCTTGCGCAATTTGATGGCACTGCGCTCTATGAACACGGTGATCCGCGCGAGGGGTTCCACCAAGACTGGAACACGCTAATCTATAATTTCGGTCGTGTTGAAGTGGCCAATTACATGCGTTCCAATGCTTTGTATTGGTTGGAAGAATATCACCTTGATGGGCTGCGCGTTGATGCCGTTGCGTCGATGTTGTACCGCGACTATTCGCGCAATGATGGCGAATGGGTGCCCAACAAAGACGGCGGGCGTGAAAACTACGAGGCCATAGCATTCTTGCAAGGTGTGAACAGTTTGGTCTATGGCGAAGTGCCTGGCATCATGACTGTGGCCGAGGAAAGCACGGCCTTTCAGGGGGTGTCGACACCTGTAGATCACGGCGGGCTTGGGTTCGGGTTCAAGTGGAACATGGGGTGGATGAACGACACCCTGTGCTACATGGAAGAAGACCCTATCAATCGCAAATATCACCATCATTTGCTGACTCATTCCATCAGCTACGCCTATACCGAAAACTTTGTGCTACCGATCAGCCATGACGAAGTGGTGCATGGCAAAGGGTCGATGATCAATAAGATGACGGGCAATGCGTGGGAACAATTTGCCAACCTGCGCGCCTACTATGGGTTTATGTGGACCCACCCAGGCAAGAAGCTTTTGTTCATGGGGCAAGAGTTTGCGCAGCGTGATGAGTGGAACCACAATCAAAGTTTGGATTGGCATTTGTTGGACGCGCCTGCACATGCGGGCATGCAACATTTGGTACGCGACCTGAATATGCTTTACCGCTCTGTGCCTGCGTTGCACGTGAACGACACACGCCCCGCCGGTTTCGGTTGGATTGAGGGCGCAGATGTCGAGAATTCCATTTACGTTTATGTGCGCCACGGCAAAGCGGGGGACCCGCGTGTTGTGACGATTTTGAACATGACGCCTGTTGAACGCACAAGCCACCGCGTTGGCTTGCCCAGCTGTGGGTTTTGGCGCGAGGCGATTAATACTGACGCCGAAATTTACGGCGGCGTGGGGCGTGGAAATCTGGGAGGAGTCCACACCCAAGACATTGAATGGATGGGCCAAGCCCAATCCGCTGAACTGACATTGCCACCTTTGTCGGCAGTGATTTTAATTGAAGGGGAGGAAACACGATGAAACCGACACCGAACCAGCGCTTGTCAAACCGCGCGATGGCATTCGTGCTTGCGGGCGGACGCGGCAGCCGTTTGAAAGAGCTGACAGACAATCGCGCAAAGCCTGCGGTCTATTTTGGCGGCAAAACGCGTATCGTCGATTTTGCGCTGTCCAATGCGCTTAATTCCGGCATCCGTAAAATGGCGATTGCCACGCAGTACAAGGCCCACAGCTTGATCCGTCACTGCCAACGTGGCTGGGGTTTCTTGCGCGCGGAACGCAACGAGTTTTTGGATATCTTGCCAGCGTCTCAGCGTATTTCGGAAGAGAAATGGTACTTGGGCACGGCTGATGCGGTCACGCAGAACATCGATATTATTGACAGCTACGGCATTGATTTTATTGTTATTTTGGCAGGTGATCATATTTACAAAATGGACTATGAAATCATGTTGCAACAGCACCTAGATCAAGGCGCTGATGTCACCATCGGCTGTTTGACGGTGCCGCGCATGGAGGCCTCTGCCTTTGGCGTGATGCATTGCGACGCCAAAGACCGCGTCACACAGTTCTTGGAAAAACCAAGTGATCCGCCTTGTATTCCAGGTGATCCCGATCATGCCTTGGCGTCTATGGGCATCTATGTGTTCCGCTGGGATCTACTGCGTGAATTACTGCTTGAAGACATGAACGACACCAATTCGAGTCATGATTTTGGCAACGATATCATTCCAAAAATCGTTAAAGGCGGCAAAGCCATCGCGCATCGGTTTGAGGACAGTTGCGTCACAAGTGGGCTTGAGGTCGAGCCGTATTGGCGCGATGTCGGCACGATTGATGCGTTCTGGCAGGCCAATATCGATCTGACGCAATTCACGCCGCCGCTGGACCTATACGATAACACTTGGCCAATTTGGACGTATTCCGAAAGCGTGCCACCTGCTAAGTTTATCCATGACGAAGATGATCGTCGCGGCATGGCCATATCATCGCTGATCTCAGGCGGTTGTATCGTTTCGGGCTCTGAAATTCGAGAGTCCCTTTTGTTCACCGGCGTGCGCAGTCATTCGTTTTCGTCGTTGGATCAAGTTGTGGCTTTGCCCTACGTTAAGGTTGGGCGACAAGCACAGCTGAAAAAATGTGTGGTGGATAGCGGTGTGATCATTCCTGATGGGTTGGTTGTTGGCCAAGATCCGATTGAGGACGCAAAATGGTTCCGCCGCACAGACGAGGGCACCGTTTTGATCACGCAGTCGATGCTTGATAAACGGTCGTCCGTATTGGAGTGATGAAAATGCGCAATGTTCTTTCCGTGACCTCTGAATGTGTTCCCCTCGTGAAAACGGGGGGACTTGCGGATGTGGCGGGGGCTTTGCCTGCTGCAGTGGCCGCCCATGGATGGGACATGCGCACGCTTTTACCCGCTTATAAGGGGCTGATAAAAAAGGCCGCAGCGCGCAAAGTGCTGTGGCAATCTGATGATCTATTTGGCGGGCCTGTACGGGTCTTGCAAGGCAAAGCGGGCGGCAATGTCATGCTGTTGCTTGATGCCCCGCATCTGTATGACCGCGAAGGTGGTCCATATGGCAATCCAATTGACTTTCCCGACAATCCTCAGCGTTTTGCAGCCTTGTCTTTTGTCGCGGCTGAAATCGCTCGTGATGGTCTGAGCGATGGCTGGCGGCCTCAAGTTGTCCACGCGCACGACTGGCAAGCCGGCCTTGCACCGAGTTATTTAAAGCACGGAGCGCCTTGCGATGTGGGTACGGTTATGACGGTACACAATATCGCGTTTCAAGGGCTTGCACCGGCCGCGATGCTTGGGGCGCTGGACCTGCCTTTGGATGCATTCAATTCAGACGAGTTGGAATATTGGGGTCAGATCAGCACCCTCAAAGCCGGTTTGGTGCACGCCGATGCCATCACGACCGTTAGCCCGACTTATGCGGCGGAATTGATGCGACCTGAATTTGGCATGGGGCTAGAGGGCGTCTTGGCAGCGCGCGCAGGCGAGCTGTCTGGCATTTTGAACGGCATCGATATGGATGTTTGGAATCCGGAGTCAGATCCCGAAATCATACCTTATTCGGTCAAATCTTTGGCGGGCAAAAAGAAAAATCGTAACGCGCTTATAGATGAGTTCGGCTTGTCGCCAACGACGGGTCCTTTAGCGATTGTGGTCAGTCGATTGACCTCGCAAAAAGGGATGGATTTGATCGCGGGGGCTGCGGACGCGTTCATCGAAAACGGCGGTGCTTTAGCTATTCTCGGTAGCGGTGATCCGCAGATCGAAGACGCGTTGAGATTGCTAACGCGCAATCACCCCGGCAAGGTTGGCTTGCGGATCGGATACGATGAGGCGCTGTCGCATCGGATGTTTGCGGGCGGTGATATCGTTTTGGTGCCCTCAAGGTTTGAACCCTGTGGCCTGACGCAACTTTACGGGTTGCGGTACGGCACGGTGCCTGTGGTTGCGGCCACGGGTGGCTTAGCGGATTCTGTGGTGAACCAGAATGTTGCGGCAGCACAATTAAAGGTCGCAACGGGCTTTCAATTTCACCCCGTTGACCAATTGTCATTCGCTTATTGCCTGAAGGGCGTCACGGAGGCCTTTTCAAACAAATCGGACTGGACTCGACTGCAAAAGCGCGGGATGAACCAAGACTTGGGCTGGGACGCATCTTCTGCGACTTATGCCGCCCTTTATGAACGAGTTTCCAAGTGATCTTTGATCTCAAGCACGACCTGCCGACCAAACTTAAAAATCATTCTATGTCAGCGGGGCGGCCCAGTCCTATTGGAGCCACCTATGACGGGCAGGGCGTCAATTTTGCTGTATTTTCCGAGCACGCCGAAAGGGTCGATTTGTGTTTGTTCTCAGATGACGGCAAGCATGAGATTGCGCGCATCCCTTTGTTGGAACGTGATGGCGATGTCTGGCATATCTATGTCGCAGGTCTGAGCCCTGGCACGAGCTACGGTTACCGCGTTCATGGGTTGTATAAACCTGAAGAGGGTCATCGGTTTAACCCAAATAAATTGCTGCTCGATCCTTACGCCAAGCGCCTGTCTGGCGGCGTGATTTGGAACGACGCGATCATGGGCTATACGATTGGGGCAAAGGACAAAGACCTCAGTTTCGATACCCGGGATTCCGCACCCTATGTGCAGCGCAGTCTTGTTGTGGACCCGAGTTTCAATTGGGGCGATGATCGCCGCCCTGAGACGCCGTCGTCTGACACTGTGATTTACGAGGCGCATGTCAAAGGTATGACAGCTGAGTTTCCCGATCTGCAACCGACGCAGCGTGGCAAGTTTCTTGGCATGTCATCCGAACCTGTTTTGGAGCATTTGACCAAGCTCGGCGTCACGACAGTGCAGCTTTTGCCTGTGCACGCGTTTTTGGATGATAAGTTCTTATTAGAGGCTGGCCTGACCAATTTCTGGGGCTATCAGTCCATGGGGTTCTTCGCGCCAGAGCCTCGCTATATGACCCAAGAAGGCATCTGGGAATTTCAAACCATGGTGCGCAGGTTTCATTCCGCTGGCATCGAGGTAATCTTGGATGTGGTGTACAATCATTCCGGCGAAGGCAATGAATTTGGACCGACGCTTTCGTTCAAAGGTCTCGACAATAAGTCTTACTATCGTTTGCCTGACGACGAGCGCCACTACGTTAACGACACTGGCACAGGCAATACGTTGAACGTGCGCCACCCGATGGTGTTGCGGATGATCATGGACAGTTTACGTTATTGGGTCGAAGTCATGCATGTCGATGGTTTCCGCTTTGATTTGGCCACCGTATTGGGCCGCGAAGCCGAAGGGTTCAATCGTAAGGGCGGGTTCTTGGATTCCCTTGGTCAAGACCCTGTGCTGAGCAATGTGAAACTGATCGCGGAACCTTGGGACATCGGCCCTGGTGGCTATCAGCTTGGCAATTGGCCGCATCCGTTTTTAGAATATAATGATAAGTTTCGTGATGACATGCGCAAGTTTTGGCGTGGCGATGAGGGCATGATGCCTTTGGTCGGTCGGCGTCTTTTGGGAAGTGCGATGACCTTTGATCACTCGGGGCGCGCGGCAACAAGTTCGATCAATTTTGTCACCTGCCACGACGGCATGACCCTGCGCGATACTGTGAGCTATAACGGCAAACACAATGACGCCAACGGCGAAGACAACCGCGACGGTAAAGACGACAATTATTCCGACAACATGGGCGTTGAGGGCCCGACAGATGATCCCATCATCAATGCGGCACGTGCGCAGCGTCAGCGTAATTTGCTCGCCTGTTCGTTCTTGTCACAAGGCACGCCGATGATTTTGGCTGGCGATGAGATAGGCAACACCCAAAACGGCAATAACAATACCTTTGGCCAAGACAATCCGATCGGTTGGGTCAACTGGGGGGATGCGGACGAGGAGCTGTTCGCCTTTGTGCAAAAGCTGACAAAGCTGCGCCGCGATCACAACGTTTTGCGCCAATTGCGGTTCTTGCATGCGCGTCCACGCCTAAAAGATGGCAAACCCGATGTGTTTTGGCGCATGCCCAATGGCAAGCCGCCGACCCGCGCGGAATGGGAAAGCCCCGAGACCAAAACCATTTGCACTGAAGTGCGCACATCTTTTGGCACGCCTGAATACCGTGCCTCCGACGATGTACTGTTTTTGGTGATAAACAACGATGGCGATGTCGAAGTCACATTGCCTCCATGTGCTGACGGTAACACATGGGAACTGATTCTTGATACATCTGCGCCAGATGTAGGTGCGCAATGTATCACGGGCGACGCGACGCTCATTCAGGCCGCTTCGGTCTGTGTGTTTGCGCTGATGCCGGCCACTTAAACTTGCTAAAGGAATGCTGAAATGACGAAAATAACGATCAACACCGCACCGATTGAGGGTCAAAAGCCGGGGACGTCGGGCTTGCGTAAAAAATGTCGTGTTTTCATGACTGAGCATTACCTTGAGAATTTTGTGCAAGCCATTTTTGATGGCATCGGTGGCGTGCAAGGCAAGACCTTGATCGTTGGTGGTGATGGACGTTTTTACAACGATAAAGCCACTGAGATTATCCTGCGTATGGCTGCGGCCAATGGGGCTGGACGCGCCATCGCGGGGCAAAACGGTTTGCTGTCAACGCCTGCTGCATCGCATTTGATTCGGTCGATGAAGACTGATGGTGGCATTATTCTATCGGCCAGCCACAATCCTGGTGGAATCGACGAAGATTTCGGCATTAAGTACAATATGTCAAACGGTGGACCGGCGCCTGAAAGCGTTACTGACGCGATTTTCGATGTGACCAAATCCATTCAAGAGTACCATATTTTTGAGGGCGGTTCCGTCGATCTGTCTGTGATTGGCGCTACCGCGCTGGGCGATATGCAAATAGACATCGTTGATCCGGTCACAGCCTATGTTGATCTGATGCAAAGCCTCTTTGATTTCCCCGCCATTGGCAAAATGATCGCAGGCGGTACGGCGATTCGTTTTGACGCGATGAACGCCATCACGGGTCCCTACGCCTCTGCCATTATCGAAGACTTACTGGGGGCCGCCAAAGGCTCCGTCGTGCATGGCACGCCTTTGCCTGATTTCGGTGGTATGCACCCTGATCCCAACCCCACTTGGGCGCATGAGTTGATGGACGAAATGATGGGGCCAAATGCGCCTGCTTTCGGCTGTGCCTCAGACGGTGACGGCGATCGCAATATGATCGTTGGGCCCAATTGTTATGTCAGCCCCTCTGACAGCCTTGCGGTGATTGCCGCCAACGCCACTGTGGCGCCTGGTTATGCGAGCGGCCTCAAAGGCGTTGCGCGTTCTATGCCCACGTCTGCGGCTTTGGACCGTGTGGCCGAAGCACTTGGCATCGCCTGCTATGAGACGCCAACGGGTTGGAAATTCTTTGGCAACCTGATGGACGATGGCCGCGTGTCTTTGTGTGGCGAAGAAAGCTTTGGCACCGGCTCTGATCATGTGCGCGAAAAAGACGGTGTTTGGGCTGTGCTGATGTGGCTTAACATCATGGCCGTCACAGGCAAATCCGTGCCCGAGATCATGCAAGATCATTGGGCAAAGTTCGGTCGCAACTATTATTCACGTCACGACTTTGAGGCGATTGAAAGCGACAAGGCCGATGCGATGATCACTGCTTTGCGTGGTGCTTTGGCTGGACTAAAAGGCCAAAGCTTTGGCGCGATGACCGTTGAGACGGCGGATGACTATTCCTACCTTGATCCTGTCGATGGCAGCACCTCTGCGCATCAAGGTGTGCGGGTTGTGTTTGAGGGCGGCGCACGTTTTGTCGTGCGTCTGTCAGGCACTGGCACAAGTGGCGCGACGTTGCGGCTGTATGTTGAAAAACTTGATCTGAAAGATTTTGACCAAGATCCGCAAGAGGCTCTGGCCGATGTTCTCAAAGCTGCACACACGATCATTCAGATCGAAGGGTTCTCTGGTCGCACAGCGCCGGATGTCATCACCTAAGCACACTGAAAAGAAACGAAAGTTTTAAATTGAAAAGGGCGCGCTAACACTGATGTGATAGCGCGCCCTTAAATTTTTAATCTCGAAAGACTTAGACTTCGAGAGGCTTGTCGCCGCGTGTCCATGCAAGTGGTTTGAACACTTCATCAACTGGCGTTTCTGCAACGTGGTTGATGTAGTTCGACATGGTTTTTTGAGCCAAACCCAAAATCACATCAAGCACGGCGCGGTGGCTGTAGCCTGCGTCGAAGAATGTTTGCATTTGCGCTTCTGAAACGTTGCCGCGCGCGCGAACCATTTGAATGGTGAAGGTGCGCAGGGCTTCGAGTTTCGCTGATGGCAGCGGTGATTCTGTGCGCAGAGCTTCTGTGATGTCGTCAGAAACCTTCATCATTTTGGCGATGCCTGTGTGCGCAGGAACGCAGTAGTGACAAGCGTGCTCAACGTTGATGGATTGCCAAACAACAGTCAGCTCGTCCGCATCAAAGTTGGTTTCAGTGAAGAGTTTGTGAAGGATTTGGTAGCCTTCATATGCTTGTGGGCTTTCGGCCAAAACTTTGTGCAAGCCAGGAAGACGGCCGAATGCTTTTTGTGAATTTTCCAAGAAAGGCTTGGACGCTTCTGGTGCAGTTTCGAGATCATGTGACGGGAAGTTCAACATCTGAATATCTTTCATAAAGTTTGTATATCGACTCTTTATGCTTTATTGAGTGATCACTCAAGTATATAATTGAGCAATCGTTCAACAATTGGTGATCCAATGCCTCGTAAACCAAATTATGACAGGACTGATCTTATTAACCGCTCACGCGATCTGTTTTGGCAGCGCGGTTGGGCGGGCACGTCTTTGAAAGATCTAGAAGCCGTTTTGCAAATGAAACCTGGAAGCTTTTATGCGGCCTTTGGGTCCAAGGATGCTCTGTTCGAGCTTGCGATGGAAAAATATGCTTCAGACGGACTTGATCGTCTCAAAGCTTTGGTGGAAGAACAGGGAGCGCTTAAAGCACTGCAACGCTTTCCGATGATGGCTATCGACAACGACGATGCCCCTGCGAAAGCCTGCATGTTGTCTAAGACACTGCTCGAACTTCAAGCGCATAAACATCCCTTAGCTAAGCAAGCCAATCAGCATCTTTTGCGTATGGAAAGTCGTTTTGCCGACCTGTTTGCACAGGCGCAATCAAGCGGCGAAATTGATGCAGCGCATGATTCGGAAGTACTTGCGCGTCGGTATCAGTCTGATCTTTTGGGCTTACGTGTGTCCGCAGAACGCGAGGATGTCGATGCGCGAGCCATTGCGACTGAAATCGCCGACAGCTTGGTCCGGCTTTAACAATCTATCTTAGGTTCTGAAACGAGCGTCGCGTGTCGCGAAACAGCTGGGCATCGGGCTGCAAACCCATGCACCATAAGCAACTCAGACGGCACTTGCAGAAATGGCAAAAATACCGCCCGAAAGCTAGTTTTACGACAGTATATCTGGATTTTTGAAAAAGCTGCTATGGGGTGACATGAGCCATTGGCCTTGGTCTGTTTTGAAAAACTTAAAGCGGCCATCCAGATAGGGCGCGTCCTGTACTGTCATTGCAAAAGCCTTTGCCTGCGATCAAAATGTTCGGATCTATAGTCTGTGGTGACGTTTTGATCACGATTTTCATACCTATTTCCGTCACCATTTCCATATGGCACCCCCACAGTATGCGCGCAAAAACATTTGCACAGTTGGGGCATTGGCGGGTTCGACCAGCTGCGCGTAGGGTGACCACATCAAAGATTCTAGCTTAATTTTGCCGATCTCCTTATAAAGCACCGCCTCAAAAAGCGACAGCAGAGGCACCATATGAGTTGGGAAACACATTTAAGCGCAGCGCTCGGAAAGGGCGACGACTCGCGACACGGAAATACAGGTCGCACGCAGGCCAGAGATTTGCTGGGCGCCCTCTTAATGCGACGGTTCAAAAAAATCACGCGGTTTGGATTTTACAAAAGGTTTACTCCAAAGGATTGAATATTTGCGCGCGGCAAGATTAACTTGTCACGATAATGTAACGGGAGAGGTTTCATGTCTGACAGCAGTATCAAGAACATGGAGCAGTTTGCTGCGATCAGTGGCATCTCTCGACCGACGGTTTCCAAGTACTTCAATGATCCTGACAGTGTCCGCCGTTCCTCACGCGAGCGCATCGAAGCTGCGATTGAGAAGTATAACTACCGCCCCAACATTTTTGCGATGAACCAGAACCGAGCGCTGACCAAAAATATTGGCATCGTTGTTCCGTTGCTATCGGATCCATATTTTTCGGAAATTGCCCGAAACCTTGAACAACATTGCATAGACGCTGGATATCGACCGACGCTTTTCAGCGCGCATGGTGATTCGAAGCATGAAGTGGAGGTCCTCGACAATTTACGGTCGCTCAAACCAGCCGGCGTTTTGCTTGCGCCTTTGGGACGGGCGTCTGATCAGGACGTTCTTGAGAAATTCTGCGCCGACGTGCCGACACTGATTTTCGACAGCAACGTCGGGGAATGTGGCATCGAATTTGTCGGATCAGACAACTTTCAATTTGCGCGGGACATCACGAATTATTTGTGCCGCTCAGGTGAGCCTCCATGCTTTTTTGAGATGAAGACCCCGGCAAATCCAAATGCCCATCGCCGCCGCCAAAGTTATTTAGCCGCTATGGAGGAGTTTGGATTCGAACCTCAGGTGATTTCCGTCGAGGGAGAAGGTTGGGCCTTTGAAGAAATCGGATTTCGAGGGGCACAAGATGCGCTTCTAAAAAAGGCGTTCGCGACGAATACGGTTCTGTGCAGCAATGACCGATTGGCGATTGGCTTTTTGTCGGCCTGCTACGTGAATGGAATCACTGTCGGTCACGGTGAAGGTTGTGCGATTCGGGTGGCGGGGCAGGATGGTCATCCGCTTACACGCTACACGTGCCCACCGTTGACAACGATCTCACACAACTACGAAGCTGTGTCTTTACAGGCTGCAGAAGCACTATTTGCTGCCATTGATGGCCAAAAACAACCCTGGAAGAGCACACGGATTGAGGGAAAACTGATCTTACGTGCGTCAGCTTAGCTGCCCTATATTTTACGCGCGTAAAGTTTTTGTTGACGCGGATACAGATTCTCTATTACCTTGTTCGGACCACATCTAATCAGGGAGGATTTCAGATGTCTTTACGGAATACACTTTGTGCGGCAACCGCGCTTACACTCGTCACAGCGACTGGTGCATTGGCCGACGATCACACAGCAACAATCACCATCGCGACAGTGAACAACGGCGATATGATTCGTATGCAAGGCTATACAGATCAGTTCACCGCTGAAACTGGCATTGCCGTTGATTGGGTGACCTTGGAAGAAAACGTATTGCGTCAGCGCGTCACAACCGACATCACCACAAAAGGTGGTCAGTTCGACGTTATGACAATCGGTATGTACGAAACACCGATCTGGGGTGCAAACGACTGGCTTGTTCCACTGAATGATTTGTCCGCTGAATACGACGTTGACGATATTTTGCCAGCCATGCGCGATGGTTTGTCCGTCGACGGCACGCTTTACGCAGCACCATTCTACGGCGAAAGCTCAATGGTGATGTACCGCACAGATCTGATGGAAGCTGCTGGTTTGGCTATGCCAAAAGACCCAACATGGCAGTTCATCCGCGAATCGGCTGCAGCCATGGATGATCCTGCAAACGACGTAAACGGTATCTGTTTGCGCGGTAAAGCTGGTTGGGGCGAGGGCGGTTCCTTCATCACAGTCACTGGTAACTCATTCGGCGCACGTTGGTTTGATGAAGACTGGAATGCTCAGTTCGACCAACCAGAATGGTCCGAAGCCGTCAACTTCTACCTTGATCTGATGAACGACTTTGGTCCTGAAGGTTTTGCAACGAACGGGTTTAACGAAAACCTGTCTTTGTTTAACCAAGGCAAATGTGGCATGTGGATTGACGCGACTGTTGCGGCATCCTTTGTGACTGGCGAGGGTTCAACAGTTAAAGATTCTGTTGGCTTCGCATTGGCTCCAAATGCTGAAGGCGTTGATAAGCGTGCAAACTGGCTCTGGGCTTGGGCGCTCGCGATCCCAGCAGGCACTCAGCAAGAAGCTGAAGCTAAGACTTTCATCGAATGGGCGACATCTAAAGCCTACATCGAATTGGTTGCGGCAAATGAGGGTTGGGCAAACGTTCCTCCAGGTGCGCGTACATCATTGTACGAAAACCCAGAGTACCTGAAAGTGCCTTTCGCACAGATGACACTGGATTCAATCAACGCTGCTGATCCTAACAACCCGACTGTAAAGCCGGTTCCATATGTTGGTATCCAGTTCGTTGCTATTCCTGAGTACGCAGGGATTGCCACTGAAGTAAGTCAAGAGTTCTCAGCGGCTTATGCTGGTCAACAGACTGTTGAAGAAGCGTTGGAAAAAGCTCAGGCGATCACCAACGACGCAATGGAAGCCGCCGGCTACCGCTAGAGGTTCCTCCTAGATCGGAGGGCGAGCACAGAGTTCGCCCTCCGATTTAATTCTACAAATCATTTGCTTTTATGACCCAAACCAGTGTGCCCGCGGCTCATTCTGCGCGCCTGCAAAAAGAGAAATTTTCTTATGGCTACCAAAGCATCCCGATCCGCTGCTCGTCTTATGATGGCGCCCGCTGTCATCCTCCTTTTAGGGTGGATGCTGGTGCCTCTGGTTCTGACGCTTTGGTTCTCGTTCGTAAAATTCCTGCCGATGCGTGGCGACACCATCGCAAAGGGCCTCGACTGGGTCGGATTTGAAAACTACGTAAGGTTCTTTTCGTCCAGTTCGTTCTGGCCATCAGTTCAAGTCACTGTTTTGATGGTCGGTGGTGTTTTGGCCATTTGTATCATCTTCGGCGTTCTTTTTGCGCTTTTGCTGGACCAACCGATGTGGGGGCAGGGCGTCGTCCGTATCCTCGTGATTGCACCCTTCTTTGTAATGCCGACCGTGTCCGCACTGGTCTGGAAAAACATGATGATGGATCCGGTCAACGGCCTTTTAGCACATTTATGGCAATTTTTCGGGGCAGAACCCGTCGTCTGGCTGCAGGATGCCTCGCTCAGTTCAATCATTTTTATTGTGTCTTGGCAGTGGTTGCCGTTCGCTACACTGATCCTGCTGACTGCGATCCAGTCGCTCGACAGTGAACAGCTTGAAGCGTCTGAAATAGACGGCGCCCACCCGCTCCAACGGTTCGCTTATATCGTTTTGCCGCACATGGGCCGGGCCATTACCATCGTAACGCTCATCATGACAATCTTTCTGCTGTCTATCTTCGCAGAGATATTCGTGACGACCGGCGGTGCCTTCGGAACGCGAACACTGACGTTCCTCATCTTTCAACGTGTCATCGACAGCCAAAACATCGGACTCGGTTCCGCTGGCGGCGTCTATGCCATCATCCTTGCCAATATCATTGCCATCTTCTTGATGCGCATTGTTGGCAAAAACCTCGACCAATAGGGACGGACACATGGCACGTTCAGTATCAACGCAACGCAAGATCATCACGACCGCCGCTGCATGGCTTATCGGTATTTTGATCTTTTTTCCAATCTTTTGGACCATTCTCACCAGCTTTAAAACTGAGGCTCAGGCGATCAGCAATCCACCCGTGTTTTTCAACTTCGACTGGACGTTGGAAAACTATGCTGTGGTTCAAGAACGGTCCGACTACATGCGGTTCTTGTGGAATTCCGTGATCATCGCTGGGGGCTCAACTGTGTTGGGTATCATGATCGCGATTCCTGCCGCATGGTCGATGGCTTTTGTGCCGTCGGCGAAAACGAAAAATATCCTGCTCTGGATGTTGTCGACTAAGATGATGCCTGCGGTCGGTGCGCTGTACCCATTGTCGCTGCTGTTCGTCTGGTTGAACCTTTTGGACACGCGGTTTGGTCTGATCATGGTCTTGATGCTGTCGAACATGCCGATCATCGTCTGGATGCTCTACACGTATTTCCGCGAAATTCCGGGCGAAATTCTTGAAGCAGCCCGTATGGACGGCGCGAAATTGCGTGAAGAGATCTTTTATGTGCTGACGCCGATGGCCATTCCAGGCATCGCATCGACCTTGTTGCTCAATTTCATTCTAGCTTGGAACGAAGCCTTTTGGACGCTCAACCTGACAGCAGCCAAAGCGGCGCCTTTGACGGCCTTTATTGCCAGTTACTCTAGCCCTGAAGGTCTGTTTTTCGCGAAACTCAGTGCGGCATCAACAATGGCGATCGCTCCAATTCTCATCCTTGGCTGGTTCAGCCAGAAACAACTTGTCCGCGGCCTGACTTTTGGCGCGGTGAAATAAGGAACCTTGCTCATGGGACAAATCGAACTCAAACAGGTGACCAAAAGCTTTGGCAACACCCAAGTCATTCCGCCACTTGATCTGACCATTCACGAAGGTGAATTCACAGTCTTCGTCGGACCATCAGGGTGTGGTAAATCAACATTGCTGCGCTTGATCGCGGGTCTGGAAGACATCACGTCTGGCCATATCGAGATCGACGGCACAGATGCGACCTCTCTTGTGCCAGCGAAACGCGGCTTGGCGATGGTGTTCCAATCTTATGCGCTTTACCCGCATATGTCGGTGCGCAAGAACATCGCCTTTCCATTGAAAATGGCGAAAATGCCTAAGGAAGAAATCGACAAGCGCGTGAACGCTGCCGCTGAAGTTTTGAACCTGAAAGACTATATCGATCGTCGTCCTGGTCAGCTGTCTGGTGGTCAACGTCAGCGGGTCGCCATCGGCCGTGCGATTGTGCGCGAACCTTCGGCTTTCTTGTTTGACGAACCTTTGTCAAACCTTGACGCTGCGTTGCGGGTGGGAATGCGTTTGGAAATTTCCGAGCTGCACAAACGCTTGAAGACCACGATGGTTTACGTGACACACGATCAGGTCGAAGCCATGACTATGGCCGACAAAATCGTGGTTTTGCAAGCTGGCGTGATCGAACAGATTGGCAGCCCTCTTGAGCTGTACCGTGCCCCGCGCAATATCTTTGTGGCTGGCTTTATTGGCTCACCTAAGATGAACTTGATCACGGGTAAAGAAGCCGCCAAATACGACGCGCACACGATCGGCATGCGTCCAGAGCACATCGATGTTGTTGTGGACGGCGAAGGCGAATGGAACGGGACTGTCGGGGTGGCAGAACACCTCGGCTCTGACACCTTCTTTCACATTCACAACACTGGATTGGGCGAGATGTTGACGGTTCGTGCTATTGGTGACGTCAGCCTCAAGCACGGCGATAAAATTGGTTTGAACCCGCGTAAAAATGAAATGCACAGGTTTGATGCTGCGGGCCTAAGGATTGCGTGAAATGAAACTCAATGATGCCAACCTCGCCGATCTTCCTGAAGACGTTCTACGTCCAAGCTATGATCGCAGCGCTCTAACGCCGGGCATTGTCCACATCGGAGTTGGTAACTTTCACCGTGCGCATCAGTCGTGGTATTTACACCGGCTGATGCAGCAAGGTGAGGCACTGGATTGGGCCATTGTTGGTGCGGGCGTGCGGTCTTACGATTCTGATATGCGCTCACGACTTGCCGCGCAAAACTACATGACCACGTTGATTGAGTTGTCTCCAGAAGGGCAGTCCATGGAAGTGGTCGGCTCTATGATTGACTACGTTGCAATCGAGGATGGCAACAGCGCATTGATCGACCGGATGGCGCAGCCTGACATTCGCATTGTCGCGCTCACTGTAACTGAAAGCGGTTACTATATCGATCCCGTAAGCCAAGCCTTTGATACCGCTCATCCTGATATCGTGCATGACGCAGAGAACTCTGACACCTCGCGCACAGCCTTTGGCGCTATGATCTCGGCATTGAAAAAACGGCGCGAAACTGGCGCGGGTCCATTTACGGCACAAAGTTGTGACAATTTGCAAGGCAATGGCGATGTATTACGTCAAACCATTGTTGGCCTTGCGCGTCTTCAGGACCCTGATTTGGCCGAGTGGATCAATGAGAACTGTAGCTTCCCAAACTCTATGGTCGATTCTATCGTGCCATCCACTGGCCCTGCTTTGATTGAGAAAGCGCGCGCAGCGGGCATTGACGACACAGCCCCGGTGAGCCATGAGAATTTCCGCCAATGGGTGATAGAAGACGACTTCTGTGCGGGTCGCCCCGCATGGGAAAAGGTCGGTGTGACCTTTACAGACGATGTGCACGCTTTTGAAACAATGAAAATTCGGATCCTGAATGCAGGTCACCAAGTCATCGCAAATGTGGCAGAAGTTTTGTCAGTGGAGACGATTTCAGACTGTATGGAACATCCGCTGATTAGGGCGCTGTTTGAAAAGGTTGCGCTGGACGAGGTTGTGCCGCATGTCGATGCCGTTCCAGGCATGACGCCGGAACTCTATGTTGCATTGATCAAGCTGCGGTTTTCCAATCCCAAAATCGGCGACACGACCCGCCGCGTAGCCTATGACGGAAGCGCTCGTCATCCTGGTTTTGTCTTGCCTCTTGTGCGCAAGGCAATCGAAAAAGGTACGCCTTTGAATGGCTTTGCGTTGGTTGAAGCCGCTTGGGCTCGTATGTGCCAAGGTACACGCGAAGATGGCAGCATAATCGAGGCAAATGATCCCATGTGGGACGCGCTTCAGACAACAGCTGAGAGCGCGCGCATGCGGCCGCAGGTTTGGCTTGATCAACCGTCTATCTATGGTGATTTGGCACAAAATCCTGCGTTTTCGGCGGCTTTCGATCACTGGTTGCGCATGATTTGGAACGATGGAATGGACGCGGCTTTGTCTGCCTATTGTGAGATGTCGGAAGACGAAGGAAGTGATTGTCTGCGCGCATGACTGGCTTTCAAACGGACGTTGATGCGGTTTGCGCCTTGGCGTTAAGCGGAAAGTCTCACACCAGCAGGACCGTGATCGGTATTGCTGGTCCACCTGCGTCAGGCAAATCGACTTTGGCCGAAGCTGTTGTCGATGCGCTGAATGATGCGGCCGAGGGGGAGATCCCTGTGGCCGCACTTGTTCCGATGGATGGGTATCACCTCGATAATGTCATCCTAAAGGCCAAGGGGCTTTTTGAGCGCAAAGGCGCGCCAGAAACTTTTGATGCCCATGGGTTCTGTGATGCTCTTAGTCGTTTGAGTGATCAATCCGCTGAGTTGTTTTTCCCTCGTTTCGATCGCGGGATGGATCTGTCTGTTGCTGGCGCGCTTTCCATCCATCCCAAGACGCCGATTATCGTTGTCGAGGGCAACTACCTTTTGCTCAAATCCGCGCCTTGGTCGTCGTTGAAAGATCTCTTTTCTGCCAGCGTCTTTGTGTCTCCGACGCGTCAGGTGTTGCGTGATAGATTGGTGCAGCGCTGGATTGATCACGGCTTAAGCCCCGACGCTGCATTGAAGCGCGCTAGTGGCAACGATCTACCCAACGCCGAACGCGTCCTTAATGAAAGCACGAAAGCTGATTTGACCCTTCCTCAAAGCGATGTCGATTGAGATAAGTCATCAAAGGGCGGGCAGGGTGCCAGTCGCATATCCCCTCGAATTTAGGAATTGAGTATGACCTCGGCCCTTGACCAGCTGAGAACGATGACAACGGTCGTCGCTTATACCGGTGAACTGGCTGCTGTACGCAAATATGCTCCTGTTGATTGTACGACCAACCCCTCTCTTGTTTTGGCAGCCCTTAGCGATCCCGCCAGCGAAGACCTGAGCGCGCGAATTGGTGCAATGTAAGGCAGAGGACTTGGGTGTTGAGAAAGCTGCCGCGCGCCTTATCGTTGCGTGGGGGCTGAGCTAAGCAAACTTGTGTCAAGGCGGCTTTCGACAGAAGTGGATGCGAGCCTACACATGCACCCAGTTCGTTGTGATTGAAACGTTCCGTTGGATTGCTTGTTTCATGTCTGTAGCGTGGGCAACTTATCATCGCAGCGTACAGATTTAACTGTTTATCAAGTCGTTACGCGTAAGGGCAGAATGCGATTGTCACAGCGCCTGCGCAGTGTTGCTTGCTGCGCTGCGACAGAACAATTCTCACGTCTTTAGGGTACAGAGGTCGCCAGCTCGGACAAAGTTTCCACAGCTCAACACTGGGTTGCAATATTATCTGGAACTAAGCGATAGGGGTCTGGTGGAGCCTAGGGGAGTCGAACCCCTGACCTCTTGCATGCCATGCAAGCGCTCTACCAACTGAGCTAAGGCCCCTTAAACCAGTGCGTTCCGCGCCAGTTTGGCGGGTCTGCGGCGGGCTATATCGCCCTGCCGCGTTAGGTATTGCGACTCAGCTTGAAGTTCAAGCAAAAAGTCGGCTGTGACGTGAATTTAGTCGTCGTCGTCTGAGGCAACGTCAGCGATTTCATCAAGTGAAACGTTGTCGTCATCGTCGTCTTCTAGCAGATCATCATCAATATCGATGTCTGCATCGTCGTCGACGACCAAAAGCTCGTCCACTTCATCGATTTCTTCTTCGACGGGCGCTTTTTTCTCGGCAGCTGCAACGCGCGATTTGTTGTTCAAGTCAAACGTCACCACTTCGCCAGTGTATGGCGAAACGATTGGGTCCTTGTTGAGGTCGAAAAATCGTTTGCCGCTTGTTGGGCAGAGGCGCTTTACGCCCCATTCTTCTTTGGGCATGACAATCCCTTTCGTCGTGTCGTTCCATTTCGGATTGACGCGCCATGCCATATCAATTGGGGCGTGTCAAAGGCTTTTCGGTTTTCGAGGTGTTTTGGGTGTGGTCTGTCGTCTTGTGCGGGGGTACTCTTGCCCTAAGGCCCTCATGTGGGCTTGTTACCCCCCTTAGCCCCGCAGACAGGCGCGCGACAATGGATCAAGCAATCTTAGATGGCGACCCCCCAGTATCTGTGGTGTTGCGGCGTTCGGCGCGCGCACGCAGGCTGTCGTTGAGGGTGTCGCGTTTGGATGGACGTGTCACACTGTCTTTGCCGCCCCGCGCTAGTGAACGTGCGGCTATGGCATTTTTGCGAGAGAAAGAAAGTTGGATTCGCGACAACCTAGAACAGCTGCCTGAGGGGCGTGTTGCGTCGATTGGATCGACTGTACCATTCCTTGGTCAACAGGTGTCTGTGGTCACGGGAACAGGGCGGGCCGCGCGTCTTGATGGCGATAGGTTGTTGGTGCCAAGTGCTGCCAATATGGTCGGTCCACGGATTGAGGCGTTCTTTAAACTACAGGCCAAGACCTATCTGCGCGCGGCTTCTGATAAATACGCCAAAGCATTGAGCACCGATTATGGTCGACTGACCATCAGAGATACGCGGTCGCGTTGGGGGTCTTGCACGAGCGATGGCAATCTTATGTATTCTTGGCGGCTTGTTATGGCGCCTATCGCTGTGTTGGATTACGTTGCTGCCCATGAGGTGGCGCACCGGTTGGAAATGAACCACTCAGATCGATTTTGGGCGCATGTAGCACGGGTCTGCCCTAATTATGCGACCCACCGCGATTGGCTGCGCACCGACGGGCAGGTCCTACATGCGTGGAAGTTTAAGGCTTAGACGATTCAAAAGGCGACCAATTGGTCACGGTTGACGTCTTTGATCAACCAGAATGAGAGGGCAATTGACGTCGCAGGTGTTTGTGATCACATTGATATAATGATGATTCAAGCTCCAAAACCCAATGAAACCGCAACGTCAGCACATGATCGTGTCTACCGGACGCTGCGCACCCAAATCATGCATGGCGAAGTGCGTCCTGGACAGTCCATGACCCTGCGCGGGATTGGCAAGACCTTTGGGGTATCTATGACGCCAGCGCGCGAAGCGGTGCGCCGACTCGTAGCCGATGGCGGACTGTCTTTGTCGTCTTCAGGCCGCGTCAGCACACCTGAGCTGTCCAATGAGCGCCTTGAAGAACTTGCATCTATTCGCGCGCTGATCGAACCTGAATTGGCCTCACGGGCTTTGCCGCGTGCACACTTGGCGCTGATCGATCGGTTGCAAGCGATCAATGCCTCAATTGCTGAATGTGCAGCAAAACATGATGATGTAGGCTATATCCGCACCAATCTTGAATTTCACCGCACGCTTTATTTGCGTGCCCAAGCGCCCGCGATGTTGGCCATGACCGAAACCGTCTGGTTGCAGCTAGGGCCCACAATGCGCGCCCTTTATGCGCGGCTCAATCGTACCGAAGTTCCGCACAATCACAGACTTATCGTGGCTGCGTTGCGCGCCGGCGATGAACCTGGGTTGCGGCTTGCATTGCGTTCTGATGTGACCCAAGGGTTGCGATTGCTCGCTGTTTGACGCCGCTCCTTTCATCTGACAGACCCCTAAAAAAAATAAATGAGATCCCAATGGAAAACGCACGCTTTTTAGAAATGACCGAACTCATGACGCCAGAAATGGCGAACTTTTCAGGCAAGGTGCATGGGGGCGCGTTGTTGAAAATTCTCGATCTCGTGGCTTTCTCTTGTGCCTCGCGCTTTTCAGCGAAATATGCGGTGACGCTGTCGGTGGATCAGGTGGTGTTCAAAGAGCCTATTCATGTGGGCGAATTGGTGCATTTTCGCGCGTCTGTGAACCACGTGGGGCGTTCGTCGATGGAAATCGGAATGCGGGTTGAGGCGGAAAATATCCGCACCCGTAAAGTGCGTCACACCAATAGCTGCTACTTTACGATGATCGCGGTGGATGAGGCGGGCAAACCCATCGCTGCGCCGCAGTTTCAGCCGATGACTGAATTGGATCGTCGTCGTTGGCGCGCTGCTGAGTTGCGCAAAGAGCTGCGTAAAGAGCATGCCGCACGGATGCAAGAGATCTCAAATCTGAGCAAATAGCGCGAAAGCTGGAAACTAAAAAAGGCGCCACAAGGGCGCCTTTTCATATTCTCTTATCTCGTACTTACGCGTGGATCGCGCCGTCGCCCAAAGCCAATGCAGCTTCACGAACGGCTTCGGAATAGGTCGGGTGCGCATGGCAAGTCATGGCAACATCTTGCGCTGATCCGCCGTATTCCATCGCAACACAGATTTCGTGGATCATGTCGCCAGCTGATGGACCGATGATCGCAGCGCCCAGCAGGCGGTCTGTATCCGCATCGGCGATGAGTTTCACGAAACCGTCGCCTTGGAACACAGCTTTCGCACGGGCATTGCCCATGAACGAGAACTTGCCGACTTTGATGTTGCGACCTTCGGCTTTGAGTGCCGCTTCGGTTTTGCCGACAGTTGCGACCTCTGGTGATGTGTAGATCACGCCTGGGATCACGTCGTAGTTCACGTGGCCATGTTTGCCCGCAAGAACTTCTGCGACGGCCATGCCTTCGTCTTCGGCTTTGTGTGCCAGCATCGGCCCGACGATGGCGTCACCGATGGCGTAGATGCCAGCAACATTGGTCGCCCAATGCGCATCGGTTTTAACCTGACCGCGTTCAGTGAATTCAACGCCAACCTCAGCCAAGCCAAGACCGTCGGTGAAGGCTTTGCGACCTGTGGCGACAAGAACGACATCCGCGTCAAGCACGTGCTCAGACTCGCCTTTCTTGAGTTTGTAAGACACTTTGGCTTTGGTTTTATTCGCTTCAACACCTTGAACAGCTGCGCCCATGATGAATTGCAGACCTTGCTTTTCAAGCAGTTTTTTGAAGCTGCGCTGAACATCTGCGTCCATGCCAGGAGTGATGGCGTCCATGTATTCCACGACGGTCACTTCGGTGCCAAGACGGGCGTAGACAGAACCGAGCTCAAGCCCGATGACGCCTGCGCCGATCACGGTCATTTTCTTTGGTACTTTTGGCAATTCAAGCGCGCCTGTGGAATCGACCACAACGCCAGCCTCATTGTCGACCTCGATACCAGGGAGAGAAGACGGCACCGAACCGGACGCGATGACGATGTTTTTCGCCTCATGTACGTCGTCGCCGACTTTGACTTTGCCAGCCGCAGGGATAGTCGCCCAGCCTTTGATCCAGTCGATTTTGTTCTTTTTGAACAAGAATTCGATGCCGCCAGTGTTCTGGCCAACAACGTCATCTTTGTAGGCTTTCATCTGGTTCCAGTCGACGGACGGCGATTTGCCTTTAAGGCCCATCTTCGCAAAGTTGTGCTCGGCTTCGTGCAGATGATGCGTCGCGTTCAATAGCGCTTTGGAGGGGATACAGCCCACGTTGAGGCAAGTACCGCCCAGTGTGTCGCGGCCTTCAACAACAGCCGTTTTCAGGCCAAGTTGCGCACAGCGGATCGCGGAAACATAGCCGCCAGGGCCTGCACCGATGATGATGACGTCGTAGGAAGCCATTGGTTTTCTCCTTGGGCTTTTTGTGTAAGGGGCGGTGCCCCGTACTTTTCTTGGATTAATCTTCGATATCGAGCTGAACAATTACATTGTTGTAGCCGTAAACATCGAGCGTGGCATCGCGGCGGCTTTTTTGAGATGACTCTGAAATGCCAGCAACAACCAAGCCGACGAGGCCGCTGCCATAGCCATAGCTGCGCGCTGAAGCTGTAATGTCGCGAACCGTAATATTCACGGCGGGCATAATCTCAAGCTTGCTGACGTCTTTATATTTGCATGTTATCGACGCTGGTGGCGTGCGCTGCCCCATGTCTGGCGTTGTCACAAGGGCAGGGGTCACGAAACTTGCTTTAAACCCGTCTGCAGTGAACGTACACGGAATTCCGGATACTTCGTTGCGCCCTTTGCTGGATTTCACAAAGGTTCGTGCTGTGAAATTGTGTGTGCCCTTTGCTTTGAGGTTCTTCGTTGCTGTATATGGAATTGGGGCCTGTGTAATATCTGCAACTTCACACGCTGAGAGGGTTGCGAGCGCAGCAGCAATCAAGAAAAATTTACGTGTCATAATATACTCTATAGCTTGAATTGTTTGAGGCGATGGCGCGTGCATAAATGCCTTTATAACATCAGAAAGATGGAAAAGAAAAAGGGCGGTACCTTACGATGCCGCCCCAAAAACTTTTACAGATCCATCAACAAACGACGTGGGTCTTCCAGTGCTTCTTTCACACGCACAAGGAAGGTCACAGCGCCTTTGCCGTCAACGATGCGGTGATCGTAAGACAAGGCAAGGTACATCATCGGACGGATCACAACTTGGCCTTTGATCGCCATTGGGCGGTCTTGGATTTTGTGCATGCCGAGGATGCCGGACTGTGGAGGGTTCAAGATAGGTGAAGACATCAAGGAACCGTAGACGCCACCGTTTGAGATGGTGAATGTGCCGCCTTGCATTTCTGCCATGGAGAGCTTGCCGTCACGAGCACGTGCGCCTTTTTCAGCGATCGCTTTTTCGATGCCTGCAAATGACAGCTGATCACAGTCACGGATCACAGGCACAACGAGACCGGTTGGCGTGCCAGCAGCGATGCCCATGTTGACGTAGTTTTTGTAGACGATGTCTGTGCCGTCGATTTCGGCGTTCACTTCAGGCACTTCATTCAGAGCGTGCATACAAGCTTTGGTGAAGAAGGACATGAAGCCCAATTTCACGCCGTGCTTTTTCAAGAACAGGTCTTTGTATTCGTTGCGCAGCGCCATCACTTCAGTCATGTCGACTTCGTTGTAGGTGGTGAGCATCGCGGCGGTGTTTTGTGACTCTTTCAAGCGGCGCGCAATGGTCTGGCGCAGTTTTGTCATTTTTACACGCTCTTCGCGGGCAGCATCTGCTGGTGCGGAAGGCGCACGTGGTGCAGCGGCAGCAGGCGCAGGGGCTGCTTTTGGTGCTGAGATGGCTTTGAGCGCATCGTCTTTCATGATGCGGCCATCTTTGCCAGTGCCGGACACAGCCGCTGGGTTCACACCGTTTTCAGCCATCAGTTTGTTGGCGGATGGTGCGTTCTCGATGTCTTTGCCTGTGGTTGCAGCAGGAGCCGCCGCAGCAGCAGGAGCCGCAGCAACAGCGTCCGCACCAGAAGAAATCACAGCAAGTTTGGCAGTCGCGTCAACGGTGTCGCCTTCGGCGGCTACGATTTCGGTCAAAACACCGGCAGCAGGCGAAGGCACTTCGACAGAGACTTTGTCGGTCTCAAGCTCGCAGAGCATTTCGTCTTGCGCGACGGTGTCGCCGACAGCTTTGAACCAAGTTGCCACGGTGGCCTCAGTTACGGATTCGCCAAGTGTTGGCACCATAACATCGACAGATGAGTCACCAGCGGCAGGCGCTGCGGCAGCTGGAGCGGAGGTCGCAGCAGGTGCAGGAGCCGCACCTTCGCCAGCATTCAAAGTCGCAAGCAGGGCATCAACGCCAACTGTTTCGCCTTCGGCAGCAATGATTTCGCCGAGTGTGCCCGCCGCAGGGGAGGGTACTTCGACTGTGACTTTATCGGTTTCTAGCTCGCAAAGCATTTCATCAACGGCAACAGCGTCGCCTGGTTTTTTGAACCAAGTTGCAACGGTGGCCTCGGAGACGCTTTCGCCTAGGGTTGGGACGCGGACTTCAACAGACATTGGATTACCCTTTGATATTCAGCGCGTCGTTCACGAGCGCCAGTTGTTGTGCTTTGTGTTGGGATGCGAGACCAGTGGCTGGCGACGCGGAGGCGTTGCGACCGGCGTAAACCGGACGGGTATGTTTGGCTTTGATACGGGTGAGAACCCACTCGATGTTTGGCTCAACGAATGTCCAACCACCTTGATTTTTGGGCTCTTCTTGACACCAAACGACTTCTGCACCTTTGAAACGCTCAAGTTCCTTGACCAACGATAGGGCTGGGAAGGGGTAGAACTGCTCGAGACGCAAGATGTAGGTGTCGTCTTTGCCTGCGGCATCGCGTGCTTCGAGAAGGTCATAGTAGACCTTGCCCGAACAGATCACGACGCGTTTGATTTTGTCATCAGCCTTGAGTGTGATGTCGGATTTGCCAGTACGGTGGCTCGCATCCGCATCATCCCAAAGGACACGGTGGAAGGACGACCCATCGGTGAAATCAGCCGCAACAGAGGTCGCAAGCTTGTGACGCAAAAGCGATTTAGGTGTCATCAAAACCAGAGGCTTACGGAAAGACCGATGAATTTGGCGACGCAGGATGTGGAAGAAGTTCGCAGGCGTCGTACAGTTGGCCACGATCCAGTTGTCTTGACCACACATTTGCAAGAAACGCTCAAGACGGGCAGAGGAGTGCTCTGGGCCTTGGCCTTCATAACCGTGTGGCAACATCATAACGAGGCCAGACATACGCAACCATTTGCTTTCACCAGACGAGATGAATTGGTCGAACATGATCTGCGCGCCGTTGGCAAAATCGCCAAACTGTGCTTCCCACATAACCAGCGAATTTGGCTCTGCAAGCGAGTAGCCGTATTCAAATCCAAGCACAGCGTATTCGGACAACATGGAGTCGATGACTTCATATTGTGATTGCCCGTCGCGAATGTTGTTGAGCGGGTAGTAACGGTCTTCGGTTTTTTGGTCGATCAAAGCGGAGTGGCGATGCGAGAATGTACCGCGTGTGGAATCTTGCCCCGCTAGACGTACAGGGTAGCCTTCGGTCAAAAGTGATCCGAATGCCAAAGCTTCGCCTGTTGCCCAGTCAAAGCCTTTGCCATCTTCGAACATTTTGGCCTTGGCATCCAATTGACGCGTTACTGTTTTGTGGACAGTCACGTGGTCAGGTTGGGTTGACAAAGCCTTGCCAACTTCTTGCATGGTGTCCACAGAAATGGATGTTTGTCCACGCTGGTATTCGTCGCCTTCTTTGTTGATGTGCGACCAGCGCCCATCCAACCAGTCTGCGCGGTTTGGTTTGAAGTTTTTGCCAGCTTCAAACTCATCATTCAGATGCGCTTGGAAGGCGGCTTTCATATCTTCGATTTCGCCCTCAGGGATGAGGCCGTCTTTCACCAAACGTTCAGTGTAAAGCTGCAAGGTGGTCTTGTGCTTTTTGATCGTTGTGTACATCGCTGGATTGGTGAACATCGGCTCGTCGCCTTCGTTGTGACCAAAGCGGCGGTAACAGAAGATGTCGATGACGACGTCTTTGTGGAACTTTTGACGGAACTCGGTGGCCACTTTTGCCGCGTGTACAACAGCTTCGGGATCGTCACCGTTCACGTGGAAGATTGGTGCCTCAACGACCAAAGCGTTGTCTGTTGGGTAGGGGCTTGAGCGTGAGAAATGCGGCGCAGTGGTGAAACCGATTTGGTTGTTCACAACGATGTGGATCGTGCCGCCAGTTCTGTGGCCGCGCAGGCCTGAAAGACCGAAACATTCCGCAACCACGCCTTGGCCCGCGAAGGCCGCATCGCCGTGCAACAGCACAGGGATCACAGATGTGCGCTCGGCATCATTGTTTTGGTCTGTTTTCGCGCGCACTTTACCAAGCACAACAGGGTTCACCGCCTCGAGGTGCGATGGGTTGGCTGTCAAAGACAGGTGCACAGAGTTGCCGTCAAATTCGCGATCTGAAGATGCGCCGAGGTGGTATTTCACATCGCCTGAGCCGTCGACGTCTTCTGGCTTGAAAGAACCACCTTGGAATTCGTGGAAGATCGCGCGGTAAGGTTTGGACATCACGTTGGACAACACGGACAAACGCCCACGGTGCGGCATGCCGATGATGATCTCTTTGACGCCCAAGTTGCCGCCACGTTTGATGATCTGCTCCATCGCTGGGATCAAGCTTTCACCACCATCAAGGCCGAACCGTTTGGTCCCCATGTATTTGACGTGCAGAAATTTCTCAAAACCTTCGGCTTCGACCAGTTTGTTCAGGATGGCTTTGCGACCTTCACGGGTGAACTGGATTTCTTTGCCGTAGCCTTCGATGCGTTCTTTCAGCCAACCCGCTTGTTCGGGGTCGGAAATATGCATGTATTGCATCGCGAAGGTGCCACAGTAGGTGCGCTTCACGATGTCGATGATCTGACGCATCGAAGCCATTTGCAGGCCCAGCACGTTGTCGATGAAAATCGGGCGATCCATGTCGGCGTCAGTGAAGCCGTAAGATTTTGGATCAAGCTCAGGATGTGGCGTGTCTGCTTTCATCTTGAGCGGGTCAAGATCGGCAACCAAGTGGCCGCGAATACGGTAGGCGCGAATGATCATAAGCGCGCGGATGGAATCCAGCACGGCGCGTTTGACTTGCTCGTCAGACACCGCGACGCCTTTTTCAGCGGCTTTGGCTTTGATTTTTTTCTCTGCCGCGGCTGGCTCTGGTGCCCATTGGCCGTCCATGGCTGCGGTCAGGTCATCGTTTGGCACAGGTGGCCAGTCGGCGCGACCCCATGAAGGTCCAGCTGCCTCGGCTTGTGCATCGGCTGGCGCATCGCCCAAGCTTTGGAAAAACTCTCCCCAAGCTGCATCAACAGAAGACGGGTCGGTGGCGTAGCGGGCATACATCTGTTCGAGGTATTCCGCATTGTGGCCTTGCATAAAGGAAGACGCGTGGAAGATGTCGTTGTCGTTATGGTCTGACATGAGGATGACCTTGGGTTGGGTGTCTGTGCGGTTTTGTGTTTGGTATCGTATGATGCACATATAAACATGCGCATCGTTTATAAAGCTAAGCCTGCGCCTTTAAAGTCAAAGGCGCAGGCGATTTTTAAGCGCAAGGCCAGAAATTAGGCTTTGATTGCTGCCATAACAGCTTCGCCGAGTGTCGCAGGGCTATCCGCCACAATGATACCAGCAGATTTCATGGCTTCGATTTTGCTTTCCGCATCACCTTTACCACCAGCAACAATCGCGCCAGCGTGGCCCATGCGACGGCCGGGAGGCGCTGTGCGACCAGCGATAAAGCCAGCTGTTGGTTTCCAACGGCCTTTTTTGCGCTGCTCTGCGAGGAATTCAGCGGCTTCTTCTTCTGCAGAGCCGCCGATTTCGCCGATCATGATGATGGACTGTGTTTCGTCATCGTTGAGGAACATGTCCAAGATGTCGATGTGCTCAGACCCTTTGATGGGGTCGCCGCCGATGCCCACAGCTGTGGATTGGCCGAGGCCCAGATCAGAGGTTTGTTTCACAGCTTCGTATGTCAATGTACCGGAACGGGACACAACACCAACAGACCCACGGTTGTGGATGTGGCCTGGCATGATGCCGATTTTACAAGCGTCAGGTGTGATAACGCCTGGGCAGTTTGGTCCGATGAGACGGGATTTGGACCCTTCCAAAGCGCGCTTCACTTTCATCATGTCCAAAACTGGAATGCCTTCCGTGATACAGATGATCAATTCCATTTCGGCGTCGATCGCCTCAAGGATTGAATCCGCTGCGAAGGGCGGAGGCACGTAGATCACAGAAGCATTTGCTTCTGTCACATGGCGTGCTTCGTGTACGGAGTTGAACACAGGCAAATCAAGGTGGGTCATGCCGCCTTTGCCTGGTGTCACGCCGCCAACCATTTTGGTGCCGTAAGCAATCGCTTGCTCTGAGTGGAATGTGCCCTGTGAGCCTGTGAGGCCCTGACAGATCACGCGTGTGTTTTCGTTTACGAGAATGGCCATGGTATTATCCTTTCACCGCTTTAACGATTTTCTGCGCGCCGTCTTTCAGGTCGTCAGCAGCAATCACGTTCAAACCGGAGTTCTTGATGATGTCTTTGCCAAGCTCAACGTTTGTGCCCTCTAAGCGCACAACGAGTGGAACCTGCAAGCCAACTTCTTTCACAGCCGCGATCACGCCTTCTGCGATCACATCACAGCGCATGATGCCGCCGAAGATGTTCACGAGGATGCCTTTGACGTTTGGATCAGAAGTGATGATTTTGAAAGCTTCAGTCACTTTCTCTTTCGTCGCACCGCCGCCAACATCAAGGAAGTTTGCAGGCTCTGCGCCGTAGAGTTTGATGATGTCCATAGTGGCCATCGCCAAGCCAGCGCCGTTCACCATACAACCGATTTCGCCGTCGAGAGCGATGTAGTTGAGGTCGTGCTTGGAGGCTGCGAGCTCTTTTGGATCTTCTTCGGTTTCGTCGCGCAATTCCGCGATGTCTGGGTGACGGTACATTGCGTTGCCATCGAAGGACACTTTCGCGTCGAGAACTTTGAGGTCCAAAGTTTTCTCAAGAACGATGAGCGGGTTGATTTCCAGCATCTCCATGTCTTTCTCAATGAAAGCACGGTAGAGGTTGCCCATCAATTTGACACACTGTTTGACTTGTGCGCCCTCGAGGCCCAAAGCGAATGCGACGCGACGGCCGTGGAACGCTTGGTATCCGCATGCAGGATCAACAGAGAATGACAAGATTTTCTCAGGTGTGTTCGCGGCCACTTCTTCGATGTCCATGCCGCCTTCAGTGGAGCACACAAAAGACACGCGAGAGGTTTGACGATCAACGAGCAAAGCCAAGTACAGCTCTGTCTCGATGTCAGAACCATCTTCGATGTAGATGCGGTTGACTTGTTTGCCAGCAGGACCAGTTTGGTGCGTGACCAAAGTCTGACCGAGCATTTGTTGCGCGTGCTGAGCAGCTTCTTCAACGGAGAACGCCAAACGCACGCCGCCTTTTTCGCCAGCTGCAGGTTCAACGAATGTACCCTTGCCGCGTCCACCTGCGTGGATTTGTGCTTTGACGACCCAAAGAGGTCCGTCCATTTCGCCCGCTGCTGCTTTTGCATCGGCTGCGTTCAAAACAGCCCGCCCTTCAGAAACCGGTGCGCCGTATGTGCGAAGCAATGCCTTCGCCTGATACTCATGAATATTCATGAATGTGTCCCATCCTAAGTTTTATTCCCTTGTGACATGACACACACGAATATGATTAAGGAACAGTTTTTTCCGAAAATACGTCCTTAAAGCAGTTTTTATCGAATTTGTGATCACAGCTTGAAAACCTGTGATCACAGTTAGCGCAAACGCGATGCGATTATCGATTATATGGGGGAATCATGGTCATGTGGTGCTTGGGGGATCGATCTCGCGACGTTTTTGTATGTTAGGCCTATTGACCGAAGTGTGATGTGTACCAATCCTGCAGGTTCTGCCATACAAATGGCTGGTCTTGTCGAGAGACATTCAATCTCCCCAATACGCGAGTGCGGCCATCTCAAAGAACTCGGCATTTTGATCACGCAGGCTTGCGTCAAGCTGCTCAACGCTTAGACCAAGCCTGTCGCAACCTTGTAGGACGACAGGAATCTCTTGAAGCACCAAGAGCGCGCGATAGGCTGTGGTTTGTGCAGCGGTCACTGATTTTAACGTTCGAAGAAACCGTTCAATCTTATCTGCGTTCTGGGCATGCGCGCCTGAGCATTTTCAATAAAAAGTGCAATGGGGTTACGTCAACGAAATGGTAAAGTGGCACATCGCATCCAACGCGTTTCGCTGGATCGCGGCTGTCGGGCGGCGTTGCAAAGTGGATACCAAGATCTAATGGTGCGCCAGCACGGTACAATGATTTGCCGACTGCATGCCCGCTGACGCCGCGATTGAGGTACATGCCAAAAGGTTTGAAGTGTGGCCGCGGAACATGATCGTATAATTTTGTGGGAAACCGAAAAACGCTAGAAAAGTCAGTTTGTCCCCAAGTGGTGATTGTACTGCTCTCAGCGCAAAACCCAGTCGCATTTGTTCGACGAAACGCTGCATTTGCATTGATTTTTTTGTCGTTTCAAGTGGTGGTTCGGGCCGCGTTTGTGTTCTGGGCTGTCCCAGTAATGTGCGTCGCAAAGTGTGACGTGGCACCCGGGAAAATCTTGAATTAAAGAAAAAAGGCCGGATCGCGATGATCCGGCCTTCGAGTTCGTCGATTTGCCTTGGCTTATGCCAAAGATGGATCGATTTCTTTACAAGCAGCCACAAGGCCTTTGACAGCTTCGACAGATTTGTCGAACATGACTTGCTCTTCTTTGGACATTTTGATGTCGATGACGCGCTCGATGCCGCCAGCGCCGATCACTGTTGGCACGCCAACGTAGAAACCGTCGAGACCAAATTGACCGTCGCAGTAAGCTGCACATGGCAGAACGCGTTTTTGGTCTTTCAGGTAGCTTTCCGCCATTTCAATCGCGGATGTCGCAGGGGCGTAGAACGCTGAGCCTGTTTTGAGCAAGCCAACGATTTCAGCGCCACCATCACGAGTACGCTGAACGATTGCGTCAAGTTTGTCTTGTGTGGTCCAGCCCATTTCTACGAGATCTGGGAGTGGGATGCCGCCAACTGTGGAGTAGCGCACAGATGGAACCATTGTGTCGCCGTGGCCGCCAAGAACAAACGCTGTGACGTCTTTCATGGATACGCCGAATTCTTCAGCCAAGAAGTGACGGAAGCGTGCGGAATCTAGAACACCAGCCATGCCAACAACTTTTTCAGTTGGAAGGCCTGAGAATTCTTGCAACGCCCAAACCATCGCATCGAGCGGGTTTGTGATACAAATTACGAATGCGTTTGGCGCGTGGGTTTTGATGCCTTCGCCGACAGCTTTCATCACTTTGAGGTTGATGCCCAAAAGGTCATCGCGGGACATGCCCGGCTTACGTGCAACACCAGCAGTGACGATACAAACGTCTGCGCCTGCGATGTCAGCGTAGTCTGATGTGCCGCTCATGGCTGCGTCGAAACCCTCGGAGGGGCCTGCTTCTGCGATGTCGAGCGCTTTGCCTTTTGCCGCACCATCATTGAGGTCGAGCAAAATAACATCGCCGAGTTCTTTGAGGGCTGCGAGGTGTGCAAGTGTGCCACCGATTTGGCCTGCGCCGATAAGGGCAATCTTTGGTCTAGCCATGGAATGTGTCTCCGGACAGTTGGTAAGATTGGCCGCATGGGTAATCATTTGTGCGCTGCCGCGCAAGTGCGCTGCAGTGCAGAGTGGCTGGTGTTTTCGCTGGTGCTGGCGTTTAGGGACCCCTAATGTGCTACAAAATCAAAGCAAATGGGCCAAAAACGTCATGCATCTGGATCTATACTTTTTTGCGTTTGCTATTCCCGCTGTCATCTTTGCGGGGATGGCTAAGGGGGGCTTCGGCGCTGCATCGGGCATTGTCGTCACGCCTTTTTTGGCACTGATTCTTACGCCGGGGCAGGCCATTGGGCTGATGTTGCCGCTTATGATCGTGATGGATATCGCGGCTTTGCGAGCCTATTGGGGCAAATGGGATTTGAAAATTTCATTGCGCCTCATCTATGGTGCAATCCCTGGTCTCATTATCGCAGGGCTGGTGTATCAATATACCAACCCAGACGTTTTTCGTCTGTTGATTGGCCTCGTTGCGATTGGATTTGTGCTCTATCAAGGGGGCAAGGCGCTGGGCTGGCTTAAGCCGTCACGGCGCAAAATGGGCAAGGTTGGTGGGATGTTTTGGGGGAGCGCAAGCGGGTTCACCAGCTTCGTCAGCCATGCGGGCGGCCCGCCTGCATCGGTTTATCTGCTGACACAGCAGTTGGATAAAACCACCTATCACGCCACCGGCGCGCTAGCCTTTTTCGTGATTAATGTTTTGAAAGTCGTTCCTTACCTGGCGTTAGGAATTTTCTCGCCAGACACGATTCAAGCGGATTTGTACCTGCTGCCTGTGGCGCTGATAGGTGTTGTGATCGGCGTGCAATTTAACCGGCGTGTGTCCGATCGCGTTTTCTTTTTGCTGACTTACGTTTTCTTGTTTGTAACAGGCCTGAAGCTCATCTTTGATGCACTCACCTAAGGGGGAGATGATGCGCTCACCTTTGGTGAGGTATTACGCGTCTTCGTCGGTGAGCTGTGCCACTTCTGCTAAGATTTCAAAGGCTTGACCTGAGGCCACCAAACAAGAGATGCCGTTTGTGTTGGTGACCAGAATGGTCCAGCTGCCCGTGTCTTGTGAGGCATAAATTTCAAACACGCCGCTGTTGGGTGCAAGGCCGATGGATTGACGCACCTCGCCGTACTTGCTGGCCAGGCGGGCGATCACCTGATCGCGTTTTGCGCAGTTTTGTTGGGCCGACAGGGCTGTCGGCAAGATGAAAGCCGCAAAGACAGCTACAAAAATGAGCCGCGTAAAATAAGTCATTCCAAAGTCCTTTCTTGGTAAAGGCGCGCCAAATCGCGCGCGTCTAATAAGTGACCAGGATCTGCGCGCTGGTCTCATGTCACATGGCTTTGGGCCTTAAGTGTCTGTCATTTATGCCTCTATGCTGAGCTATGAACAGTCAAAAAGTGGTTAACGCTGAGGTCTCTCGAGACCCAATAGGGGCAGCCTTAGGTGGTGTTTTTCTGCGCTGCGGAAATTTTGCACTTGCGTGATGGTTCGATTTCGTGCCTCATTGCGCAATAATATTGCGCACAGAAAGAATCAATGACCCAAGCACCCCATCGCTACACATCAGCACGTCCCTATCGTTCAGCCCTCTACATTCCAGCGGCAAAAGAACGCGCTTTGGAAAAAGCCAAGGGGCTTGCTTGCGATGCCATTTTGTTTGATCTCGAGGATGCCGTTGCGCCAGCTGAAAAGGACGCCGCACGCCAGACATTGAAAGACGCGATTGCGGCGGGCGGTTACGGGGCGCGCGCCAAAATCGTGCGCGTAAACGGGTTTGACACCATTTGGGGTCGCGACGACGTTGCTGCTTTCGTTGGCGCAGATATAGATGGAATTTTGCTACCCAAAGTAGAGAGCGCCGTCATGGTTGAAGCGCTGGCAGAGGCCATTCCCGATGTGCCGATTTGGGCCATGATGGAAACGCCGCTGGGGATGTTGAACGCCGCCGTAATCGCCGCGCATCCGCGTATGGCGGGTTTTGTCATGGGCACAAATGATCTGGCGAAAGAGTTGAACGCAAGGTTTCGGGCTGACCGCTTGCCTATGATGGGCGGGCTGCACTTGGCGCTTTTGGCTGCCAAGGCTTATGATCTAGTGGTGCTTGACGGCGTCTACAACGCATTTAAGGACGACGATGGGTTGAAATTTGAATGCGATCAGGGCCGCGATATGGGGTTTGATGGCAAGACATTGATCCATCCCGCGCAATTGGCCATCGCTAACGCTGCCTTTGCGCCAAGTGCCGATGAGATTGATTTGGCAGAACGCCAGATCGCTGCATTTGAGGCTTGCGAGGCAAAAGGTGAAGGTGTTGCAGTTGTCGATGGTAAGATCGTCGAAAATCTTCATATTGTGACGGCGCGGGCCACATTAGATAAGGCGCGCGCGATCACAGCAATGGAGTAAACCATGATCCTTATCCTTCTCGGCCTGCTGCTCTGGAGTGGCGCTCATTTTTTCAAACGATTGGCGCCTGATGCGCGCGCCAAGATGGGCGATAAAGGCAAAGGCCTTGTTGCCCTGCTATCGCTCCTTGCCATTGTCTTGATGGTCATCGGATATCGCAATGCGGATGGTCCTGTGTTTTGGGGGCGTAGCGCCGCGATGGGCGGCATCAACAACCTTTTGATGGTGTTTGCCTTTTATCTGTTTGCATCAAGCGGCGCGAAAACGTGGATCACCTCTAAGATTAAGAACCCTCAGCTGACGGCTGTTAAAGTTTGGGCGTTGGCGCATTTGTTGGTGAACGGCGCTTTGGAAGACATTTTGCTATTCGGCGGCATGATGGCTTGGGCCGTTGCGACTGTGATCTTGCTGAAACGCAGTGGTGTAACACCGGCGCCTTATGTGCCTGTGAGTGCAAAAAAAGAAATCACCGCCGCGGTCATGGCTGTTGTTGTCACTGTTGTTGTGATGGGCATTCACGCAGCACTTGGTGCGACACCTTGGGGTTAGGGGGCTGATTATGAAAGCTTATCGACTTTTGACGGCCGATGACACGTCTGAGTTTTGCCACAAGGTGACTGAGGCCTTGAGTAAAGGTTGGGAACTCTACGGAAATCCCGCCTACGCCTATGATGCGGCCAATGGGACAATGCGTTGTGCCCAAGCCGTGACCAAAGACGCCAAGGGGGACTATTCCCGCGACGTCAAACTGGGGGCCCTTTAACCGAGGGCTCTCGCATGCGGAGCTTGTACAGATGAAGACCAATTCGGGACGTTTTTTTGAGGATTACACTGTTGGTCAAGTGATCGAGCATGCCGTGCCGCGCACTTTGTCTGGGGGGGAGCGGGCGCTGTATCACGCGCTCTATCCTGCGCGTCACGCGTTGTATTCATCTGACGAGTTCGCGGAAAACTGCGGCTTGGTAGCCTCGCCGCTGGACGACTTGATCGTTTTTCATACGGTCTTTGGCAAAACGGTCCCCGATATCTCGCTCAACGCCGTTGCCAACTTAGGCTATGCCGAAGGCCGGTTTTTGAAGCCCGTGTTTGCGGGCGACACCTTGCGGTCTGTGTCCGAAGTGATCGGCGTCAAACAAAACTCGAATGGCAAATCAGGTGTCGTTTGGGTGCGCACCAAGGGCCTTAATCAGCATGGTGAGATCGTGCTGGAATATGTGCGCTGGGTGATGGTGCGCAAAGGCAATCTGGACGCGCCTGCGCCCGAAACTGTTATCCCGCAGTTGAGCGAGGTTGTTGACCCAAGCACGCTGGCCTTGCCCGAGGGGCTTGAGTTTTTGCGCTATGACTTTGGTCTGGCCGGCGAAGAGCATCGTTATGCCAATTACAAGATCGGCGAAAAAATCGACCATGTGGACGGTGTGACGGTTGAAGAATCTGAGCACATGATGGCCACGCGGCTTTGGCAAAATACCGCGAAAGTGCATTTCGATGCGACCAACCGTGCGGATGGCAAGCGACTTATATATGGAGGGCACGTGATTTCAATTGCGCGGGCTTTGTCGTTCAACGGTTTGGCAAATGCACAGATGATTGCCGCGATCAATGGCGGCTCTCATGCCAACCCCTGTTTTGCGGGTAATACTGTGCGGGCGTGGTCCGAGGTTTTGGATAAATCTGAAACCCGCGCGCCGGGCGTTGGGGCTGTTCGGCTGCGTTTGGTCGCTGTCAAAGATGGCGCGCCTGAGTTTGCGCTCAAAGACGATTCTGGGAAGTACCACGAAGACGTGCTTTTGGATCTCGATTACTGGGCCTTTATTCCGCTTTGATAGGGATATAAAAACCACAGTACTCACCGTACTTTGCGCCCTGACTTCAGGTTTCACCACGCCAGCTCATGCCGAGCTGACCGCAGGCGCGCCTGATGACGTCATTTGGTTTGTTGAGAGCAACATCATGGCGACGCTCTATCATGAGCTTGGCCATGCGATCATCGAGATTGAGAGTTTGCCTGTCTTTGGGCAAGAAGAGTTCACTTTGGCCTCTGACAGTTGGGGGCCATTGCTTGATGATTTGGCCCGTGATCACGTTAGCGACAGCATGTGTTTGGGCGGCACATTTGAGAGCAGTTTTGCGGGGCTGTTGGCTTCTGACATTATGCGCGCCGAAGTTGATGCCTTCAATGAGCAGTTTGAACTGTCAGGTAGACTGACAATAACGGTCGACACCTGCGATGAGGTGAACGCGGTTTTTGATCCGACGCGCCTCGAAATTACGATCTGCACAGAATACGTCGACTTCTTAGCCTCTATGGTCGATGAACTTTGATCTGAGCGGGCGGCGCGACTTTTGCGGCATCAGAGGCTAAACCCAACGATAATAGTCGGAAAATTTGTGACTGCATTTTGTGATCACGACAAAATATTTGTGATCACGTAGTTGGGTTTTGCTACTTTTTTACCCTAAATATGCGTAAATTTATCCTTCGTTAGCGCTGACAAAGGATGACTCTGGCCAAGAACTTGATACAACAATCGAGAACCGTCACCGCATCAATCGTGAAAGGAATTCGCCATGGCTGATGTGAACCGAGGCAACCGTCCTCTGTCGCCCTTTATGATCGGGACATACTATCGTCCCCAGATGACCTCCATATCATCTATCCTTGTCCGCATCACAGGCAACGCTTTGATCGTTGCTGTTTTGATGATCGTGTGGTGGCTTGTCGCCGCTGCAGTTTCACCAGAATGTTTCGCCTCTGCAGACGCGTTTTTGCGCTCTTGGTTTGGCGATCTGGTGTTCTTCTTTTCCACATGGGCCCTTTGGTATCACTTCGGCGGTGGCTTGCGCCACCTCGTGTGGGACTTTGGCTACTGTTTGAACGTTGAGACGTCTGAGAAACTGGGTTGGGCCATGCTGATTGGCGCGACTGTTCTCACTTTCGTCACAATGATCGTTACATAAGGGAGGCGGTAGATATGAATTTTCGCACTGATCGCCAACGCGCAGTCGGCCTTGGCGCCGCAAAATCTGGCTCACACCATCACTGGCACATGATCACATCGTCAATTGCTTTGCTGATCCTTGTGCCACTGTTTGTCTTGTCATTTGGCAACGCGCTGGGCGGCACATATGAAGAGGTGCTTGCGACTTATAGCAAGCCTTATCCCTCGATCATTGCAGGCCTCACGTTGGTTGTTGGCCTTCTTCACTTTAAAAGCGGCGCACAGGTTCTCATCGAGGACTATGTGGGTGGCCTCAAACGCAAGCTCACCATAATCGCAGTGAACATGCTTTGCTATACTTTGATCGCCGCTGGGCTTTTTGCCCTCGTCAAACTCGCGCTGTAAGGAGCACACCCCATGGCAGCAGCTTATGAATATGAAACACACGACTACGACGTCGTTGTGATCGGCGCTGGTGGCGCTGGCTTGCGTGCGACCCTCGGCATGGCCGAGCAGGGCCTGCGCACCGCTTGTGTGACCAAAGTTTTCCCAACGCGGTCGCACACGGTTGCGGCGCAAGGTGGCATCGCTGCCTCTTTGGGCAATATGGGTCCAGACAGCTGGCAGTGGCATATGTATGACACCGTCAAAGGCTCTGACTGGCTTGGTGATACAGACGCGATGGAATACCTTGCCCGTGAAGCGCCAAAAGCGGTTTACGAGCTTGAGCATTACGGTGTGCCATTTTCGCGCACCGAAGAAGGCAAAATTTACCAGCGTCCATTCGGTGGTCACACCACTGAATTCGGCGAAGGCCCCCCCGTACAGCGCACCTGTGCGGCGGCTGACCGGACTGGGCACGCGATCCTTCATACGCTTTACGGGCAGTCCCTGAAGAACAACGCTGAGTTCTACATCGAATACTTTGCCATCGACCTCATCATGTCTGAAGACGGTCAATGTCAGGGTGTTGTTTGCTGGAAACTCGATGACGGCACCATGCATATATTCAACGCCAAAATGGTTGTTTTGGCGACAGGTGGTTACGGCCGCGCTTACTTCTCAGCCACGTCTGCCCACACTTGTACAGGTGACGGCGGCGGTATGGTTGCACGTGCCGGTCTTGCTTTGCAGGATATGGAATTCGTCCAATTCCACCCAACAGGCATCTACGGCTCAGGCTGTTTGATCACTGAGGGTGCGCGCGGCGAAGGTGGCTATTTGACCAACTCCGAAGGCGAACGCTTTATGGAGCGTTATGCGCCGACCTATAAAGACCTTGCCCCACGCGATTACGTGTCTCGCTCTATGACCATGGAAATTCGCGAAGGTCGCGGTGTTGGTGAAGAGGGGGATCACATCCATCTCAACCTGTCACACCTGCCACCTGAAGCGCTTGCAGAACGTTTGCCTGGTATTTCTGAATCCGCGAAAATCTTTGCGGGCGTGGACGTCACCAAAGAACCCATCCCTGTTTTGCCCACCGTGCATTATAACATGGGCGGCATTCCGACCAACTACTGGGGTGAAGTGCTTAACCCGACTGCAAAAGATCAAAACGCTGTTGTGCCGGGCCTTATGGCTGTGGGCGAAGCGGGTTGTGCTTCTGTTCACGGTGCGAACCGTTTGGGCTCTAACTCCTTGATCGATCTTGTGGTCTTTGGCCGCGCGGCTGCGATCAAAGCGGGCAAAGTTGTTGACCCTGAAGCGCCAAATCCAGTTCTCAACCAAGCTTCCATCGACAAAGCCTTTGATCGTTTCGACGGTATTCGCAATGCAAATGGTGCGATCAAAACCGCTGAATTGCGTCTTGAGATGCAAAAAACCATGCAAGCTGACGCGGCTGTGTTCCGTACAGATAAGACGCTCAAAGAGGGCGTTGAAAAGATGACGGCCATCGCTGGTAAAATGGGTGATCTGTCTGTCACTGATCGCAGCCTTGTGTGGAACTCTGACCTGATGGAAACGCTTGAGCTGGCCAACTTGATGCCAAATGCGATGGCAACCATCGTGGGTGCGGAAGCGCGTAAAGAATCCCGTGGCGCGCATGCCCACGAAGATTACCCAACGCGTGACGACAAAGAGTGGCGCGTCCACACGGTCTCGCATGTTGATGGCAATAAAGTTGAACTGTCACACCGCGAAGTGGTCAAAACACCTTTGTCCACTGAAGCGGAAGGTGGCATCAGCCTTGAAACCATCGCACCAAAAGCGCGGACATTCTAATGCGCGTTCTTGGCCTTATCGCACTCACCTTTGCGCTCAGTGGATGTCTATCCACTGAGGCCTTGGTGGAAGCCTCCGCCCAATCGGCAGCAAAAAGCGTCATCAAGTCTGTGATTGCAGACAAATTGCCTGGCGTAGATGTCGATGATGCGGTGGACTGTGTGGTGGAAAACGCCACAACAGATCAAATCGTTGATATCGCCAAAGCGGCCGTGACTGGCGTTGATGACAGCACAGTCAGCACTGTTACATCGATTGCGACACAGCCCGATACAATCTCGTGCATCGCGCAATCGGAACTGAGCAACTTGCTCGGATAGGAGAGACTTATGGTACAACTAACTCTGCCGAAGAACTCAAAGATCACCACTGGTAAAACTTGGCCAAAGCCTGAGGGCGCGACCAATGTGCGCAAGTTTCAGATCTATCGTTACAATCCTGACGCGGGCAAAAACCCAAGCGTGGACACATATTTTGTTGATATGGACAAATGTGGCCCGATGGTTTTGGACGCGCTGATCAAGATCAAAAACGAAATCGATACGACGCTCACATTCCGCCGCTCTTGCCGCGAAGGCATCTGTGGATCATGTGCGATGAACATCGACGGCATCAACACTCTGGCCTGTATTTACGGCATGGATGAGATCAAAGCGGATGTGAAAATCTACCCATTGCCGCACATGCCAGTGGTCAAAGATTTGATCCCTGACCTGACGCATTTCTACGCGCAACACGCCTCGATCATGCCGTGGTTGGAAACCAAAACCAACAAACCAGCCAAAGAATGGCGTCAGTCAATTGACGACCGTAAAAAGCTTGATGGCCTGTACGAATGTGTGATGTGTGCTTGTTGTTCGACATCTTGCCCATCTTACTGGTGGAATGGCGACAAATACCTCGGACCAGCAGCGCTTTTGCACGCTTACCGTTGGATCATCGACAGCCGTGACGAGGCAACAGGCGAGCGTTTGGACGAGTTGGAAGATCCGTTCAAACTTTACCGTTGTCACACAATCATGAACTGCTCCAAGACCTGTCCGAAAGGCTTGAACCCAGCGAAAGCCATCGCGTCTATCAAAGGCATGATGTTGGAACGTGCGCACTAGCACCGACATCTAGATGTCGTGAAGATGAGCTCTTCATCGCTTGAAATTTTGGAAGCCCCGCTAATTGCGGGGCTTTTTTCATGGCGCCATTCAGAAGTACCACACCTTGATGGTGGCTTATTCAGAACAGCTCGGCTTTGCTGTCGCTAACGGTATTTCCGCAGGGGCGACGATCATCTTACTGGCCTTCGTGGCTTTGGCCGCCACCATGTACTTTACGCGCAACGAGGATTGGTACGGGCCTGAGGGCAAAGGTATGTTTGTCAAGAAAGCCAAAGCGTCCCCAGAGAGTATCGAGGCAAAAGCTGGACGAACGGTGGCTGCAAAAGCGGCAGAGGCACAAAGCTATGCCTGTTCCACTCGGACAATAGAGTGAGAGCCGCCAAGCGATTGGCGGCTCTTTTTCGTTTAACAAAAACGTTCAACGCCCACGATTTGATTGTCGCTGTATCGCGCGCCATGCGCCCAACCGACAGGCATGATCTGTTCGATCTGCGCAAGGTCTTCATTGGTTAGGGTTATAGTTGCCGCAGACAGCCAATCTTGCAGGTGCTCTTTTGTACGTGTGCCTGGAATTGGGATTACCATGTCGCCAGCCTTCATCGTCCATGCAAGCGCGAGGGCTGTTACACTGATGTTTTTTGTCGCCGCAAAGGCGCGAAAGGCGCGCACATGTTCCATATTGGCAGAAAAATTAGGTTCCATAAATCGCGGGTTCACGCGTCTAAAGTCATGAGCCTCAAATGTGCTTGGTGTCAAATCAACGGAGCTGATGACGCCACGCCCAACGGGAGAGAAAGGCACAAAGGCCACGCCCAGTTCAGCGCAGGTTTGCAGTACGCCCAATTCAGGTTCACGCGTCCACAAAGAATACTCGCTTTGAACTGCACGCACAGGTGTCACGGCATGAGCGCGGCGAATGGTTGTGGGGGCGACCTCAGACAGTCCCCAGCCGCCAATCAGCCCTTCTTCGATGAGCTTGCCCATACTTTCGGCAACCTCTTCGATAGGGCGCTCTTGTTCGCGGCGGTGGATATAAAACAGTTCAACATGGTCACGGTTAAGGCGTTCCATGGATGCCTCAAGTTCGCTGCGCAAATAGCCGAGCTCGTTATTGATGCTGCGCGGAGGCCCAGGCACGATGGCTGCTTTTGTGGCCAAGGTGATATTGCGCTTGGCGCCGACCTCTTTGAAATACCGCCCAATAATGGTCTCTGAACGCCCCATGCCGTAAATATTGGCCGTGTCCCAAAAATCTATACCAGCCTTGTCAACCGCAGCTAGTGTTTCCAAGCTGATCTCGTCATCAGCCGGTCCAAAGAACCCTGCAAAGCTCATCGCCCCAAACCCAAGCGCGCTGACTTCGGGGCCGTTTTTGCCCAGTTTGCGTTTTGGCATTGTCATTGGAAAATCCTTATAACGACTGAAAAAAGGTCGCCCATTGGACGACCTCTATATCTTAGATGATGTAGCCGCTAAGCCAAGCCGCAGTTATGCAAAGGCGGCTTGCAGCGCGATTTCGACCATGTCCCCAAACGAGCTTTCGCGCTCAGTTGAGGGCAGGGCCTCATGCGTGATCAGATGATCAGAAACCGTCAAAACAGCCAAGGCGCGCACGCTATGGCGGGCCGCCAGATTGTACAGTTCGGCGGCTTCCATTTCGACGCCTAAGATTCCGTGACGGATCATGATCTCATTTAGGTCGGGGCGCTCGTCGTAGAATACATCTGACGAATAAATGTTGCCCACATGGGTCGTGGTGCCTTTGGCACGTGCGGCTGCGACGGCTTTTTCGAGCAGACCATAATCTGCGCAGGGGGCGAAATTGATCTCTTTAAAAATACCGCGCGATGGCGTCGACAACGTGGACGCGGTCATGGCGATAATCACATCTCGGATGTTCACGGCCTTTTGCATCGCACCACATGATCCGATGCGGATCAGCGTTTTTGCGCCATATTCTGTGATCAGCTCATTGGCATAAATCGACAAAGACGCCATGCCCATGCCTGACCCGTGAATGGTGACAGGATTGCCCTTATAGGTGCCTGTGAACCCAAACATGCCGCGCACTTCGTTAACAAGTTTTGGATTGTCCAAGAACGTCTCAGCAGCCCATTTGGCGCGATAGGGATCGCCCGGCAGCAAAACGGTTTCGGCGATATCGCCTTTGGCAGCGGAAATATGTGGAGTTGGCATCAAAGCACCCTTTGTCTGGAGATGCTCTGACTATAGCTTTGAATTTGTCATGCGCTAGGGGTTACCTTGCGCTGTCTGGAGCAGGATCAAGTCGCAGGATCAACCAGACCAACAATATCGAACATAATACGGTTCAACTCAAAATCTTTGGGCGTGTAAACGCGTGCCACCCCCATTTCCAGAAGCGCCTTTTCGTCGGCTTCCGGAATGATGCCGCCAACGATGACAGGAATGTGTGACAAGCCGTTTTCTTTCATCTGCGCCATGAGATCCACCATCAATGGCATGTGTGAACCGGATAGGAGCGACAGACCAACGACATGGGCGTCATCGCGGGCGGCTGCGGTAACGATTTCCTGCGGCGTTAAACGAATGCCCTCATACGTGATATCCATACCGCAATCGCGGGCGCGGGCTGCGATTTGCTCGGCACCGTTGGAGTGCCCATCAAGACCGGGTTTGCCAACGAGAAATTTCATCTGTCGCCCCAAGGATTTCGACACGCGGGACACATCTTCACGAATGTCATCCAAACCTTCCGTGCGATTGGAAGCACTCGACGAGACGCCGGTTGGCCCGCGATATTGGCCGAAGGCAGCGCGGACCATCTCGCCCCATTCGCCGGTTGTAGCGCCTGCTTTGGCGGCAACAATAGAGGGCGGCATGATGTTCGCACCAGACTGCGCAGCTTCGCGCAACGCGACCAGTGCGTTTTGAACTTTGGCTTCATCACGCGACGCGCGCCACGCGTTCAGGCGCTCAATTTGATCGGCTTCCGCATGAGGGTCAGATTTCATGATCGACCCGTCGCCAGTGGTCAAAGGAGAGGGTTCCCCTTCAAGCCATTTGTTGACGCCGACCACTGTGGTGGATCCGGTTTCGATATGACCTATGCGGTCGGCGTTGGCCTCGACCAGACGAGACTTCATGTATTCGATCGCATCAATCGCACCGCCCATGCCGTCCAATGTGTCCAGTTCCGCGCGTGCGCCATCTTTCAGGGCTGCAACCTTGCGATCAATCGCAGGATTGCCGTCAAACAGGTCGTCATATTCCAACAGATCAGTTTCATAAGCCAAAATCTGTTGCATGCGCAAAGACCATTGTTGATCGAACGGGCGAGGCAGGCCAAGTGCTTCGTTCCATGCGGGCAGTTGAACGGCGCGGGCGCGGGCGTTTTTGCTGAGCGTTACCGCCAGCATTTCGATCAAAATGCGGTAGACGTTGTTTTCGGGTTGTTGCTCGGTCAATCCAAGCGAATTAACCTGAACGCCGTACCTGAACCTGCGAAATTTAGGGTCCTCGATGCCGTAACGTGTTTGAGTGATTTCGTCCCACAGCTCTACAAAAGCGCGCATTTTGCACAGTTCAGTGACAAACCGAATGCCTGCATTCACAAAGAACGAAATGCGTCCGACCATTGCTGGAAATGCTTCGGCTGGAACTTTATCCTTAAGGTCGTCAAGTACGGCGATGGCGGTGGCCAGCGCGAAGGCCAGCTCTTGCTCAGGTGTCGCACCTGCTTCTTGCAAATGGTACGAACAGATGTTCATCGGGTTCCATTTGGGCATATGCGCTTGCGTGTAGGCCGCAATATCTGTGGTCATGCGCAATGAGGGGCGCGGCGGGCAAACATAGGTGCCGCGAGACAGGTATTCTTTGACGATATCGTTTTGAACCGTACCTTGCAGTTTAGATACATCGGCACCTTGCTCTTCTGCAGCCGCGATATATAGCGACAAAAGCCATGGGGCCGTCGCGTTGATCGTCATCGAGGTATTCATTTGTTCAAGCGGAATGTCTTTGAACAACATCCGCATGTCGCCAAGATGAGACACGGGAACGCCAACCTTGCCAACTTCACCTTTTGCAAGTTCATGATCGCTGTCGTAACCCGTTTGTGTGGGTAGATCGAATGCGACGGACAGACCCGTTTGCCCCTTTGACAGATTGCTGCGGTAAAGCGCGTTAGACGCCTTTGCTGTCGAGTGCCCAGCATAGGTGCGGAACAGCCATGGTCTGTCTTTTTGAGTCTTCGGCATGATTGAGTCCGTTAGTTTGTAACTATATTTCAAACAAGATACACATATAGTAATAATAAGCCAGTATCAAATATTGTATCGCAGAAAATAAATTTTAATACTTTAAAACAGATACTTGGATTAATTTTTTGTGAGTATTGTGACGAATTAAATGTCAGGTTTGGTTAATATTTTGCATTTACTAAGTTATTAAATTACAATTTTTACAACAAAAATATTGCATAATTACTTAACGGATCGTAACTCTGTATCCAGAGAGGCTGCGATTCTGCGTCGCGGCATAGAGCAACCCTCCCCCGAAGCCCACTGGGGGAGGCGACCGGCCAAGACACATTTGACTGCCGGAGAGATGAAAAGGAAATAGATATGGCACTTGATGAAGCACGCATGTTGACCCAATATGAGGCTCCTGAAAAAGATCTCTATGAGCTTGGTGAAATGCCTCCATTGGGCCATGTCCCCTCACAAATGTACGCATGGGCGATCCGTCGCGAACGCCATGGCGAACCAGACAAAAGTTTTCAGGTAGAAGTTGTAGAGACACCCAAAATTGATGCTCACGAAGTGCTGGTTTTGGTGATGGCTGCCGGCGTGAACTATAACGGTGTATGGGCTGGTCTAGGTGTTCCAATCTCGCCGTTCGACAGCCACGGCGCCGACTATCACATCGCTGGTTCGGACGCTTCTGGCATCGTGTGGAAGGTGGGCTCTAAGGTTAAAAACTGGAACGTTGGCGACGAGGTTGTAATTCACTGCAACCAAGACGATGGCGACGATGAAGAATGCAATGGCGGCGACCCGATGTATTCTCCAACCCAACGGATTTGGGGTTATGAGACGCCGGACGGATCATTTGCACAGTTTACACGGGTGCAGGCGCAGCAGTTGCTTATGCGCCCTACGCATCTGACATGGGAAGAAAGCGCGTGTTACACCCTGACGCTTGCCACTGCTTACCGTATGTTGTTTGGCCATGCGCCGCATGACATCAAACCGGGTCAACATGTGTTGGTTTGGGGCGCCTCAGGTGGACTTGGGTCTTACGCAATCCAACTGGCAAAAGCCGCCGGCGCACATGCAATTGGGGTCATCTCGGACGAAGACAAGCGTGACTTCGTGATGTCCCTTGGCGCCAAAGGCGTGATCAATCGCAATGATTTTAGCTGCTGGGGTCAATTGCCCACAGTAAATACGCCGGAATACGCAGCATGGTTCGGCGAGGCGCGTCGGTTCGGCAAAGCGATTTGGGACATCACTGGAAAAGGCAACAACGTTGACATGGTGTTTGAACACCCTGGTGAAGCAACTTTCCCGGTGTCGTCATTCGTTTGTAAAAAAGGCGGCATGATTGTGATCTGTGCAGGGACGTCTGGTTTCAATTGTACCTTTGACGTGCGTTACATTTGGATGCATCAAAAGCGTATCCAAGGGTCCCACTTCGCTCACCTAAAGCAGGCTGCGTCTGCCAACAGATTGATGTGCGAAGGTCTGATCAATCCGTGTATGTCAGAAGTGTTTTCGTGGAATGAAATTCCTCAAGCGCATATCAAAATGCTACGCAATCAGCATAAGCCCGGAAACATGTCGGTTTTAGTCCAGTCGCCAAAGGCGGGTTTAAAAACCTTAGAAGACGTTCTGAATGCTGGCCCAATGACCTGAGGCTGGGTCTGTATATTTTATTTTGATAAGGCCCGTGTTTAGCACGGGTCTTGTCCATTTTTGAGTGTTGTCTTTGTGCAACTTCAGGTTGCTTTGGGTTTTTGCGCTTTAGCCATCCTTTTGATGAAGTTTCTCGGCATATTCGAATGATTTTTATCAATATTTCTAATTAGTTATGAATATCAGCACCTTAATTTTTGTTTCCTCACTATTTTGGGGGAGGGTGAATACGTGAATACTTTCGTGTGATTTCACATGCTAAAGTTGAAACAACAACAGAAACACCAACGGATGAGGCTTTACATGCGGAACGATTGGATACTTGATGTACTGACAGATCTTCGGACTTTTGCCGAACTGAACGGGATGCCCGCGACTGCAAATCATCTTTCAGATGCCTGTCTCGTGGTTGCTGTTGAGTTAGCGAACAAGAGTGCCGAGACGCAGCTAGATCAGGCATGTACGCATGAAATCGACATTAGAAGACTTTCTGGAGGCTATTCCGCAAGTTGAGACTTTAGAGCATTTTCAAGCTGCGACAGAGACGTTGCGAGACAGGCTTGGGCTTAAACATGTTGTCTATCACTGGGTCAATAGTGTTGGTGAACGCTTTGGCGCAGGCACCTACTCCTCCGAGTGGGTCGATCGCTATCTTGAAAAAGATTACCTTCGGATGGATCCTGTCATTTTTGGGTGTTTCCAACGATTTACTCCCGTGAATTGGAAGCAACTGGACTGGTCCTCTAAGGCGGCTAAAGCGTTTTTAGTTGAAGCGATCGACTTCGGAGTGGGGAACCAAGGTTACACCATTCCGATCCGCGGCCCGCATGGTCAGTTTGCGTTGTTCACCGTCAACAGAACAGCAAATGATGCGGACTGGGAAGCGTTTATCGACGCACATGGACGCGATTTGATCATAGTTGGTCACGAGTTCAACAAAAAGGCGCTGGAGTTTGAGACGGGTGATCATGTTCTTCCTAAACCAAGTCTATCACCACGTGAATTGATGGCGATATCCAATTTGGCAAAGGGATTTTCCCGCGCCCAAGCTGCACAAGAAATGGGAATTTCTGAGCATACATTGCGTGTCTATATCGAAGCCGCACGGCACAAACTAGGAGCGTTGAATACGACACATGCCGTAGCGCGTGCATTGTCGGCCGGCGTTATTATTGTCTAAGCCAGCACTGAGCGGGCACGCGAGGGCCTGCAATATGTTGCGAAAAACCACAGGTCTGCGCGCGTATTCAGCACACCTTGATAGGTCATGCGGACGCTGTACTCAGTAGGTGGTTACCCGCGCGGCATAGCTTCAGACCAACGCACGGTCAAAGGAGCATCCCATGTTGCATTACATCTACGGCGATTCACTTCATCATTTTCCTCTTTTGCGCGACACGATGTTCAAAGATCGTGCCAATCAGTTTCAGAACCGTTTGGGCTGGGCGGTGAACGTGAATGCCGCAGGTCACGAGCGTGACGAATATGATGACCTCAATCCCCTTTACGTGATTTGGGAAAATGCGGATGGCAACCACGGCGGATCGATGAGGTTTTTGCCAACCACAGGCAGCACCATGGTTAACGATTATTTTTCTCAACTGACAGATGGTGTGCGGGTCGAGAGTCCGCTGATTTGGGAATGCACGCGGTTCTGCCTAGCGCCTAGCGCTGAGCGCAAGGTGACGGCAGCCTTAACTTTAGGCGCTGGCGAGGTCATGGAAGAGTTCAAGCTTGATCATTTTATAGGTGTGTTTGATCCACGTATGGAGCGCATCTATCGCCTTATGGGCCTTTCGCCTGACGTGATCGGCCGTTCAGGCGAGGGTCGTGATGAAATCGGTGTCGGCCTTTGGGAAATGCGTGCTGATGCCTTTGAACCAACATTGGCCAAACTTGGTGTGGACCGTGCAACATCTAAGGCATGGTTGCGTCGTGCTTTCGCGCCTGCTGAAGAAACTCTACTTCGTCCCTGCGCATGAATTGACACAGATGTCTGATCTCTCTGGCACCTTTGGCGCGGTCCCTATAGGGTCTGCGCATGTCAAAAAATGTCGTCACATTCTCCAACGATCAGGCCGAAGCCTTTGATGCCATCAGCGCCGTTTTAAAGCGTGTTGGCGTCGATTTGGATGACGGTTTGATCACACCTATGGTTGAGGGCCAATCCAATGTCCGGGCGATTATAGGCAAGGCTGGATCTGGGAAAACGCTATTGCTTTCAGAGATGTACAAAGCTTTGGATGAAGCAGGCGTTGACATCGTGTCTGGTGACTATGAGGGCAAAAAACGCCAAGATCGTCGAACGCTTGCGATTTTGGCGCCAACCAACAAAGCAGCATCCGTGCTGCGCAATCGTGGTGTGCCTGCGACAACGATTCACCGTATTCTATACACGCCCGTCTATGATCCTGATTATGAAAAGATCGCGGAGTGGCTGGCCGGCGAAGCCGATCGTCCTGAGATGGAAGGTCTTGGCCCAGATGCGTTGGACCGCGCTTACGCCTTCTACCAAAAAAACAAGTCAATTCCGGGGGCCTTGGCTGCGGCTGGTCTGCGGGGGTCTGATTTTATCACAGGTTGGAAACGACGCGAAGACCCGCTTGATATTGGCTTTATCGATGAATCATCGATGCTCGACAAAAAGCAATTCGAAGACCTCCAAGATATTTTTCCAACGCTGGTGCTTTTCGGCGATCCAGCGCAGCTTGCCCCAGTGAATCAAGCAGGTTCGATGGTGTTTGAACAACTGCCGGAGCCCGCCGTTCATGTTTTGAGCCGTGTTCACAGGCAAGAAAATGACAGCCCGATTTTGGATTTGGCCCATGCTTTGGCTGATCCCACTTTGAGCTACGATGATTTTGAGCGCATGGTTGAGGACGCGTCAAAGCGGGACGATCGCGTGATCTATGCGCAGCGGGTTGAAAGCGACCTGATGGCACGGTCGCCTGCCTTGGTGTGGCGCAATGCAACGCGTATTCGTTTGATCCAAGCGTTTCGCAACGTGTATGGCGCGCCAGCTGATGAGCTGCTGGCGGGCGAGCCACTTATTTGCGATGGCATCGAGTTGCCCGCCAAACACCGCAAAAAGCGCCTCGATCTTGAGGCGCGCGGTCTTATCAAAGGCGCACAAGTTGTCTATTTAGGGCCTGGACGCAAACCAGGATTTTCGCGTTTGCATGTGATGGGCGCTCAAGATCCGAATATCTCTGCGGCCTCTATCGTGAAAATCGAGTTTCCCGATGAAGAAGAGCCGTTTATTCCCTTCGCAGCACGTATGGGCGCTGCGTTTTTGCACGGCGCGGCCGTCACCATTCACAAGGCCCAAGGATCGCAATGGGAAAACGTGCAAGTCTTTGCGCCCGATATCTTCGCGGCCTCTCGCGCAGGACGCATGGAGGCGGGGATTCCATTGTGGAAACGGCTGACCTATGTGGCAATCACGCGTGCGGAAAAACGGCTGTTTTGGGTGACACGCGCGCGGCTGGCCAAACCTGAAAATCCACTCAATGTTAGTGATCTCAAATCCATTGAAGCGGCGCCGCTTACACTACAAATGCAAGATGACGATACATTGCTTTAGCGTCTGATTAGCCGAAAGATTTCCGATGCGCCCCAGCCTGCAATAACCGCCAACGCCAATGACAAAAGACCATAAATTAAGGCGTTATCGTGGGCGAGGTTATAAAGCCAGCGTTCGATCCCGACTTTTTGCACTTGAATTTCTGTGCTGTAGTCATCCAGTATCAGTCCATCACGCACCAGCAAAATGCGTGTGACGTAATCGCCTTCGACCAAGTTAGCGGGCAGCGCAATTGACGTGTTGAACAGGGTGTCTTGGGTAAGTGTAACCCCTGAATTTGCACGGCGATATAGCCCATTTTCAGAGCGAATTCTAAGCAAAGCTTCGCGTGCCGGCAGTCCACGACGTTCACTCAAAATTTGCTCGTCGGCGGTAATTTTCCACAACGCGTCCGTTGTCGGAATGATGACATCCTCGACAGGGCGTGTGGACGCTACGCTGTAGAAACTGGGCGCTTGTCCCAAGCGTTCACGTTCCACGTTCACCCAAATACCAAAGCGCCGCGCTTTGCGTAAAATGGTTTCTATTTTTTTCGGGCCAGTAACGGTAACTATGACGTCTAGTTCACTCTTGTTTGGTATGGCGGCTTCACGTTTAATCGCACCAAAAATAAGAATTTCGGATCCATCAAAATTTGCGGTGATTGAAACACGATTTTGACTGAGATCGGCGACGACTTCTTCAGCTGAGAGCCATAAGGGGGCGAATGTCAGGGCCAACGCTAGGAAAAAGCCACGCATTATATCACCCCGATCGAGTAGAGTTCGCTGGGGCGAATAAGCAGATCTAGCCCCAATTTCAAACAGACGATCAGAACCAGAAGTGCGAGCATGATGCGCAATTGCTCTGCCTTCATGCGCAAACCAATTTGGGTGCCGATTTGTGCACCGACAACGCCACCCACCAACAAGATCAAGGCAAGCATCATATCAACTGTGTGGTTGGTATAGGCGTGCAGCATGGTGTTAAAAGCGGTGACAAAGATGATCTGAAACAAAGATGTACCGATCACAACTTTCGTTGGCATGCCAAGGATATAGATCATGGCAGGCACCATGATAAATCCACCGCCAACACCCATGATCGCGCCGAGCATGCCCACGGCGACCCCAACCACCACAGGCGGGATGACGGAAATATATAGGCCAGATGCGCGGAATTTCATCTTAAATGGCAGGTTATGAATCCAAGTATGTTTGGTCCGCTCGCGTCTTTTGCCTGGACGGCCTTTAGCGCGGTGCAAAGCACGTATTGATTCAACCAGCATCAGCGCGCCGATGATACCCAAAAAGACGACGTAACACAGCGTGACAAGCAAATCGACTTGCCCAAGCGCTTTGAGCACGTTGAAAATTTGCATGCCTATGGCCGAGCCAATCAGGCCGCCAATCAACAGCACCCATCCCATGCGAAGATCGACTGTCTTGCGTTTGAAATGCGCAAGCACGCCCGACACGGAAGAGGCGACAATTTGATTGGCTGAGGTGGCCACCGCCACGGCAGGGGGGATGCCGACAAAGAATAGTAAGGGCGTGATCAGAAACCCACCGCCGACGCCAAACATGCCTGATAAAATCCCCACAATTCCGCCCAATCCCAAAAGGACAAAGGCGTTTACCGAAACCTCGGCAATGGGAAGAAATATTTGCATGGGTGGATTCTCACGGCTTCGTTAGCTATGGATGCAATGGATTTGCACTCACGTCAAATAGTGTGGCGGGATAAAATGCAAAATGCGAGCCCAAAGGCCCGCATTTCTTTGATGTGCTGTAAATAAGCCTATCGTTCTTTGACGTAAGGCGTGCCGCCTGCACGTGGCGGGATGGCTTTGCCGATGAAACCAGCCAAAATCACCACTGTCAAAATATAGGGCAGAGCTTGCATGAATTGCACAGGGATCACAAAGTCGCCGATAGAAATGGATTGGTATCGGTTTCCTACGGCTTCCAGAAATCCAAAGATCAATGTGGCCGACAGGGCATACCAAGGACGCCATTTGGCAAAGATCAAAGCCGCAAGAGCGATGTAGCCACGCCCTGCGGACATGTCTTTGACAAAGCCTGCCGCCAAAGAAGCCAAATAGGTGCCTGCCAATCCACATAGAACGCCTGCAATGATCAACGCCATATAGCGCAAACGCACCACAGAAATCCCTGCGGTGTCCACCGCACTTGGGTTTTCACCAACGGCACGCAGGCGCAGACCAAAGCGTGTGCGGTACAAGACCCACCACGACAGGGGGACCGTCAAAAGCGCAATATAGGTTAGCGCAGTGTGTCCTGAAATCAACTCATTATACGTCGGACCAAACACAGGAATTTTGGACCAAGCCTCTGAGAACGGAAGATTCCATTCGCCAAAACGCCCATTGCCAGACAGGGGTGGAGTGCGCCCACCGAGTGCGAACCAGCTTTGTCCTATGACCACTGTTAGGCCTGCCGCTAAGAAATTAAGCGCCACGCCTGAAATCAATTGATCGCCTTTAAAGGTGATCGAAGCCAAGCCGTGTATCATTGAAAACACCAAGGACGCAGCAATGCCCGCTAAGAGGCCAAGCCAGATTGATCCGGTCACATAGGCCACAGCACCAGACATAAAAGCTGCAACCAAAAGCTTGCCTTCAAGTCCGATATCAACGATGCCAGCGCGCTCGGAAAACAACCCCGCAAGGCAGGTTAGCAACAGCGGTGTGGCAAGGCGCACGGTGCTGTCGAGGATTTGCAAAACGGTCAGATAATCCATGATCACGCCTCCTCCTTGCGCAGCGCAAGGAATAGTTTTTCCAGCGGTATACGCACCATATTATCAAGCGCGCCGGTGAACATAATCACAAGCCCTTGGATCACGACGATCAATTCGCGCGGGATCGCTTCCCAAAATGTCAGCTCAGCGCCGCCTTGATATAAAAAGCCAAACAACAATGCCGCCAAGACGATGCCAACGGGGTGGTTGCGCCCCATCAAAGCAACTGCGATGCCGATGAAGCCAGCGCCTTCGGGGGCGTTATCGATCAGTCGTTCTGCTTCGCCCATGACATTGTTGATCGCCATCAATCCACACAACGCGCCAGAGATCATCATCGCGATGACGGTGATGCGCACAGGGTTGATACCTGCATATTTTGCAGCAGATTCAGATTCACCAAATGACCGAATTTCGTATCCCAAACGAGTCTTCCAGATTAAAACCCAAAATCCGAAGGCTGCCAAAAGTGCGATCAAAAACGAGATATTCGCAGGCGCATTCTTGTTAAAGTTGATGCCGAAAGGCGCAAGCATTTCGTGAAAGGTCGGCAAATGCGCCCCCGCAGAAAATCCTGCGCTTTCAGTCGACATAGATCCTGGAACCTTGAGGTAATTCAACAAAATATAGCCAACGAAAGCCGAAGCGATAAAGTTGAACATCATGGTCGTGATCACAATGTGCGACCCGCGTTTGGCTTGCAAATAGGCGGGGATAAAGGCCCAAGCCGCACCAAAAACGGCACCGCCGATCATAGCTGCAGGCAAAGCCAACGTCCAATGCGGCCAATCGATCGCCAAACAGACCAAAGCCACGCCAAGACCGCCGAGCATCACCTGGCCTTCGCCTCCGATGTTGAACAGTCGCGCGTGATAGGCCACCGCAATCGCAAGGCCGGTAAAGATAAAGTTGGTGGTGTAATACAGCGTATAGCCCAAGCCGTTGGTCGAACCGAATGCGCCTTGCACCATGGTTTGAATCGCAACCACTGGGTCTTTGCCAATGGCCAAAATCATCAGGCCAGAGAAAAAGAACGCAAGTAGAATTGAGATCAGAGGAATAAGGACGGCATCCGCCCATTTTGGCATGGCTTGCATGTTACGCGCCCTCGCTCTGTTTGGCGTCTGCGCCGTTGTTGATGCCTGCCATGAGCATTCCAAGTTCTTGCTCATTGGTCTTGGTCGGCAAACGCTCACCCATGATATTGCCGTCGAACATCACCGCGATGCGATCTGACAGCGCCATGATTTCATCCAGCTCAACCGAGACCAGTAAAATCGCTTTGCCTTGATCGCGTAAGGCAACGATTTGTTGGTGAATAAACTCGATGGCACCAATGTCGACGCCGCGTGTGGGTTGGCCGATCAACAATAGATCTGGATTGCGTTCAATTTCGCGCGCCAAAACAATCTTTTGTTGGTTGCCACCGGAAAAGCTTTTGGCCTCTAGCTTTTCATTCAATGGCCGCGTGTCGAACCGTTCCATTTTTTCATGCGCGATCTTTTTGATCTTGGCGTTGTCCATGATCCATGCGTTTTTTTGGTACTCAGGATCGTGGTGATAGCCGAACACGATGTTTTCCCATGCGGCGAAGTTCAGGATCAGGCCTTCGTCATGGCGATCTTCTGGTACATGGGCGATGCCGTGTGCGCGGCGTGATTGTCCGTCAGATGCTTTGCCTGTCAGGTCAAGATCTTGCCCGTTCACACGGATCACGCCAGTGCCCGTTTGATAGCCGCCAAGGACTTCCAAAAGCTCGGTTTGACCATTGCCTGCGACGCCTGCGATGCCCAAAATTTCGCCAGCACAAACCGTAAGATCGATGCCTTTAACCCGCGTCACACCGTGGCTGTCCACGACCGTCAGGTTCTCGACCTCTAAAATCGACACGCCCGGTGTTGCCGGCGTTTTGTCGACTTCTAACAAAACTTTGCGGCCAACCATCAGTTCGGCCAATTGTTCGGGCGAAGTTTCGGCCGTGCTCACAGTGGCGGTCATTTCACCACGGCGCATCACCGACACGGAATCGGTCACGTTCATGATTTCGCGTAGTTTATGCGTGATCAAAATGATGGTTTTACCCTGCGCCTTGAGGCCTTCCAAAATGCGGAACAGATGGTCCGCCTCGGCAGGGGTCAAGACGCCGGTAGGTTCATCAAGAATTAAAATATCGGCTTGGCGATACAGCGCTTTAAGGATCTCAACCCGTTGTTGGTGGCCAACAGAGAGATCTTCGATCAAAGCGTCAGGATCGACGGACAATTCGTATTCGTCAGAGAGTTGCTTCAAAAGCTTGCGCGCTTTGCTGAGCGAGGGCTTAAGCAACCCACCGTCTTCTGCACCCAGAACAACGTTTTCCAACACGCTGAAGTTTTCCACCAGCTTGAAGTGCTGAAAGACCATGCCGATGCCTGCCGCGATAGCCGCTTGACTGTCGGTGATCTGCACCTCTTGGCCGTTGATCAACACAGTGCCGCTGTCAGCTTTGTAAAAGCCATACAGGATAGACATAAGCGTGGATTTCCCCGCGCCGTTTTCGCCGATGATGCCGTGGATCGTGCCTTTGCGCACAGAGATACAAATATCTTTGTTCGCTTGGACGGGCCCGAATGCTTTGGAAATACCGCGCAGCTCAATGGCCAGTGGCGCAGGGCTTGTGGTGGGGGCAATTGGGGCGGCAGGTGTCTGCCGCCCCTCATGGATTGTGATAACCATTCTAGCCAGCCTTAGTATGCTGGGCAGGCGGAATCGGACATGTAATCGTGCACAACGATTTCACCCGAGATGATTTTTGCTTGCGCATCTTCGATAGCGGCTGTCATTTCTGGTGTCATCAAAGGTGCGTTGAATTCGTCCATCGCAGCGCCAACGCCACCATTGCCAAGCCCCATGACGTTAAAGCCGGTTTCAAGATCTGTCCCTTGGGTGAAGGCGTCGTAGACTGCGTTGTCGACGCGTTTCACCATGGATGTCAAAACAGTGCCTGGCTGCAAGTAGTTTTGGTTGCTGTCGACGCCGATGGCGAGCATGCCTTCGTCTTTTGCTGTTTGAAGCACACCAAGACCAGTGCCGCCTGCTGCTGCAAACACAACTTCAGAACCTGCAGATTTTTGCGCGCGCGTCAGTTCGCCGCCTTTTACCGGATCATTCCAAGCCGCTGGTGTCGTACCTGTCATATTGACGATAACAGTGCCCTCAGGTTTTACAGATTTAAAGCCTTGGGCATAACCACAAGCGAATCTGGAAATCAGTGGGATGTCCATGCCACCGACGAAGGACACAGTATCACCTTTGGCCGCATAAGCCGCCGCCACACCCACGAGGTATGAACCTTCTTGCTCAGAAAACACGACAGAACGCACGTTTGGTGCGTCTACAACCATATCGATGATCGTGAATTTTGTGTCTGGATAGTCCGCAGCAACGGTTTCAAGCGCAGTTGCGAAAGAGAAACCCGCCATGACAACAGGGTTGTAACCGCTTTCTGCGAAACGGCGCAGGGCTTGCTCGCGCTGTGCGTCGGATGTCAGTTCAACATCGCGGTATGTGCCGCCTGTTTCCGCGGCCCAACGCTCTGCGCCATTGTAAGCGGATTCATTGAATGATTTGTCGAACTTGCCGCCGAGATCAAAAATGATCGCAGGGTCCGCGATAGCAGCACCAGCAGTAATCGCCAAAGTGGCAGCAGCGCCTAGAAAGGATTTCATCAGGGTCATGGTCGTCTCCCATAGTGTTTTGTTTATATTGGGACCTGCGCAAAAGCATGTCCGAAATCGATTGTGACATGTCAATTGGACATATCCACAACAGCGAGCGCATCGCTGGTGTTCACATTTGAATTAGGGCGTTTTGCAAAGAGAGGGTCAACAGAAATTTTACCATTTGGTCCCAGATCAGTTGATGTTTGCCAAAACATTGGAATGTTGACGTAAAGTTACGCCCGTTTCAATGGCTTAGAAAAAACAAAAGCATCAACTTTGGACCCGTCTGGAGCGGTGTAATAGGCGCGGCGGCGACCAGATTCGGCATAGCCGTGAGACTGATACAGTTTGATCGCGACGGTATTTGTGGTCGCTACTTCCAAAAAAAATTTCTCGGCACCGCGCTTGCGGGCCCCAGCCTCGTAAGCCTCAAGCACCAGTCGCCCCAAACCGCGGCCTTGCGCGCGGGGATCGACTGCCAAAGTCAAAAGTTCTGCCTCGCCCACCACCACGCGGCCCAAAGCGAAAGAGGGGCCATCACCGCAGGTGAGAAACACATCTGCCATAGACAAAAGCCCCGCAAACTCGGTCTCGGACCAAGGGCGGGGCAGTGTAAAACTGGCTTTGTGCAGTGTCGCGAGATCGCTGTGCGACAGTAGATGTGTCATGGGTTAGGCCGCGACGGGGCGCACTTCCAAGACTTCTGGAATGTAATGGCGCAACAGGTTTTCAATGCCCATTTTCAGCGTCAACGTGGATGACGGGCATCCCGCGCAAGCGCCTTGCATGTGCAAATAGACAACGCCTTTGTCAAAGCCGTGGAACGTGATGTCTCCGCCGTCTTGTGCCACCGCAGGGCGCACACGGGTGTCGAGCAACTCTTTGATTTGGTCGACGATATCGCCGTCTGGCCCATCATGCGCCGCGTGACCCGCTGGTGATCCACTTTCGCCTTCCATTACCGCATCGCCCGATTGGAAGTGCTCCATTATCGCGCCTAGCAAAGCGGGTTTGATGTGGTCCCAATCTGTCGCGTCGTCTTTGGTGACTGTGACAAAGTCTGTACCAAAAAACACGCCTGATACGTTTCCAACCGCAAACACGCGCTTGGCCAGCGGGGAAGAGGCCGCCGCTTCAGCTGTGGTGAAATCTGCTGTGCCTGTTTCCAAAACGGTCTGGCCGGGCAAGAATTTCAATGTCGCTGGATTTGGTGTAGATTCGGTTTGAATAAACATGATCGGCTTTCCTTACTGCGTTAGTCGGATATGGGCCTTCTTCGAAGAAAAGTCAATATTTGGAATGGTTCTAAACAAGTGATGTGGGTGACGAACACATTTTACGAACCATTCAGTCTAAGTCACAGCGGCCAAACGCTCCTTAGACATCTCACCTGGAACCAATGTCATGGGAATTGGCAAAAAACCGGCTTGTTTGGTCATCGAGGCAATAAGCGGCCCCGGTCCATTTTTTTCTGTGCCGGCCCCCAAAACAAGCACGCCAATCTCGGGGTCTTCTTGTATTTGAGCAAGAATTTCAGTCACAGCTTCACCTTCGCGGATCACCAGCTCGGGATCGATTCCTTGGCGATCACGCATCCATTTGGCGAAAACTTCGAAATGAACGATGATCCGTTCGCGGGCTTCTTCGCGCATGATATCAGCGACGCCAATCCAGTGATTGAATTCATCGGGCGGGATCACAGACAAAATGGTCACGCCGCCACCTGTGTTGGTCGCACGCATCGCCGCGAAACGCATAGCGTTTAGGCATTCGCGACTGTCATCTAAGATCACAAGGAACTTGCGCATACTCTCTCCCATAAGTTGCCTAATAGAACAGCACTTGTCGCAATGATGGCCGAGGTCGCGCGCCAGTGCAAGCATTGGCTGACAAAAGAACACCCCCGACACTGAGCCGAGGGTGTCTGTTACGTCATCGAAGGGGACAGTTCGATGTGAACGCATCGTGCACCGAGAGGGGGCGTGGTGCAGATCTACGCATGGGTAACGCGATTAACGCCTTTATAAGCGGGAAATGCCTCAGTTTTATGACGAATGGCGTGTTAACCGCTTTGTGATTTGTGTGTGACCCTCGTTGCGTGGTTCTAAACAGCAAAGGAATACAGGACCCGCCATGACCAATTTTAGAAACTCTGAGCTCACTAAACGAAAATTCATAAAGCTGATCGCATCAGCACCCGTGATTGCGTCTCCGTTTTTGGGGTCAGCTGCTGTGGCACAAGAAATAGCAATGCAGGAACAAGACGCTGTTCGGCACAATATTTCCAGCTTTCGGGCGGTTGATTGGCGCGAACATTTTGACACTTTGGGCGAAGGTGTCATAGTCGCAGACACCGTGAGCCGTGCTTTGCATTTTTGGACTGCAGACAATGGCGCAGGAGTGGGGGGCTACAAGCTTTACCCAACTTCGGTGCCAATCTCGGAAGAGTTGACGCGCCGCGGCTACACATCGGTGATCAAGAAAGTTGAAGGTCCGACATGGACGCCGACGCCATCGATGCGTGAACGTGATCCAAGTCTACCGCGTGTTGTACCCGCTGGACCCAAAAACCCGTTGGGCACCCATGCGCTTTACCTCAGCTGGCAATATTACCGCATCCACGGCACGCATGATACGCGCAAAATTGGGCGTAAGGCGTCAGATGGTTGCATAGGGCTTTATAATGAGATGATCGCAGACCTTTACTCGCGTGTGCCTGTCGGGATGCGCGTGCGGGTTATCTGAGGTCACTTATCTTCAACTCGATACTATCATTCAGTCGATCAAAAAGGGGCCCATGAGGCCCCTTTACTGTATCTCGATCATGGGTTTGGTCCGCCTCAGCGTACAAAACCCATGATATCAAACGTCTTATCCAAAATCGGATCCGCGATGGCTTTGGCTTTAGCAGCGCCTTTGGCCATGATGCGATCAATCTCGGCTGGATCATTCATATAACGCTGCATCTCGGTCGAAATGGGGCTGAGTTTTTCAACCGCCAAATCGGCCAGAGCAGGTTTGAACCGGCCCCAACCCGCGCCCGCATATTCCGCCACAACCGCCTCGTTGGTCATGTCGTTCAACGCGGCATAGATGTTGACCAAGTTGCGTGCTTCTGGGCGGCTAATCAAGCCTTCCAATGTTTCAGGAATGCCATCAGGATCGGTTTTGGCCTTTTTGAACTTCTTAGCGATCAGATCCGCACCGTCGGTCATGTTGATGCGTTCCATGTCTGATTCCCCAGACTTGGACATCTTTTTCGTCCCGTCGCGCAGGTTCATCACACGCATAGCAGGCCCTTCGATCACAGGCGTGGTTTCAGGGAAAAAATCCACCTTGTAGTCGTGATTGAATTTGTTCGCGATATCGCGCGTCAGTTCAACATGTTGCTTTTGATCGTCGCCCACAGGCACATGTGTCGCGTGATAGGTCAAAATATCGGCGGCCATCAAAGCGGGGTACGCGTAAAGACCCAAAGACACGCCTTCGGTATTCTCGCCAGCTTTGTCTTTGAATTGGGTCATACGGTTCATCCACCCCACACGGGCGACACAGTTGAACAGCCAGCCGAGTTCAGCATGGGCAGACACGCGGGACTGATTGAACAAGATCGACTTGTCAGGGTCTATCCCTGACGCAAGGTAGCCTGCTGCAACTTCACGTGTTGCATGGTGCAGGTCCTTTGGATCTTGCCAAACAGTGATCGCATGCATGTCGACCACGCAATAAATGGTTTCAAACTCACCGCCCTGCATATCTACGAAACGCTTGATCGCGCCCAAGTAGTTGCCAAGGGTGAGGCCGCCCGAAGGTTTGATTCCCGAGAAAACGCGGGGGGTAAAGGCTGGCTTGTCCATTTGGAACTCCGTCACTGGATTATTAAGTGTCCTTGGCTTACCTATGCAGAACATTAGCGTCAAGGAAGCCAAAGCATATGTCCGACCAATCCCCGTTCAATCGTGAAGAAATGCCCTTTAATGCCCTGCCGCCGGCGGTTGTGGCATTGGTGTTGCTTATTGCAGGCATCGAACTTTCATTCCAAGCCGGATTGTTCGGGATCATCGGCGGTCCCGAGGCCATCGGTTGGCGCGTGTCCGCGATGGAACATTACGGTTTTTTTGATGCGGTGTTCGAGGCCATGCGTGAACAGAACACTTGGCCGCTTGAGCATATGATCCGCTTTCTAAGTTACAGTATGATCCATCTGTCATTGGTACATGCGCTGATGGTCTGCGTGTTCATTCTTGCGCTGGGCAAAATGGTTGGAGAAATTTTCGGCAATGTTGCGTTTATAATCGTGTTTGTCGTATCCGTGCTTGCTGGATCTTTGGCCTACGGTTTGATCATGAATTCAAGCGTGCCGCTTTTGGGCGCTTATGCTGGTGCCTATGGATTGATAGGATCTTACACGTTTATCTTGTGGATCGGCCTTGGGGCGATGCAAGAAAACCAGTTACGGGCGTTTTCTCTGATCGGCTTTTTGCTGGGCATTCAGTTGGTTTGGGCGCTGATTTTTGGCAGCGATCCCACTTGGGTCGCCGATCTTGCAGGGTTTGTAGCGGGGTTTTCCATATCGCTTTTGCTGGTGCCTGGCGCGTTCCCACGCATCTTGGCCAAACTGCGCAAACGCTAAAATATACCGGCGCGGTGTTTAGGTTTAACTGCCGCGCTTCATGGATGATTTGATGTCACGCATGTTCAGCGCGCCAATGGCTTGGCCAATGCCAAAATAGCTGATGATGCCAAGCGCGACCAAGATCATAGTGGCGATCAGGCGCGAGATATCAAACACAGGTGCAAGCGCAATCTGGACGATATAAAGAATGGCCCCCATCGCAAGCGCCGAGATCAAAATACGCGGTGCTCGACGGCAAAGTTGTTTGTCCGCGGCCACGTCATCGCCCATGGGCTTTTTGCCCATCCACAGCAATCCAACCATGCCCCAAGCAGCCAAAGAAGTCGCAACAGCAGCCGCGAGATAGCCGATCCAGAACGATAACCCGATGGCGGCGATAGCGTTGACGACCATGGAATAGAGCGCAAAGCGAAACGGCGTTTTGGTGTCTTCGCGGGCGAAATACAATGGCTGCAAAACCTTTTGGATCACAAAGGCAGGCAGGCCCAATCCGTAGATCGCCACCGCCAGCGCTGTTGCGGCTGCATCATCAGTCGTGAAAGCGCCACGCTGAAACAGCACGCCGATCAAAGCTTCAGGAATGATGATCAACGCGACTGCGGCTGGAATGGTTAGCAACAAAGCAAATTCAAAGGCGCGATTATAAGCATCACGTGCCCCCGGGCCATCGCCTGCAGTCAAACGTCGCGACAGATCGGGCAGTAACACCACGCCGATTGCAATCGCGACAACCCCCAGTGGCAATTGATACAAACGGTCAGCAAGATTCAGATACTGCAGCGCGCCCTCTTCCGAAAACGAGGCCACTTGACGCCCGACTAGCAAATTGATCTGAACGACGCCGCCAGCCAGTGCTGCTGGGCCAGCTAAGATCAGTAGCTTTTTCAACTCAGGCGTCATGCGAGGCAGGCGTGGTCTGATGGAAAAGCCGATCTTGGCTGCTGCAATCCAAACGATGGCCAACTGAGCTGCTCCCGCAACTGGTACGGCCCAAACCAAGGCCGTGGCGACATTATATCCCAACAAATGCGCGAAAACCATTGCCGTAGACAAAACCACATTGAGCATCACAGGGGCTGCCGCTGCCGCCGCAAAGCGTCCCGTTGCGTTCAATATACCAGAAAACAATGCGCCAAGTGAGATGAACAACACATATGGAAAAGTGATGCGAGCGTAATGCACTGCCAGATCAAATCGGGTGTCGCCAATGAACCCCGCAGCCATGGCCGAGACCATGATTGGCATGAAGATCATCGACGTGATTGTTAATACGACCAATATCCCAGCCAAAGCCGATAGCGTATCTTCGGCAAAGCCACTGGCGTCTTCATTCGCTTCGACTTTCTTCGAAAACATCGGCACAAAAGCGACGTTCAGCGTGCCCTCAGCAAAGAACCTGCGGAACATATTGGGCAGGGAAAACGCTACGACAAAGGCTTCCGCCGCTGGTCCCGCGCCCAAATAGGCTGCAATCAATGCGTCGCGCACAAAGCCAAGCACGCGGCTCATCAATGTCCAACCGCCAACGGTCAAAAAGCCGCGCATCAAACGGATGGGTTTCATGCGTCGCTCGCGCGTTTTGCGCCTTGCTCGATGGCTTCGCGCAGTTTCTTTTCAAGCGAGTGGCGTTTGTTTTCGGAGTGAATTTTCATCCCAAACATATCTTTCACATAGAAAACATCCACGGCTTGCGCGCCGTAAGTGGCAATTTGCGCGGTCGCGATTGAGATATGATTGGATGCCATCGCGCGGGTCAAATCATGCAAAAGTCCAGGCCTGTCACGGGTGTCCACCTCAATGATGGTGAAAATTTCCGACCCTTCATTGTCGAAAATGATCGATGTTGGCACCCTGAATTTGCTTTCGCGTTTTTTGATTTTGTCCCGCGACACCAGCGCATCGCGCGCGACGACTTCGCCCATGAGCGTTTTGGTGATCATCTGCTTGAGACGCGTCAAACGCGCTTGCTCATAGGGGTGCCCGTCTGCGTCTTGCACCCAAAACGCAGCATTCGCATAACCATCTTTGGTGGTGTAGGTGCGGGCATCGACAACGTTAGCACCGACAAGAGCCAAAGCACCAGCAAGACGCGAGAAAATGCCGGGATGGTCGGTCATAGCAAAACATGCACGCGTCGCGTCGCGGTCTTCATCAGGCTTAAGATCTATCTGAATTTCGTCGTTTTTAATATCCCGCATCAAATTGGCCAAGACCACATGCACAGAGGTGGGCATACCTTGCCAGTACGGGCCATAGTGACGATTTATTTCGGCACGGCGTGCCGTTTGAGACCAGTCTTTGAGTGCTTCTCTAAGTGCCTTTTTGGCATCGCCTTCGCGGGTTTCGCGGTTGACGGCTTCTAGTCCGTGTTCCAGAGCATCCGCCGTTTGTGCGTGCAAATTGCGTAGCAACACTGCTTTCCAATTGTTCCAAATCCCGGGGCCGACGCCGCGAATATCGCAGACTGTCAGTACGGTCAAAAGATCGAGCCGTTCACGGGTTTTGACTGCTTTGGCAAAATCACGCACCGTACGTGGGTCCGAAATATCGCGTTTTTGCGCAATATCAGACATGAGCAAATGATAGCGTACGAGCCATTCAACCGTTTCACATTCGGCAGGTTTTAACCCCAAGCGGGGAGCTACTTTGCGCGCGATCTGGGCGCCAATGATGGAATGATCTTCTTTACGGCCCTTGCCGATATCATGCAGCAGCATCGCGACATAAAGCACCTTACGGTTGACGCCGCGCTTGAGGATGCCTGAGGCAACTGGCAGTTCTTCAATAAGCTCGCCGCGTTCAATTTTCGCCAGATTCGACACCACTTGGATAGTGTGCTCGTCCACAGTGTAGCTGTGATACATGTTGAACTGCATCATCGCGACGATATGCTGAAACTCTGGCATAAATGCTCCGAGCACGCCCAGCTCGTTCATCCGACGCAAGCCCCGTGCTGGGTTGCCGTGTTTGAGTAAGATGTCGAGGAACATTTTCTTTGCATCTGCGCGGTTGCGAAACGTGTCGTCAAACAGATCCAAGTTCGCTGAAATAAGCCGCATCACATCTGGGTGTATCAGGTGTCCTGTGCGCAGTCCTTCTTCAAAGATGCGCAGCAGATTGAGCTTATCCGCAAGGAACGTTTCAGGGTCATCGATATTCAAACGACCACCATGGATGTAAAAACCCGCAACGGTCTTGCGTTTGCGTTTGAACAAACGTTGTAGCGCCGGTTCCTGTTTGACGTGTTGTTCTTCGAGCGCTGTAAGGAAGATACGTGTCAATTCACCCACACGCGTGGCATGTACAAAGTAGAACTGCATGAAATGCTCAACTGCGCGACGCCCGGAGTGGTCAATAAAGCCTAAGCGTTCTGCAACTTCGACCTGAAGGTCAAAGGTGAGTTGATCCATCGGGCGTTTGGCGATCAGGTGCAACTGATTGCGCACAGCGTGCAAAAAGGTTTCTGCCTCATCAAATTGGCGAAACTCGTCTTGCGTAAAAACGCCAGCTTTCACCAGCTCGGCTGTGTCGCGTACGCCATGAACGTATTTTGCAATCCAGAACAACGATTGCAAATCACGCAAGCCGCCCTTGCCCTCTTTAATATTTGGTTCGACCACATACCTTTGGCCGCCCTGCTTTTTATGTCGATCAGCACGTTCGGCGAGTTTGGCTGCTGTGAATTCGCGGGCTGTATTCTTAAACAAATCATCGCGCAGTTTTTGCTGCAAGTCTTGGGTCAGTTGGCGGTTTCCAGCCAAGTATCGCACTTCAAGCATGGCGGTACGGATGGTGAAATCTTCTTTTCCCAGTCGAATACAATCGCGGATCGTGCGTGAAGAATGCCCAACTTTGAGATGCAAATCCCAAAACATATACAGCATGCTTTCAATCACGCTTTCGACCCAGCCGGTGATTGCATTTGGCGCAAGGAACAAAAGATCAACGTCAGAATGCGGGGACATTTCTGCGCGGCCATATCCCCCGACGGCCAAAATAGCCATGTTTTCGCCGGTCGAAGGGGAGGGGTTCGGATGCAATTTGGTCTGCGAAACATATAGGACTGTGGTGACGATACAGTCTGTCAACCAAGCATAGGCGTGTGTCGCAGGGCGCGCATTGCGCGGCGCTTGCATGATGGCGCTTTCTATCGCGGCGCGGCCTTGTTCATTCGCGTCGCCTAAAATTCGCACCGTTTGGGCGCGCACATCGGCGGCACTTGAGTCCGCGGTGATTGCGGTCTCAAGTGCCGCCTCTACGGCAGCGATGTCAAAAATCGCCGTAGGGGCGCAAATGATACTGTTCGGCGGGGCCGGAACAAACGTGGCTAGGGCAGACTTAATAGCCGGTGCCGCCAAAGGCTCTTGGTGCAGGGTCAATCTCGATTACCTGATTATTTTGAATGGTTGCGACTGATAGTCCACGTTCGTTTGTACCATCGCTTCTAAGGCGGAAGATACCATTAACGCCAACAAAACCGGATCCTCGCGTCAAAGCCTGAGCTGTGAGCGCTTGAGAATCACCAGATTTGGCCAATGCGCCGATGGCCGCGATACCATCATAGGCGAGGCCTGCGAGGGCGTGTGGCGCTTGGCCGTAAGCTGCAGAGTAGCGGGAAGAAAAATTCTGCACGAGGCGTTGATCCGGGATCGCGAACCAGCTGTTTTGGAGGCCGGGAAGAGACACTGCTGAGGCTGGAAAGTTCCAACGCTGCAATCCGATATACTGCGTGTCGGGTGACGTGATACCATTTTCTGGCAGCATTTGCGCCAAAAGTGGCATCGCACCATCGTTGCCCGAGGTAAAGAACACAGCGTCTGCATCTGATGAACGTACTGTGCTTGCGATGGGTCGAATCGCAGCGACGACGCCTTCTTGGCTCAACTCAAAGCTTTGTGTACCTGCCAAAGTTGACCCATTACGGGCTATCGCATTTTTGATTGCTGCGGCCCCAGCGTTTTCTGCGGGGCTTTGCGCGTTGACCACCATGATGCGGCGTTTGCCCTTTTGGGCTGCATACTGGACAAGGCGATTTGCTGTGTTGTCAAAGGTTGCGCCCAAAATAAACACGTTGCCGCCTGCCACGTCTGTGTTGTTGGAAAACGACAAAACGTTCACACCAGCGTTGCCGGCCGCGATGCCTGCCAATTTGGCCGACCCACCGTAGACAGGGCCCAGAATGATTTTCGCACCTTCATTGACCGCACGAGAGGCCGCTGCTGAGGCGCGCTCAGCTTGTCCGCCTGTAGCGTATACCCGTAGATCGATTTCAACGCCGTCTAAGTCAGCCATGGCCAGTCGTGCTGCGTTTTCAATCGATTGTGCAAGGCCGTTGTCTGCCTCTTGGGCTGATTCGTATGGAACCAAAAGTGCCACAGGAATGGGCTTGTTGGTATTGATGCTTGGTCCGCCATTGGGGCTTGGCATCATGCTTGGGTCACAGGCGGCGAGTGCCATTATCGACAAAAGGGCGGTCACGCGAGTGATTGACTTGCGGGCGGTGCTCAGAACGGCGAACATAGGGGAACCTCACTCCTGTCGGTGGACAGCTCTTTAGGGACTACAATTGATTGGCCGCAGACTATGCGACCTGCCCCAAAGAGTAAACGCCGCAAAGACTTGGAAATCCCTTGGACTTCGAGATAAAGCACCTTCCCGCCGGTTTGCACTTTGTTGCGACCCCAATTGGCAATGCCCGCGACATCACGCTGCGCGCCCTTGATACCTTGGCCTCTGCCGATGTATTGGCCGCCGAAGACACCCGCACTTTGCGGCGCCTTATGGATATGCATGGTGTGCCTTTGGGCGCACGCAAGATGATTGCATATCACGATCAAAATGGTGCCAAAGCCCGTCCGCGCTTGTTGTCATTGATGGCTGAAGGCAAATCCGTGGCTTATGCCTCTGAGGCTGGCACGCCTCTTGTGGCTGATCCGGGATTCGTTTTGAGCCGTGAAGCTTTGGCAGCGGGGATATTTGTGACCTCTGCGCCGGGGCCCTCTGCGATGATTGCGGCTTTGACCATCGCGGGGCTGCCGTCAGATCGGTTTTTGTTTGCGGGGTTCCCGCCGTCTACAGCTGGTGCGCGCAAAACATTCTTTGCCGAATTTGGTCCTGTTCAAGCCACCTTGGGATTTTATGAAAGTCCGAATCGCATTTACAAAACGCTAACGGAATTGTGCGAGATTTATGGCGAGACACGCAGGGTCGCCATTTGCCGCGAAATCACCAAGAAATTCGAAGAGGTGATCAGCGGCACTTTGGGCGAGCTGTGCGAGAGTTTGAAAGAGCGTGCGTTTAAAGGTGAAATCGTTTTGCTGGTGGCCCGTGCCGAAGCGGTTGAGGCCAGCGCCGAAGATTTAGACACTGCCTTGGATGCGGCATTGGCTGAGATGACTGTCAAAGATGCTGCAGCTTCGGTTGCAAAGGCATTGGGGATGCAAAAACGCCAAGTGTATCAACAGGCACTTGAACGATCAAAGGCGCTGAAATCGGAATAGGATAGGGTTCAAATGCCCCGCGACAGGTTTTCATCAAATAATGTGCCAAGGCCCTCAAACGCGCAACGCCGGATGCGCGGGGCGCTTGCCTATCAGTCGGGTTTGCAAGCTGAGGATGCTGTTTGCGCGGCTTACCTTGCCCGTGGATATGTCTTGAGTGAAACACGTTGGCGCGGACGGGCAGGCGAGATCGATTTGATCTTCACCAAAGATGAGACCTATTTCTTCGTTGAGGTGAAATCCTCTGCCACCCATGCGCTGGCCGCGCAAAGCCTGTCAGCGCGACAATTGGCACGGATTTGCGCCAGTGCAGAGGATTATATTTCACAGACGCCCAAAGGGTTCTTGACCGATATGCAGATTGATGTCGCTCTTGTAGACAGCTCAGGTGCGCTTGAAATTTTGCAAAACGCCACGATTTAACGGTTTTCGTATCACTTCACAGCACTTGTGCGGTGCGCCCCATTGAATGACGTCGCTTGCTGGTCCATCTATTAAGAAAGTTCCTGTGAGGAGACAAAGCCTTGTCCTTAAAAGTCGCCATCCAAATGGACCCAATCGGTCCCATCGATATCACCGCAGACAGCACGTTTCGCATTATGTTGGAAGCCCAAGCGCGGGGGCATGAGCTGTTCTACTACACGCCTGACAAACTTGCGTTTCAAGAAGGCAAGATCACCGCACGCGGCTGGCCTGTCACTGTGCAGATGGTTGAAGGCGATCACTACACGCTAGGGGATGAGACCGAAGTGGACCTGTCGACTTATGACGTGGTTTGGCTGCGCCAAGATCCACCGTTTGACATGGGCTACATCACTTCCACGCACCTGCTTGATATGATTTCAGAGACGACTTTGGTGGTGAATGATCCGTTTTGGGTGCGCAACTATCCCGAAAAGTTATTGGTGTTGAATTTCCCTGATCTGACGCCCCCCACCACCATCGCGCGCGATTTGGACACGATCAAAGCGTTCAAGGCGAAGCATGGCGATGTGATTTTGAAGCCGCTTTATGGCAATGGTGGGGCTGGTGTGTTCCGTCTTGGACCTGATGATAAAAACCTGTCGTCTTTGCATGAGCTGTTCTGTGGCATCAATAACGAGCCTTTGATCGTTCAAAAATTCCTGCCCGATGTCTCTGCTGGCGACAAACGTGTGATATTGGTCGATGGTGAACCTGTGGGTGCGATCAATCGCGTGCCGCAAAAAGGCGAAACACGGTCCAATATGCATGTGGGCGGGCGGCCTGAAAAAATCGGGCTAAGCGCGCGTGATTTGGAAATCTGTGCTGCCATCGGGCCTTTGTTGCGCGAAAAAGGTCAAATTTTTGTCGGCATCGACGTGATCGGCAACTATCTGACGGAAATCAATGTGACCTCGCCCACTGGCATCCAAGAATTGGAACGCTTTGATGGGACCAACACAGCCGAAAAACTTTGGGTCGCAATCGAGGCAAAGAGGTCTGCGTAAATGTTGTTTCGTCGCCGCGATGTATTGAACTTTTGGCTGCGTACCGTTGAAAAACGTAAACTAGCATGGCTTCCGACGGTTGAAGTGCAGCGGAAAAACTTTGAACTACAGGCCTTGGGCTTCCCGCGCGAGCGGGGTCTCAAAGACGAAACTGTCAAAATCGGCGGTATATCTTGCCGCAAACTGACACCAAAAGACGCCCGTGGCACACTTTTGTATCTGCATGGTGGGGCTTATATCATGGGATCGCCCGCGACGCATTGCGCGCTGGCGGGTACCATTGCGGCCAAGACCAAACTTGAAGTGATTTTGCCCGCGTACCGTCTTGCGCCTGAGCATCCGTTTCCGGCCGCCTTTGACGATGCTTGTGCCGTTGCCCAAGCGTTAGAGCCCTTGTCTGATCACTTAGTGATCGGCGGAGATAGCGCTGGCGGTGGATTGACATTGGCCGTCTTGTCGCACTTGTGTGAAACGGGCCATCGCCCGCGCTCCGCATTTGCCTTTTCGCCTTGGACGGATTTGAGTTTCAAAGGCAGTACACTGAGTACAAATGCGCAAACCGATGCGATTTTGCCGGTGGAGCGCATTTACGAGGTGCGCAAACATTATCTGCACAACGGCGATCCACAAGACCCACGTGCGTCACCGCTTTTTGCCCCATTCAGGAACGCGCCACCTGTGTTCATGCAGTGGAGTGACAGCGAAATTTTGGCCGATGACGGACGTCGCATGGCCGCGCATTTGCGGGCCGAGGGTGGAACTGTGGTGTCAAAAGAGTGGCATGATTTGCCCCATGTTTGGCAGTTGTTTCATGACCGTTTGAACGAAGCAGATGCGGCGTTGCAAGACCTTTATGCCTTTATCGATGATCAGTTTGAGACCCCCGACACGACACGGTAACTTAGTGCCTCGGCGATATGAGGGCGGCGTACGCCGTCTGAGTGATCGAGATCAGCAATTGTGCGCGCGACTTTCATGACACGGTGATAACCGCGCGCGGACAGTCCAAGCTTTTCGGCGGCCTTGCTCAGCATGACCTTGCCCTCATCATCGGGCGTGGCCAACTCTTCTAGCAACTGTCCCTCAAGTTCTGAATTGGTGCGTAATCCTGTGCCCTCCAGTCGGGCCAATTGAACATCACGCGCGCGGGCCACGCGCTGGGCTACGATTTTTGAACTGTCACCCGAAGGAGGCAGTTCTAGATCGGAGAACTGGACGGGGGGCACTTCGAAACGCAAATCAAACCGGTCCATCAAGGGGCCAGAAATGCGTCCTAAATAGTCCGATCCACACAAGGGCACTTTGGCGCAAGCGCGCTCAGGATCGGGTAAGTAACCACATTTGCAAGGGTTCGCAGCCGCAACCAACATGAACTGCGCAGGGTATTTGATATGCGCATTGGCACGCGCCACCATGATCTCACCGCTTTCAACAGGCTGACGCAGGCTTTCCAAAACGCCGCGCGGGAACTCTGGAAATTCATCCATGAACAACACACCATTGTGCGCCAAAGACACTTCGCCGGGTTGCGCGCCGCGCCCGCCGCCTACGATAGCAGCCATAGATGCGGTATGATGGGGCTCGCGAAATGGGCGTGCACGACTTATGCCACCTTCGCCGATCAGCCCTGATAATGAGTGGATAATAGACGTTTCAAGCGCCTCACTGGCGCTAAGCGGCGGCAGAATCGAGGGCAGGCGCGTGGCCAGCATCGATTTACCAGACCCCGGTGTTCCAACCATAAACAGATGGTGCTGACCTGCTGCTGCGATTTCCAAAGCGCGCTTGGCTTTTTCCTGGCCTTTCACGTCGCGTAGGCATTTGACGTGATGGGGCATTGCAATTTCGCCGGGGTTGGCTTGCTGCAATGGCATATCGCCGATCAAATGCTTAACCAATTCCGTCAAATGGCTTGCGCCGTAAACAGGTGTCGCACCAACCCAAGCGGCCTCAGATTCGCAGGACTTGGGACATAAAAGGTTGCAACCGATTTCTGCCGCTTTCAATGCGGCTGGAAGCGCGCCGGAGACCGCAACAAGGGCTCCGTCGAGTGACAATTCTCCCAAAGACATACATGTCTCAATGCGATCAGGCGGGATGACGCCCGTTGCCGCTAAAACGGACAGCACGATAGGCAAGTCGAAATGTGATCCAGCTTTGGGCAGATCCGCAGGGGACATGTTGATAACTATTTTTTTGGATGGAAGTGATATTTGCATCGAGGACAAGGTCGCGCGCACCCGTTCGCGGGCTTCTGAGACAGCCTTGTCTGGCAGGCCCACGATTGTGAAGTTCGGCAAGCCGGGCGCCAGAGCGCATTGTACTTCGACGCGCTGCGCTTCTATCCCCTCAAATGCGACGGTAAAAGTCCGCGCGATCATCATTGAACTCCCGTTAAAACGGCCCACGCAGACTCTGCATCGCAGATTTTGTTGAGACCACCCAATACGTCTCAGTTTGAAACGCATTAACCAATGTAAACGGGGTAGCGTGTTTATGGTTAGTAAAAGGTTAACGGATTGCGGATTGCGCCACTTAGTCGGCTTCAGGCCACGGTTTTGGGTCGATTCCAAGACTAAACGGAAACGGATCGTAATCGACTGCGATGGCATCTGCGCGCCAAGACTTGAACGCAGGATCTTTCAAGTGGGTGCGCACGTAGGCTGACAAACGGTCTGAGACTGGCAATTCGTAGCCAGCGATACGCGCTGCAACTGGGGCGTAAAAAGCATCTGCGGCAGAGTATTTGCTAAAAAGCCAACCTCCTGAATATGTGTGGTCTCCAGAAAAACGATTAAAAGCACGGTCGAGCAACTCTTCAAGACGCGCGATGTCGGCGCTTAGAGCATCTGAGACCTTAAAGTTTTGAACTTGTTTGAACAATTGCATTGGGCAATCGTTGCGAAGGGTTGAAAATCCAGCATGCATTTCCGCCACCAACCAACGCGCATAGACGTGCGCCTCGGGGTCATCCGGCCAAATGCCTGCATCTGGATGACGTTCGGCCAGTGTTTCGACAATAGCGATGCTTTCGCCGATGATCCAGCCTTCTGCTGTGCGCACTGTAGGCACTAGGCGGGCCGGCGCGAGTTCGGCCATCTGTTGTTTCATTGTGCCTGTGAAAAGCTCGACCTGATGGACCTTTGCATCGATATCGAATTTTTTAAACAACAGCCATGCACGCAAAGACCAACTTGAAAAGCCTTTGTCGCCAATAAATAAATCGTATGTCATGAAGTGCCTCCTGCGGGTCGCACACAGGTTAACGCAGGTCACAGCTATGCTGAAACGAGTATTCTAAATGGACCGCATCACAGTACTTGATTGATCGTTTGTGCGGACCAAGTCGGTGACTGAGGGGTTGCGCGGGTGATTGATGTCACGGATAGGTTGTCGATTTTATGCCCCAAGGCTTCGTACGCTGAACATTCCAAAGCGCGCTGAAGAACGGCTAAAATAACGCCCATATGTGCCACGACAATCGCATCGCCCGTGATGGCATCAATGCCATTGTGAACCCGCGCGGAAAAATCATGCCAGCTTTCGCCGCCGGGGGGCGCATGATGTCCTGGGGTTTCAAAAACGCGGCGTGCCAATGCGGCATCGCGCGCTTGTATTTGTGCCCAAGACAGGTTTTCCCAATCGCCAAAATGCGTCTCACGCAAGCGTGGATCATGGGCCAACCGAGGCCGCGCGCCTTGGATGGCATCCGCTGTTTTGATCGCGCGATCCAGCGTCGAGGACACAACAGGCACATCTGTGGGCAAGGCCTTTTCCAAGCGCGCAATCGCGGCGGTATCTGATAAATCAGCTGGTACATCTGTCCAACCCACAAAGGTTTTCATATGTGTTGGTCCGTGGCGGACCAGCCAGAGCCGGCTCATGAATTTGCCTCCTGCGCCAGAGCCTTGGGCATGTCGCCTTTAAGCACAAAGGGCAGGCCCGCCATCACGCCTACCACGCAATTGGCGCGCTCTGCGAGGTGTCGGTTGAGGCGGCCTTGTTCGATCCGAAAATGCCGCGCCAATTTGTTTTCTGGCACGATGCCTTGGCCGACTTCGTTGGATACAATGATCACAGGGCTGGCACAGGTGCACAAAGCATCTAGCAAGGCGTCGGTTTGATCGGAAATATCGTGTTCTGCCAACAGGTGGTTGGTTAACCACAGTGTGGCGCAATCCAGCAAAACAATTTGGTCTGACGGGATGGCGCGCAAGACGGTATCCACCTCGAAAGGGGCTTCAAATGTGGTCCAAGCGTTGCCGCGATCAATTTTATGTTGCGCAATCTTGTCACGCATTTCATCATCAAAAGCCTGTGCCGTGGCGATATATATGCGGGGTAAGGGACTGGCAAAACATATTTTTTCCGCCAAGTGAGACTTGCCAGAAGACGCGCCGCCAAGAACTAAGGTGATGTCTGCACACATAATCGTGACTCTTTTTGTCATCCAAACTTCGCCGCTATGCGTATCACTTGTAACAACGCTCCGCAAACGGTTGAGCGTCAAAGTACAAAGTACAAAGTACAAAGTACAAAGTACAAAGGGACAAGGGTGATATGGGACGCATTGATACATCTTACGACAACGGGTTTGCACGCAAATCGATGAAAGCCGAGATGCTGGATGCGGAAACAGAACACGCCTTGGCGGTCGCGTGGTGCGATCATCGCGATGAGGTCGCTTTGCACAGGTTGATTTCGGCCTATATGCGTCTGGCGATTTCGCAGGCGTCCAAATTCAAGCGCTATGGCGCGCCGATGCCTGACTTGATCCAAGAGGCGGCCTTGGGCTTGATGAAAGCGGCAGAGAAATTTGACCCAGATCGTGGCGTTCGTTTTTCGACCTATGCTGTATGGTGGATCAAAGCCTCCGTCCAAGATCACGTCATGCGCAATTGGTCTTTGGTGCGCACGGGGTCCACATCGGCGCAAAAGTCGTTATTTTTCAACATGCGTCGCGTGCAAGCGCGGTTTGAACGCGAAGCTTTGGCCGCAGGAGCTCCGATCGAAAATGCGGACCTGATGAAGAAAATTGCAATCGAATTGGGTGTGCCGGTACGTGATGTCGAGGCAATGAACGGACGTTTGTCTGGGTCTGATTTTTCACTGAACGCAACACAATCGAGCGACGAAGAGGGTCGTGAGTGGATTGATACATTGGTTGACGATGGCGCTACGACTACTGAAATCGTTGAGGAAAATCACGATCAAGCGCAGCTGAAGGTTTGGGTCAAGGATGCGATGAGCAAACTCAGTGATCGCGAAAGATATATCCTAACGGCACGAAAACTTGCAGATGAACCACGTACTCTGGAAAGTCTTGGTGACGAACTGAAACTGTCGAAAGAACGCGTGCGTCAGGTCGAGGTCGCGGCCTTTGGTAAAATGCGCATCACGCTAGCTGGGCACGGCGAAGCATTGACTGAACTGCTGAACTAAACGCTTGAGAGCCATGCGACTTGAGTTTGCTCTGCTGCGGGCTTAAACCTTTGGAGGATAGCCAGAGGGGACAACTATGTTGCACGGCAAAAGCATTCTTCTCATCATCGGTGGTGGGATCGCGGCGTTTAAGTCGCTAGAGCTGATCCGCAGGCTGCGTGAAGAGGGCATGCGGGTCGTGCCAGTTTTAACCAAAGCTGCTGAAAAATTTGTGACGCCTTTATCGGTCTCTGCTTTGTCGGCTGAAAAGGTTTACCGTGATTTGTTTGATCTGACCGACGAAGCCGAGATGGGACACATCGAATTGTCGCGTGCGGCAGATTTGATTGTTGTTGCCCCCGCAACGGCTGATCTTCTGGGTAAAATGGCGGCGGGTCTTGCGAATGATTTGGCTTCAACGTTGCTCTTGGCGACAGACAAAAGCGTGCTGGTCGCACCGTCGATGAATGTACGGATGTGGGAACACGCTGCCACGCAGCGTAATGTTGAGACGCTGAAATCCGATGGCATTTTATTTGTCGGCCCTGACGAAGGCGCCATGGCTTGTGGCGAATTCGGACTTGGTCGTTTGTCTGAGACCCCTGATATCATCGGCGCTATTCGGGCGGCTCTCACGGATGGGCCTTTGAAGGACAAACAGATTTTGGTCACATCCGGCCCGACACATGAGCCGATTGATCCTGTGCGCTATATCGCCAACCGGTCATCAGGCGCGCAAGGCACCGCGATTGCGAGCGCTCTGCGTGATCTTGGGGCTGAAGTGATTTTTGTCACAGGGCCAGCTGATACGCCTCCACCTTTGGGCGTCCATGTGATCAAGGTCGAAACCGCGCGTGAGATGAAAGAGGCCGTCGATGCTGCCATGCCGGTAGACGCCGCCGTGTTTGCAGCCGCGGTTGCAGATTGGCGCATGGCAATGCCCGCGACGTCGAAAATCAAAAAGAAAAACGGGGCATTGCCTGAGCTGAGTTTTGCAGAAAACCCCGACATTTTGGCAGGCGTTTCACAATCTAAAAAGAACCGCCCCAAATTGGTTGTGGGCTTTGCGGCCGAAACAGACAACGTCATTGAGAACGCCACCTCGAAACTGGCGCGCAAAGGCTGCGATTGGATCGTTGCCAATGATGTCAGACCCGAGACGGGCATCATGGGCGGGTCCGAGAATGCCGTAACCTTGATCTCAAACGGTAGTGCTGACGTATGGCCACGCATGGGCAAAACGGAAGTGGCGCGCAAATTGGCTGAGCGTATCGCCAAGGAGCTGACAAAACCATGAAGGCTCAGATCAAAATCAAATGGTTGGATGGCGCAGACACAGACATCGCCTTGCCCAAGCATGAAACCGTGCAAGCCGCCGGTGCAGATGTGCGCGCGAACTTTGCGCTTGATCTGCGCGAGACAGGCGTGACCTTGGATGCTGGTGCCCGTGCGTTGATCCCAGCGGGGTTTGCAATTGAAATACCCGCGGGTTTTGAAGTGCAAGTACGCCCCCGTTCAGGACTGGCGCTCAAATATGGGATTTCCTTGGTCAACACCCCTGGTACAATTGATGCCGATTATCGCGGGCCTGTTGGGATTTTGTTGATCAATCACGGCACTGCGCCGTTTCATGTCACTCATGGCGAACGTATTGCTCAGCTTGTTGTCGCACCCGTGGTGCAAGGCGACTATCAGCTCAGCGACGTGTTGGACAATACCGTGCGTGGCGCTGGTGGCTTTGGCTCGACCGGAACAGTTTAAGATATGGCTTTGGTGCTTATCCTTGCGACCGTACTGTGGATCATCGGCGCGGTGATGAAGGTGCCTGTGTCTGCGCGACTGATGATGATTGGGATGCTCTATGTGGGTGTTTTGATCGCCGTTACGGTGTTGCCGGTAGATAACGGCCTGCGTGTGACCTTTGGCGGCGGTTTCAAAGAATGGGCGCTTTTGGGCGGTGTGGCTGGGATGATCGCGCTTTACCGCGCCGTGCTCAAACGGCTGCACGCGCGTGCGGGGCAAGTTGAACCCGCGCAACCTGAAACGAAACCTAACGCGCGGTTCAACGATGTCGAACTTGAACGCTACATGCGCCACATTATTTTACGCGAAATTGGCGGGCCTGGGCAACGCAAACTCAAAGACGCGCGTGTTTTGGTGATCGGGGCAGGTGGGCTTGGCGCGCCTGTGTTGCAATATCTTGCAGCCTCGGGCGTTGGCACAATTGGCGTAATGGATGACGATCATGTGGACGCGTCTAACTTGCAGAGGCAAGTGATCCATACGGACACATCCCAAGGCATGCCCAAAGTGTTTTCCGCCGAAAAAGCGATGCGGGCGCAGAACCCGTTTATTGAGGTCAAACCCTACAACAGACGCTTTGATGACGGCTGTGCTGAACTGGTATCCGAGTATGATTTGGTGATCGATGGTTCTGATAACTTCGACACGCGGTATTTGGTGAACGCGCACTGCGTTGCCGCGCGCGTCCCATTGTTATCGGCCGCGATCACGCAGTGGGAAGGCCAGATCAGCCTCTATGACACGACACAAAATACGCCTTGTTATCAATGTGTTTTCCCGAATCGACCCGCTGATGGAATGGTGCCAAGCTGCGCTGAGGCCGGCGTGGCAGCGCCATTGCCAGGCATCTTAGGGACTATGTTGGCGATGGAGGCGATCAAGCAAATCACAGGTGCAGGTCAGGGACTTGGCGGGCGCTTGATGATCTATGACGCGCTTTACGTCGAGACCCGCGTGATAAAAACAAAAAAGCGTGCCGATTGTCCGGTTTGCACTGGCTGAGCCCTTTTACTTTACCGTTGTCATACATAGCTTGATTTCAAAGGAGATCCCTATGACCAATCCGTTTCTAACGCCGTGGAACACCGCGTTCGACCTGCCGCCTTTCGCCGATATTTCCGACGCCGATTTCAAGCCCGCTTTCGAGGCTGGTCTTGCTGAGGGCCGCGCTGCGATCAAAGCGATTGCTGAGAACGCGGATGCGCCGACGTTTGAGAACACCATTGAAGCGATGGAAAACTGCGAAGCGCTTTTGTCGAAAGTCCTAGGCGTGTTCTATGGCATCGCAGGTGCCGACAGCAACGAGACACGCGAAGAGTTGCAACGTGACTTTGGTCCGATTCTGGCGGATTATTCGTCTGAGATTACAGCGAACTCTGCGCTTTTTGAGCGCATCGAGACGCTTTGGAATACGCGTGATGATTTGGACCTCACCGAGGAACAAATGCGGGTTTTGATGCTGACACGCCGCAGTTTTGTGCGCTCCGGCGCGCAGCTGTCGGATGATGACAAAGGCCGCATTGCCAAGATTAAATCACGCCTTTCGACACTTGGCACAGAGTTTTCGCAGAACCTTTTGGGCGATGAATCAGACTGGTTCATGGCGCTGACCGAGGCCGATTTGGATGGTCTGCCAGACTTCGTGATCGATGCTATGAAGTCGGCGGGGACTGCTAAGAAACTGGATGGGCCGTGTTTGACCACATCGCGATCTTTGTTCGTGCCGTTCTTGCAATTCTCACCACGCCGCGATCTGCGCGAGGCAGTGTTTCATGCGTGGAAATCACGTGGGGCACGCGGCAAAGACAACGACAATCGCGGCCATGCGGCTGAGATTTTGAAGTTGCGCGAAGAGCGGGCCAAGCTTTTAGGCTATGAAAGTTTTGCGACCTATAAACTTGAAACCCAGATGGCCAAGACGCCTGATGCGGTGCGCAATTTGTTGATGGAAGTCTGGACTCCGGCTAAGGCTGCAGCCGAAAAAGACGGTGCAATTTTAGAAGACATGTTGCATGCAGATGGTCACACAGGTCCGCTTGAATCGTGGGATTGGCGTTACTATTCCGAGAAACGTCGCAAGATCGAACATGATTTGGACGAGGCGGAACTTAAGCCCTATTTGCAACTGGACCGGATGATCGAGGCGGCCTTTGCCTGTGCGACACGCCTGTTTGGCTTGGCGTTTGAACCCCTTGATGCGACGCTTTACCACGAGGACGTGCGCGGCTGGAATGTCACACGCGATGGTGAGCATATTGCTGTTTTCATTGGCGATTATTTTGCGCGTGCGTCCAAACGCTCTGGCGCTTGGTGTACGGCGATGCGGTCACAGAAAAAACTGGGTGGCGATACAAAACCCATTGTTTTGAATGTTTGTAACTTTGCCAAAGCTACGGGTGATAAACCGAATCTGCTGTCTTACGACGATGCGCGCACGCTGTTTCACGAGTTTGGCCATGCGTTGCACCAGATGTTGTCTGATGTGACCTATGAAAGTATTTCGGGCACCTCTGTGGCACGCGATTTCGTGGAATTGCCAAGCCAGCTTTATGAACATTGGTTGGAAGTGCCTGAAGTGTTACAAGAATTCGCAACACATGCTGACACGGGCGAGGCGATGCCTGCCGATATGCTCAAACGATTGTTAGACGCGCAGACCTATGATCAGGGCTATACCACCGTGGGCTATGTCGCGTCGGCTTTGACGGATTTGAACTTTCACGACGGCGATGCGCCAGCTGACCCGATGCAATCGCAGGCCGAGACTTTGGATCAACTGGGGATGCCAAAAGCGACCACGATGTTCCACGAGGCTCCGCATTTCCAACACGTCTTTGCCGGTGACGGATATTCCTGTGGCTACTATTCCTACATGTGGTCCGAGGTCATGGATGCAGATGCGTTTGATGCGTTCAAAGAAACAGGGCCCTTTGATGCCACAACTGCTGAGTTGCTAGAGACACATATCCTGTCTGCTGGGGGATCTGCGGATCCTGAGCAACTTTACACGGCTTTTCGGGGGCGTATGCCGGGCCCCGAGGCTATGCTCAAAGGGCGCGGATTGGCGTAACGTTTGATCCTTTTGGCACGCGTCGCGTTAGGCGTCGCGTGCCACATCTTTATGGATGATCACATCACAATTGGGGATGGCCGCACAGATTTTAGCTTTTAGCGCTTTACCAATGTCATGAGCTTCCCGCAGGGTCTGTTCGCCGTCCAATTCGATGTGCAAATGCACGAAAATCTTTGATCCAGCCATACGGGTTTTTAGATCATGATAGCCACGCAAGCCCGGATGATTGGCGGCAATGGATTCAATTGTGGTGATGGTCTCAAGAGGGGCCGCGCGGTCCATCAGCGCATCTAGCGCGGATTTTCCAATGCGCAATGCACCGATGGCAAGCATACCGGCAGCTCCCAGAGCCACCACGCTGTCGATCCGGTGTAAATCATAGGCAGAGGCCGCGATCAGCGCGATGATCGCGCCGATGTTTGGGATTAAATCGCCAACATAATGCAGGCTATCTGCGGCAACCACTTTAGAACCCGTGCGCTTGGCCACGCGGCGTTGCCACACGATCAAGGCCAGAGTGAGCAAAATTGACGCGATCATCACAGCGATGCCACGCGTCTCAAATTGCACTTCGACCGGCGCAGGCGCCAGCAAACGCTGCATGGCTGACCAAGCGATAACGGCGCTCGACAATAAGATGAAACCAGATTGTCCAAGGGCTGCTAAATCTTCCGCTGAGGTGTGTCCAAAGGTGTGATCGTCGTCTGGTGGGCGCGCGGCATAAAAAATCGCCATCAACCCGCCAAGTGCCATGACCAGATCCAAGGCACTGTCCACCAAGGAGGTGGCGATCGACAGCGCGCCTGTATGCTCAAACGCCCAATACTTGGCCAAAACCAATATCAAGGCGACGCTGACCGAGGCCAGCCCCGCGGAAATGTTAAGGCGTGTGTGTGCGTGCATGCGCTATATTATGGCTTTAAGGTCTTTAGGAAAGCATAAGTTTTTCGCGCACACGCGCCCATGCGCGCTCGGCGAAATTGTCTTTGCTCGGCTCGAGGCATTGCAGCTCCAAGAACCAATGGAAATAGCCTTCAAAGTCGAAATTTCTCATTGTCTCTGGACCAAATTCAATCGCGGCGCGAAGATCGGCGACTGTGCGCGGCGTCAATGTGGCGTGCCAATAATCAGATTTGGCGCAGGTGATGACAGGCTTTCGCTGCATCAATGCCTCAAAGCCTGTCGTCGAGTTTTGCGTAATGACGACGCGCGAGGCCTCTATTAAGTCGTGTATCGAGGCATCGGTTGTTTTAACGTTGGGAAAGTCTTCGCATATTTCCAAAATGCGTCGCCGGTTTGATTTCGACTGATGTGGGTGCGGTTTTACATAGACCAATGCGTCTTTGTCGTATGTCGAAGCTGTTTCAATCATCTGTTCGGTGGTTAAATAACTGTGCCTCGGATTGACAGAGTTGGTAGGTTGACAAAAAATGGTTGCTGTTGCCAATCTCAATGGCGCATCCATGCGGGGCTCTTGGCTTATCTTGGAAACGTTCTCGCGCAGCATGTATCCCGTGACGCCGTTGAAGAAAAATGCAGAGTTTGCCGCATCGACTTCGTCACTTGAGTAGCGCGAAAACCGCAAAGAGCTGTTCCAGCCATGGCCGATTTCATCGAAGTACCAAAACCCCCAAAGATAGGATGGAAAGGCATGCATAATGCCAGCACCGTACATCGCAGGGCCGCCCACGATGATGTGAAGGTGTGATTGCTCCAAAAGCCCGCGTGAAGTGCGGCTGTTGCCTTCCACCAAATAAGCTGACAGGCCTTGTTGAACGAGTTTTTGGGTAAGCTTGGTGAAAAAGTCATGCTTGTTTTCGGAAAGGGCTGCCAGCCAGCTACCGTAGGCATGAATGACGGCGGACTTGTATCCTACAGGAATATTACGTGCTGATAATGGCGATTTGAGCTGTTCCATGGTGATCTTTAATCCTGCACGGTTTCATTCAAGAATTTCATCAGCGTCTATGCCCCAAAGTCCGGTCTTGCTCAGCCAGCCTTTGTGACCGCCTGCCGACGCTTTGCACCAATCGATGTTGCATTCTAACAATCGCAAAACAGCGCCTTTTTCGGCCTGTGCGGTCAATCTGCTTGATGGATCGGGGCGGACATGTAAGTCCACGGTTTCATGTTGAACGAGTGCGGTGCGCACGCCTGAAATCAACGTGTAATGCACCCATCCTGTTGCATCCTCAAAGTCACGCACGCGACGCCAGTGGCCGTATTCCGCGATCACTTCCAGTGGATAGCCGCGCAGCTTGAACACCCAATCAATGCGGTGACTTAACGAGGGGCCGCGCCGAGCGTTTGCTTCTGTTGCTTTTAGCGACACAAAACGGGGCAAGGGCAGATTGGTGACAGATCCACGTTCACTTTCGCTTTTCACAGTGGCCGGAGGCGTCGCTGTTTCAATGGTGGGCTTGCTATGTTCAAGGGGCTTTTCCGTACCTTGAGCATGAGCGACGTCAGCGATGATCAAGCAGATGAGCACGCTCAAAAGCGCGACCAGGGACAGGTTCTGGCGAAATGGAACAACGCGGTCTGACGCCAAGGATGATCGAATAGCGATTTTTTCCACTTGGAAATGACCTGACTTTTGTCGCGAACAGATGAGGTGCTACTTAGATACAATATCGCCTGCGTTCAAGAGATTCATACCCGAGCTGCGATGGATTTACTGTGTCAGCAATATCGTAAAAAGTTAAGGTGACTATACTGTCTAGTACATCATATTCGATTATACGCGACGATCATAAGACATCTGCGTATAGTTTGTCAGGGTCAGCCGTTATTTTGAGCGGTGTTTAATGCCTTTGGTCTTGGATGAATGTGCCGTTTTTCAAATCTTTCATCGCTTGGCGCAGTTCATCTTGCGTATTCATGACGATCGGTCCATGCCAAGCGACGGGCTCTTGGATCGGCTGACCAGAAATAAGTAAAAATCTAATGCCCTGCGGGCCTGACTGCACCGAAATTTCATCACCCGTGTCAAAGTTCACCAAAGAGCGATTCCCAGTCATATCGCGAATGTTGATCTCCTCGCCGCCAACCTCTTTCTCCACACGTACGCCGTAGGGCATTGAAGCATCGCGAAAGGTGCCCGTTCCTGCGAAAATATAGGCAAAGGTGTTGGCATAGGTGTCAACTGGCAGTGTTTTTCGAGTGTTGGGCGGGATTGAGATGTCCAAGTACAACGGATCGGCTGCGACGCCGTCAACAGGACCGCGCTTGCCCCAAAAAGACCCAGTCACGATCTTGACCACTGTGCCGTCGTCGTCGGTTATGACTGGAATGTCGGACCCTTGGATGTCTTGATAGCGCGGCGTTGTCATCTTCAAGCTGGACGGCAAATTGGCCCAAAGTTGAAACCCATGCATCTGCCCATTAGTGTTCGCGCGTGGCATTTCTTGGTGCATGATGCCTGAGCCTGCGGTCATCCATTGCACAGACCCTGCCCCCAAAACACCACGGTTCCCAAGGCTATCGCCGTGCTCAACCTCGCCGTCTAGAATATAGGTGATGGTTTCGATCCCGCGATGGGGATGCCACGGAAAGCCTTTTTCAAACTTGGCAGGATCATCATTGCGAAAGTCGTCAAACAACAAAAACGGATCGAATTCACGTGGCTTGTGAAACCCAAAGGCGCGGTACAGATGTACACCTGCGCCTTCCATGGTGGGTTGAGCTTCGGTAATCGATTTTACAGGGCGAAAGGTCATGAGAGTACTCCTTACTTTTCACAACTATGTGTATGTGTGTGAATTTAGTAAATATATCGAAGTACAGGCCTAGCGTGCATTTTTGCAGATACAGGCGCGCAGCCGACTATACAGCCACGCACCATATGTCTTACTTTTTGGGCTGATACATATTGTCAGAGCTTGGGAAGCTGCGGTCTTTGACCTCGGTGGCATAGTCGCTGACGGCTTGTTCAATCATTGGTCCCAGATTGCCGAATTTCTTGACGAACTTTGGGACCCAAGGGTTGAGGCCCAGCATATCTTCCAGCACCAAGATCTGACCATCGCATTTAGCCGACGCGCCGATGCCGATGGTGGGGATGTCGACGGCGGCTGTAATCTGATCGGCGAGGGGTTCAACAACCCCTTCGACCACAACTGCGAAAGCCCCAGCTTCGGCGACAGCAACCGCATCGGCCACGTGCAATGGCCAAGTGTCTTCATCGCGTCCTTGAGTTTTGAAGCCGCCCATGACGTGGCTTGATTGCGGTGTCAGGCCGATATGCGCCATCACTGGAATGCCACGTTCGACCAAGAACTTGATGGTCTCGGCCATGCGTGCACCGCCTTCAAGTTTCACCGCTTGGCACTGGGTTTCTTTCATGATTTTGGCCGCATTGCGAAAGGCCATGTTGGGGCTTTCCTCATAAGTGCCAAACGGCATGTCCACTACGATCAGCGCGCGTTGCGTGCCACGCACCACGGCTTGGCCATGCATAATCATCAACTCAAGCGGCACACCAACCGTGCTGTCCATTCCGTGCATCACCATGCCCAGACTGTCGCCGACAAGAATGAAATCAGCATATTTATCAACGATGGCCGCTGTATGCGCGTGATAGGATGTCAGCGATACGATGGGCTCTCCGCCTTTGCGATTGGCAATTTGCGGCGCAGTCATACGGCGGATCGTTTCGGTTTGGGTGGACATGATATGTCTCCTTTGCGTGCGGCACGTTTAGTTTGGGGCGCCGACTTTAGCTGGGGTCGCAGACCCGTTGATCAATAAGTAGCACATCGCCAAAGGTTGCCGCGAGTAAGATCACCACGGGCGCTGTGACTTTACCTGTTGGCACTTCAAGGCTTGTTGCATCGCGCACATCGACGCTTTGCACCGTGGCGCGGGGTTCGCGTGCGATAAAGGCGCGAATGTCGCTTTCCAATTCAGCCGCCTCGCGACCATCAGCGACTTCATAGTCGCCGTAAGCCAAAGCTTTGTTCAAGATAAGCGCCGCTTGGCGATCCTCAGGTGACAGACGCACATTGCGCGACGACATGGCCAGACCGTCGATCTCGCGCACTGTGGGTACGCCGATGGCTTCTACGGGTATGTCGAGATCACGCACCATGGTTTTGATGACCAACAATTGTTGATAATCCTTTTCACCGAAAAAGGCCTTGTCCGCTTGGGCGATGTTAAACAATTTCGCGACAATCGTGCAGACACCCTTGTAATGATCCGGACGCAAGGCGCCCATCAACATGTTTGCAAGCTTTTCGGTTTCAACCATGGTTTGTGCGGATGGGTCGTACATTTCCTCAACCGCCGGTGCAAAGACCACGTCGACGCCTTCCGCTTCAAGCATTGCGAAGTCGCGGGCCTCGTCACGGGGGTAGGCGTTTAAATCGGACGGATCGCCAAACTGGGTGGGATTGACAAAAATCGTTGTGATAACACGGGCTGTCTGCGCCTTGGCTGTGCGCACCAAGGTCATGTGCCCCTCGTGCAAATATCCCATAGTGGGCACCAGACCGATGGTTTCAGTGTTCGCGCGAAAGCCTTTTACGGTCTCTCTTAGCTCGGCTTTGGTTCGGCAAATTTTCATTGCATTGTCCCCTCGCGACATAATCTTGCGCGGACAGTAGCGAGCTTGCGCCCCCTCGGCAAGGTTCGAGGGGGCAGTGTGTCCGGCGAAATGTCGATGTATTCTGAGGCCGGTGGCTCTTATTATAACCGCAAATTATAACCGCAAATCCGACGGTGATGAGCTTGACCCGACCCGCATCATTGCGCCCAAAGGCGGCAACTAAAAATTGGCTGAACTGGAAATCATTCATGACAGCATTCCAAGCACTGAAATCGTTATCGATGACGGTACAGGTGACGTTAACTTCGAGCCAAAAGTGCTGGATGCGCCCGAACATGCACTGAGTGATGGTGCGGGTTTGTTGAAAAGGTTGTATTTTACGCCGACGACGGGGCTGATGGTTTTGTGAAATAACCTGCGATTGGACTGCATTGCAAAAAAAAAAGGCCCACCAAAAAGGTGGGCCAATCGAAATGCGACGTTCAAACAAAGCGCAATTATTGTGGAACTTCGCCTGTGAGACCTTCAACGTAGAAGTTCATGCCAGCGAGTGTGCCGTCATCTGCCACTTCACCTTCAGCCAAGAACGGCGTGCCGTCTTGCTTGTTCAGAGGGCCAGTGAACGGGTGGTAAGTCCCTGCGACGATCGCGTCCTTCAAAGCCAAGGCTTCGGCTTTCACGTCTGCTGGAACAGCGTCAGTGATTTCACCAATGCCAACCATGCCAGTTGAAATACCGTCCCAAGTGTTCACGCTTTCCCAAGTGCCATCCATGACCGCTTGCGTGCGCTCGATGTAGTAAGGCGCCCAGTTGTCGATGATGGAAGACACACGTGGTGCTGGGGCAAAGTCATACATGTCAGAGGCTTGACCAAATCCGATGGCGCCGGCTTCTTTGGCAGCGGCCAATGGCGCTGTCGAATCTGTGTGCTGCAAGATCACATCTGCGCCTTGCTCAAGCAAAGCTTTGGCGGCGTCAGCTTCTTTGGCTGGGTTAAGCCATTCGTAGATCCAAATGACTTTGAATTCGACGTCTGGGTTTACTTTTTTGGCGTGGATGTAGGCAGAGTTGATGCCACGCACAACTTCAGGGATCGGCACAGAACCGATGTAACCCACGATGTTGGACTTTGTCATACGGCCAGCAATAGTCCCTTGGATCGCGCGACCTTCATAGAAACGCGCGGAATATGTGGACACGTTTTCAGCGGATTTATACCCTGTTGCGTGCTCAAATTTTACGTTTGGAAATTTGGCCGCTACATTGAGTGTCGGGTCCATGAAGCCGAAAGATGTGGTGAAAATGATATCTGTTCCAGTGAGCGCCATTTGCGTCATCACACGTTCAGCGTCTGGACCTTCTGGTACGTTCTCAACAAAAACAGTTTCGACTTTGTCGCCAAAATGTTTTTCAAGTTCTTGGCGTCCATGATCATGGCCTTGTGTCCAGCCGCCGTCATTGATTGGGCCAACGTAAACAAAGCCGACTTTGGTTTTGTCGTCAGCAAAGGCAGCGCCTGCAAGGCCAACGGCCAAAGCTGTGGTCGCGAGGATTTTTTTGAACATATGTCCACTCCCAAGTTTTTGGGGACTAACGCCCCATTTCAAATGCGAGCCTTGCGGCTCATTTAAGTCCCAAACTCTTAATGAGCTTGAAAAATTTTGCCCAACATCGCAGGCCCATTCGAGGCACCTTTGCTGCGGGCAGAAATCACAACCAAAACAACTATCGTTGCCACAAACGGTGCGGACGATAGAAGCAATAGATCAAGACTAGACGCGTAGTTGGTCACGATGCCGATCAACAGCAGCACAAGCCCCGTGCCGATGAATTGCGCAAAAGTCTTGAGAGTTGGTTTAACATCTAAGGTTTTTTTCCACGAGCCTGCCGCAACGGCAATCGCGAGATAGATCACGCCGGACAGCATCACTAAATATGGCAAGACCAGCAACAGGGGGATGTCAGCAGCTTGCAAATTCAACTGCAAGGCTGTCAGCCCGCCGAACAGGTAGGCCCCAAACAAAATACGACCCGGTTTCCATGAGGCGAATACAACGATTGCCAGTGCGATCCAGCCAATGCCTGCGGTAATCCCGTCCGTCCATTGTGGCACACGTATCAGCGAAATATACGCCCCACCAAGCCCTGCTAAAGCCCCGCCAAAGCCGATTGCCATCACGCGGACCAAACGCACTTTATAGCCCAAAGCATGGGCTGCATCGTGGTTTTCACCCACAGCACGTAAAATCAAACCTCCGCGGGTGAATTTCAAGAACGCCCAAACCGCAATGGTGAGAAGGATCGAGACATAGACCATCGCGTCATGTTGAAACATTGCTGGTCCAAAAAATGGGATGTGTTCCAGCACTGGGATTGGCATCTTGCCGACGGGGGCGGGGCTTTGCCCCACATAGGGCTGTCCGATTAAGGACGCGAGCCCCACGCCCACGAGCGTTAAAGCCAAGCCACTTGGCACCTGGGTTGCGTACAAAAATTGGGTCAAAAGTGCGAAGAGCATTGACAACAATGCTCCGCCCAAGGCCGCGCCAATGAACCCCATGACCGCCGATCCGCTTTCCACCGAGACGGCAAAACCGCAGATTGCGCCGATGATCATCATGCCCTCAACGCCGAGGTTCAAAACCCCTGCGCGTTCGGTGATCATTTCGCCCAATGCTGCCAATAATATAGGCGTTGAGGCGACCATTAAGGACGCAAAAAATGCGACCAGTGAAATTGATCCAAGATCCATTATGCCGCTCCTGTTATGGTTTCAGACGCTTTGGTGCGCATGTAAAAATAAAGAGGCATCACCAAAGACAGGCCAACTGTAAGCCCCGCCGGAATGAGAACCCACCAAAGGCTAAGGTTTTTTGCTTTTGCGTCAAAAAAGGGCCATGCCCAAAACATGAAAAGTGACAGCAGGACATCGGTGCTAAAACCGCTGGCCGCGCCATTGGAAAACAGAGCTTGAACAAAACCTAAAACATCAAAGCCGTTGGTTCCAATCCATGAGCTGAAAAAAAGCCAAGGCAACAGTGTTCCAATTGCGCAAAGTACCAACCACGTTCGCGATGAAATCATTGCGCGGTCTCCTTTTTGCGCCAAACGACTTTGTAATTCACGAAAATATCCATCGCCAAAAGCGTCATCAATAGCATCCCTTGGAACACTTGTATCGAGGCAGAGGGCAGCGACAGCATGAACTGCGCCAACTCGCCGCCGATAAATGTCAGCGCCAGCAACAGCCCCGCCAGCAAAATACCAATCGGATTAAGGCGTCCCAAAAACGCAACGATGATCGCGGTAAATCCGTAGCCTGTGTTGAAAGACGTGGTGATCTGACCCGCAGGCCCCGTGACTTCGAACAGTCCTGCAAGACCGGCCAATGCACCGGAAATGCCAAGGCAAAAGATGATCAAACGATTGGCTTTGATACCAGCAAAGCCTGCCGCGCGCGGGCTTTCACCGGTGACGCGAATTTGAAACCCAAGCATGTGTTTGCTGAGCAAAACATAGGCGGCGACCACGGCGGCAAAAGCGGCCATCACCCCCCAATGCGCGCCTGTGCCTGCGATCAGTTCAGGGTTGGCTGAGGACGCATATTGCGCCAAATTGCGTGAGCCGGGAAACCCGTTGCCTTCTGGGTTGCGCAGCACGCCAAGAGAGACGGCGATCATAATTTGCTCGGCAAAATACACCAACATCAGCGACACTAAAATCTCTGGCGCATTGAACTTTGTTTTGCATAAAGCAGGGATCAACCCCCAAAGGAAACCGCCCAAAGCGCCTGCGATGACCATCAACGGAAAGATAAACCAAGCTTCCATCGGGTAAAAGGCAAGACCCACAGAGGTGCCGGTGATTGCGCCGATGATGTATTGACCTTCGGCGCCGATGTTCCAGATGCCGGCCTTGAACCCAAGGGACAATCCGATGGCGATCAAAATCAGCGGGGCCGCTTTGACCAACAGTTGTGGGCGTGAATAGGCTGCAAAATCAGGGCTAAACAAAGGATCCCAAAAGATCGTGCGGATCGCCACAAAGGGATCTTTGCCCATGGCCGCAAACAAAAGCCCGCCCAAAATCATCGTGACGATCACCGCCAAAATAGGTGTGGCGACCACCCATGCTTTGGAAGGCTGTGGGCGTTTGACCAATGAAATCATGCGGACACTCCTTCAGTGGTCTGTGCTGCGTCCGATGTGTCACTGCCACCCATCATCAGGCCAATCTCATCAATGCTCAGCCCTTTGGCTGCGCGTGGGGTGCTCAACCGTCCCTCGTTCAGGGCTGCGAAATGGTCAGAAATTTCCATAAGTTCATCCAAATCTTGCGAAATACAAATCACCGCCGCGCCACCCGCTGCTAAATCCAGCAAAGCTTGACGAATACTGGCTGCAGCCGAGGCGTCCACGCCCCATGTCGGTTGGTTGACCACAAGCACTTTGGGGTCTTGCATCACCTCGCGACCGATGACGAATTTTTGCAGGTTGCCGCCCGACAATGATCGCGCCGCGGCCGTGGCACTTGGGGTGCGCACATCAAAGGTTTTGATAATGTCTTTGGCAAAGCTTTCCGTCTTGTGCCAGTTGATAAAGCTGTTTTTTGTTAAGTCTTTGCGAATGATTGCCGTCAGCGCCGTGTTCTCGATCAGGCTCATATTGGGGGCGGCTGCGTGCCCCAAGCGTTCTTCGGGCGCTGCCAAAAGCCCAAGGGCACGACGCGCATTTGGCCCAAGCTTGCTGATCTCTTGCCCTTGAAGCGTCACGGTCCCTGTTTGGGCACGCGCCTCGCCAGACAGCACAGATAAAAGTTCATCTTGGCCGTTGCCTGCAACACCGCCGATGCCCAAAACTTCGCCAGCGTGCACTGTCAAAGACAGGTTTTTCAACCGCGTGCCAAAAGGGTTCTTGGGAGCATAATTCAAGTCTTTCACCGCAAGCAGTTCAGCGCCGCTGGCTTTGGCCTCGCGGGTTGGAATATGCAGGCTTTCGCCGACCATCAATTCCGCCATCTCACGCGCACTGGTGGCGCGCGGATCACAGGTGCCGACGACTTTGCCCAGACGCAGGATCGTTGCTTCGTCACATAGGCTGCGAATTTCTTCGAGCTTGTGCGAGATGTATAAGATTGACGTGCCCTCAGATTGTAATTGGCGCAGGGTCTTGAACAGGATTTCAACCTCTTGCGGGGTCAACACCGATGTCGGTTCATCCATGATCAAAAGCTTAGGGTCTTGCAGCAGGCAGCGAATGATTTCGACGCGCTGACGTTCTCCTGCGGACAAATCGCCGACGGTGCGATCAGGGTCTAGCGGTAGGCCGTAGGCGTGTGACACGTCTCGGATCGATTTGGCTAAGTCTTTCATCTTGGGCGGGCTTTCCATCCCAAGGGCGACGTTTTCCGCCACATTCAAGGCTTCAAACAATGAGAAATGTTGAAACACCATCGCTACCCCTGCGGCGCGCGCAGCTTGAGGCGATGTTGGCACATAGGTGTCACCGTGTAGTGTCATCGTGCCACTGTCGGGTTTCGTTAGGCCGTAAATCATCTTGACTAAAGTGGATTTTCCCGCGCCATTTTCACCCAGAAGCGCATGGACTTCACCCTTGGCAATCGAGAATCCAACATCGTCATTGGCGATCACACCTGGGTAGGCTTTGGTCAGCCCTTGCAGTTTAAGAAGTTCTGTCACTTAAGCGCCCCCAGAATGTGTTTTGAGTGTCTCGATCTGTTCTGCTGATGAGATTAAGCTTGCTGCAACCCCAACCGCAATGGCTTGCGGGTGTTTGCCAAGCTTTGGCTGCCCAATTGGACAGCATATGCGGTCAATTTGGGCGGTCGTGTGACCTAAATCCGTGAGGCGCGATCGAAACCGCGCCCATTTGGTGTCTGACCCAATGAGACCGGCAAAGGCAAAGGGATGTGATAAGATTTGGTGGCACAGTTCTAAGTCAAGCGCATGAGAATATGTCAGCACCAAATGCTCGGCATCGTTGGGCGCATGGGCGACCAAATGGGCCGGATTGGCCGCGATAAGTTGTGTCGCTGTGGCGGGCAAAACATCGGGGAACCGATCTGCATGTGTATCGATCCAAGTCACTGCAAACTGCGGCAGAGGCGCCAAAACATTTGCGATGGCGCGCCCCACATGACCCGCCCCCCACAACCAAATGGGTCGCATGAGCGGGCTGACGGGTTCGATCATCCAATCTTGGATCAATCGCGGCGATGTAAGCCCTTCGCGTCGTACCCCTTTGAGCGCCTTTTGCACGGCCATAGGCATAATATTTGGTCCACGCGCATAGACGTCGGTTGGAATGTCATCTGCGGTCTCAAACACTTCGGTCAAAAGCGTAACCGCACCGCCGCAACACTGACCCAAGCTTGGGCCCAGTGGAATACGTCGCAGACGCGGTGATGAAAACGCGGCTTTCATCGCTTCAAATTCCAAAGTGCCGCCGCCAATCGTGCCGGATTGCTCCAACCCGTTGGGGCCTTTCCACACCAGCATCGATGCGCCAACTTCGCGCGGCGTGGACCCTTTTACATCAGCCACAACAATGCGCACGACCGCGCCGTGCGCGGCGATGGCCTGCTCTAATGCGTGTCGATCAAAGCTCATGCGCGAGCTCGCGAAATCGCATTCAACAGTTCCTCGGGCGTGGCTGGCGCATTGAGGGCAGGGTAATTCGGCCCACAAAAGCTGACCGCATCCGATAGCGCCATAAGCGCCGATATGCCAAGATTGAAGGGGGGTTCGCCCACAGCTTTGGACCGATAGATGGTCTTTTCTGGATTTGGCGCGTCCCACAGCGAGACATTGAACACATCCGGCGCGTCTGAGGCGGTGGGAATTTTGTAGGTCGAGGGCGCGTGGGTGCGCAGACGGCCTGATGCGTCCCAAACCAGCTCTTCAGTGGTGAGCCATCCCGCGCCTTGCACATAGCCGCCTTCAATCTGGCCAACGTCCAAGATTGGGTTCAGCGAGGCACCAGCATCGTGCAAAATATCGGTGCGCAAAATACGGTTTTCGCCCGTCAATGTGTCCAACACGACCTCGGTCACGGCCATTCCATAGGCGAAGTAATAGAACGGGCGCCCATCACCTTTGATCCGGTCCCAAGTGATGTCAGGTGTTTTGTAAAATCCAGTGGAGGACAGGCTGATCCGGTTCTCATAGGCCAGCTTTGCGGCATCGCTAAAGGACAGGCTGTGATCGCCTACTGTTACGATGTCGTCGCCAAAGATCACCGTATCAACGGCGTAATACTCTTTGAGAAACTCCGACATGCGCTCGCGAATTGTTGAGCAGGCGGCTTTCACGGCCATGCCGTTAAGATCGGCACCAGACGAGGCCGCGGTGGCGGAAGTATTGGGCACCTTGGCGGTATCTGTCGCGGTGATTTTAATCGCGTCCATGTTCACGCCAAATTCGCTGGCTGCGACCTGTGCTATCTTTTGGAACAGACCTTGGCCCATTTCTGTGCCACCATGATTGAGTTGGATCGAGCCGTCTTGATAAACGTGCACCAAAGCGCCAGCTTGGTTGAGGTGCGTAAGCGTGAATGAGATGCCGAATTTAATAGGGGAAATCCCGATGCCCTTTTTCAAGATAGGGTTGGCTTTATTCCAAGTCGTGATTGCATCACGGCGTGACTTATAGTCTGCATCCGTCAAAAGCTTGGTGGACAGGGCATGCATGATACCATCGGTGACAGGCATTCCGTAGGGTGTGGTCTGTCCGTCCTGCGGTTCATCGCCCATATCGGAGTAGTAATTTGCGCGGCGCACCTCGGCAGGATCAAGGTTCAAATCAGCTGCGATATGATCCATGACACGCTCAACCCCAAGCACGCCCTGCGGTCCACCAAAGCCACGATAGGCGGTAGCGCTTTGGGTGTTGGTGCGCAAACGGTGGCTTTCAATGCGCGCGTGTTCAAACAGGTAAGCATTGTCAGCGTGTAGCATCGCGCGATCGGCCACAGGAATACTAAGATCAATAGACCAGCCACAGCGCGTCATTTGCACGAACGCGATGCCAGCGATTTTTCCGGTGTTATCATAGCCGACAGTATAGGAAATGCGAAAATCGTGGCGTTTGCCTGTGACCATCATATCGTCATCGCGGTCATAACGCATTTTGCAGGGCTGTCCGGTGTCGCGTGCGGCAATCGCGCAAGAAATGGCCAGCCAATTGCCTTGGCTTTCTTTGCCTCCAAAACCACCGCCCATCCGGCGGGTTTCAACACGCACGGCATGCATCGGAATGTGCAAGGCATGGGCGACTTTGTGTTGAATTTCGGTCGGGTGCTGGGTCGAAGAATTCACCAGCATATCGCCGCCCTCAAGCGGCGTGACCAAGGCCACTTGGCCCTCAAGATAAAAATGTTCCTGCCCACCCATATCGATTTGCCCTTGCGTCACATGAGGGGCCGCATTGATGGCTTTGGCAGGGTCGCCTTTGGTGTAAATACGTGGTCCATCTTCGAAACGGGCATTGGCAGCCATCGCGTCTTCATAGCTGAAAATCGCGGGTTTCTCATCATAGGTGATCTTCCCCAGACGCGCAGCTTTGCGGGCGGCCAAGTGCGATGTGGCCACGACCAAGAACACAGGTTGTCCAAGGAAATGAACAGTACCAGTGGACAGCAAAGGCTCGTCTTCCAGCGGGGTGGGAGAACAGTCAGGCACGTGATCAAAATCATCTGCCGAGTATACCGCGACCACACCTTCGGCGTCGCGCACAGCCTCTAAGTCCATTGAGGTGATATCGCCATGAGCCACTTCGGACAGGCCAAAGGCCAGATGCAATGTGCCGCTTGGCGTAGGGATATCATCGATATAGCGCGCTTGGCCTGTGACGTGCAGATGGGCGGAATCATGGGGAAGAGGCTTGCCAACACTCATGACGCGTCCCCCCGTACATCCAAAACCGATACGCTGTGGCCTATGCTTTCGGCAAAAACGCGCCTTAACATGTTTTGCGCTGTTGTTTGGCGGTACGCGGCAGAGGCACGCATGTCTGTCATCGGCTGATAGTCTTGGTTAAATGCGGGCAGGGCGGCGCCTATTGTCCCAAGCGTCCAAGGCTTGCCAATAAGGGCAGTCTCAACCGCCGCGGCGCGCTTTGGTGTCCCTGCCATGCCGCCAAAAGCGATGCAGGCGGCGGTAATCGTGCCATCGGTCACGGTGATATTAAAGGCACCGCAGACGGCTGAAATATCTTGATCAAAGCGTTTGGACAATTTGTAAACGCGCAAATCATTCAGACCCGCTTTGGGTACGGTGATGTGGGTTACAAACTCGGAGGCCGCGCGGTCTTGTTTGCCATATTCGATAAAGAAGTCTTCCAGCGCCATCGTGCGGCTGTCTTCGCCACGGCGCAGCGTGACAGTTGCCCCTAAAGCAATCAGCGGTGGCGGGCTGTCCCCGATGGGGGATCCGTTGGCGATGTTGCCGCCAAGCGTTGCGGCAGAGCGCACTTGCTTTGATGAAAACCGTCGGAACATCTCAGACAATGACGGGCAAGACTCTTCAAACAACGGACCCAGATCTGCAATTGGGGTCATGGCGCCGATCTCATAAGCGTCTGGCGTTTCGGTGACGCCTTTGAGATCGCTTACGCCGTTTAGAAAAATCACTTCGTCTAAATTGCGCAACTGTTTGGTCACCCATAGGCCAACGTCTGTTGCCCCCGCGATCAAGGTCGCGTTTGGCCGCATCGCATAGACAGCAGCTAGTTCGTCAATGGTTTCGGGCCTTTCAGCTAAGGCAGGTGCATCTATTGCGACATATGGACTTGGCACTACTGGGGCTTGTAGTGCTGCTTTTTGGGCTGCGCGTAAAATCGGAGCGTATCCTGTGCAGCGACACAGATTTCCTGCCAGTGCATCTTCGATATCTGTGTCGCCAGTGGCGTGAGCCGCAGCCAAAGACATCACGATGCCGGGGGTGCAAAAACCGCATTGTGATCCGTGTTCGTCAATCATCGCCTGTTGCACGGGGTGCAGTTCGCCTTTGGGCGCAAGCCCCTCAACCGTCGTGATCGATTTGCCGTGCAGTTGCGGCATAAGCAAAATACAGGCATTCAGTGCTGTCGGTCCGGACGCGTCCTCTACGATCACAGTGCAGGCACCACAATCGCCCTCGTTGCAGCCCTCTTTGGTGCCGGTTAGTTTGCGGATTTCGCGTAAGTAATCTAGCAATGTGTCCGTGGCGTTTTGCGATGTGGTGACGCGCGCGCCATTAAGGTTGAAAGTGATCTCCATTTGGTCGACCTGCCGCTTTCTTTTGATTTGAAGCGCATCCGATGCGGCGGAAAATACGCTTCTTTCTTACAGCAAACGTGCGCTTAGGCCCTTTTGCAAGGGATTCGGTTAAAGAATTTGCTTAATGATTGTACATTCGGTTGAAAAATAAGCAAAGCCGCAGAGCCCGCGGAATTCAACGAGAGTGATTTTGCGCTTGGCCCCGCCCGTCTGCTTCATGTAACTTGCCTAAATGAGCACACCCACATTTATTCATTTGCGCACCCATACCGAATATTCGCTTCTTGAAGGCGCATTGCGGTTAAAGAAACTCAGCGGCATGGTCGCAGATATGGGCATGCCTGCTGTTGCTGTCACGGACACCAATAACCTGTTTTGTGCGTTGGAATTTTCCGAATACGCCTCTGGTGCTGGCGTTCAGCCCATTGTGGGCTGTCAGGTGGATCTGGCCTTTGATGTGGCTGCCCCAGGTGAGCAACTGCGCGCCCCTGCGCCGGTTGTTTTACTGGCCAAAAATGAAACGGGTTATGAGCATCTGATGAAGCTCAATTCTTGCCTGTATATCGATAACAACGGTCAGATACCGCAGGTCACTTTGGACGAGCTTGAGCAATATTCAGGTGGTTTGATTTGTTTGACAGGTGGGGCGGATGGTCCTTTGGGCCGTTTGATCCAAGCCAGCCAAAGGCCAAAGGCAAAAGCGCTGATCGATCGGTTGAACGCAATTTTTGGCGATCGCTTATACATGGAATTGCAACGCCATCCCGGTGAAAATGGTCAATATACGCTGGGCGAGATGGCGACAGAACAATGGTTCGTGGAAACAGCTTATGCGATGGACATTCCGCTTGTGGCGACCAACGATGTGTATTTCCCGAAAACCGAAATGTTTGAGGCCCATGATGCGCTGATCTGTATCGGTGCTGGCGCTTATGTGGATCAATCAGAACCGCGCCGCCGCCTGACCCCGCAGCATTATTTCAAAAGCCCTGCTGAAATGGCCGCCTTGTTTGCCGATCTGCCAGAGGCGATTGAAAATACGGTCGAGATTGCCAAACGCTGTGCGTTTAAAACCTACAAACGCGATCCGATTTTGCCTAAATTTGCCGATGACGAGGTCGCTGAATTGCGCCGTCAGGCTGAAGAAGGCCTGCGACAACGTTTGGCGATTATCCCACATGCGGTTGAAGTCTCCGAATATGAGGCCCGCTTAGATTTCGAATTGAAAATCATCGAAGGCATGGGCTTTCCGGGCTATTTCTTGATCGTTGCCGACTTTATCAAATGGGCGAAAGATCAGGGCATTCCTGTTGGACCAGGCCGTGGCTCTGGTGCGGGGTCACTTGTGGCTTATGCGCTGCTTGTCACAGACCTTGATCCGCTGCGCTATTCCTTGCTGTTCGAGCGGTTCTTGAACCCTGAACGTGTGTCCATGCCCGATTTCGATATCGACTTTTGCATGGATCGCCGCGAGGAAGTGATCCGTTATGTGCAAGAAAAATACGGTCGCGACAAAGTGGGCCAGATCATCACATTCGGTGCGCTTTTGTCCAAAGCGGCTGTGCGCGATATTGGCCGTGTGTTGCAGATGCCTTATGGCCAAGTGGATCGCCTGTCTAAATTGATCCCCGTTGAGGGCGTCAAACCTGTGTCGATCGAACAGGCACTTAAAGACGAGCCACGCTTGCGCGAAGAGGCAAAAAACGAAGAGGTCGTGGACCGCTTGCTCACCTATGGCCAACAGGTCGAAGGCCTGCTGCGCAACGCCTCAACCCATGCGGCGGGTGTTGTGATCGGGGATCGGCCCATCGATATGCTGGTGCCGCTGTACCAAGATCCGCGCTCTGATATGCCTGCCACCCAGTTCAACATGAAATGGGTCGAGCAAGCGGGTCTGGTGAAGTTTGACTTTTTGGGTCTGAAAACCCTGACAGTCATTCAATCCGCGATGAACCTGATTTTTAAAAACGGACGCCCGCTGCATGTTGATGCGGCTGGCAACACGCTGTACGAGCCTGCGCCGGGCGGTGAAAACCAAATCAACCTCATTCCGCTGGACGATGAGAAAACCTATAAGCTTTATGCAGACGCCAAAACCGTGGCTGTGTTTCAGGTGGAAAGCTCGGGCATGATGTCCGCGCTGCGCCAAATGAAACCCACCTGTATCGAAGACGTCGTGGCGCTTGTGGCGCTGTACCGGCCCGGTCCGATGGAAAACATTCCAACGTACTGCGAAGTGAAAAACGGCACCAAGGCACTCGAGTCAGTCCATCCGTCGATTGACCATATTTTGGCAGAAACCCAAGGCATCATCGTCTACCAAGAACAGGTGATGCAGATCGCACAGGTCATGGCAGGCTATTCCCTTGGCGGTGCGGACTTGCTGCGTCGCGCCATGGGGAAAAAGATCAAAGAGGCGATGGACGCAGAGCGGCCTAAGTTTGAGGCCGGTGCCGCCAAAAATGGTGTACCTGCCAAGAAAGCCTCTGAGGTTTTCGATCTGTTGGAAAAATTCGCCAACTACGGTTTCAACAAATCCCACGCGGCGGCCTATGCGGTGGTGTCCTATCAAACGGGGTGGCTGAAAGCGAACCACCCTGTGGAGTTCATGGCCGGTGTGATGAACTGCGATATCCATCTGACTGACAAGCTGTCTGTTTTCGCCGAAGAGGTGAAGCGCGGCTTGAATATTGAGATCATTCCGCCGTGTATCAACCGCTCTTTGGCGACGTTCGATGTGGTCGATCAAAAGCTAGTCTACGCGCTGGGCGCTTTGAAAAACGTTGGCGGCGATGCGATGCAGATGATCGTCGATGCGCGTGTGAAAGGCGGCAAAGAGTTTGTCACCCTGTTCGATTTCGCCCGCCGCGTCGATATCAAACGCGTTGGTAAACGCCCGCTGGAAATGTTGGCGCGCGCGGGGGCCTTTGATCAGCTCGACAGCAACCGTCGCCGTGTTTTCGACAGTCTTGATGGATTGGTGCAGTATTCCGCGGCGATCCACGAGCAAAAGGCCTCAAATCAGGTGTCTTTGTTTGGGGAGGCTGGCGATGATCTGCCTGAACCACGCTTGTCGCCTGTCAATGATTGGGTGTCGTCCGAGCGTCTGATGGAAGAACAAAAAGCCATCGGATTCTTTTTGTCGGGTCACCCGCTGGATGATTATGCCGCAGCATTAAAGCGCAAAAAGGTCAAAACCATCGCCCAAGCCGAAGCCCAAGCCGAACGCGATGGCACGGCTGTTGTGCAAGTCGGCGTCATGGTATCGGGCTTTCGCGAAATGAAATCGTCCAAGGGCAATCGCTATTTCAGAATGAATATTTCCGACAGCACAGGACAAATTTCTGGCATCGCCATGTTTGCGCGCAAGGTCGAGGATTTGATGGCCGCACGCGCCGTGTTCGAGCAAACTGACAAGGTCGTGGCCACATTGGAAGCCAAGTTCAACGACGGTCAATTTGATCCAACGATTCGCTCTGTTGCGGTGATGGAAACCGTGGTGGCCGATGCGGGCGCGGCTGGGCTTAAGATTTTCTGCGACGAAGTGAATGCGGTCAGCACGGTGAATGATCTTTTGATCCGCGTGACCGCTGAGGCCAAAACCCGTCCCAAGGGCATGATCAGTTTTTGCCTTATGGCTGATGGTCTGCCTGGAGAGGTGGATATTGACGTCGACCAACCATTCCATATAACCCCTGAAATCAAAGGTGCGATTAAGTCGCTGGACGGGGTTGTCATGGTGGAGGACTATTGATGCGCACATTGGGATTCATCGCTGTCTTGGCGCTGCTGCCAGCCTGTCAAATGGGTCTACCTGCCGTGCAGAACAGCGTAGAAAATACAGCTCCCGTTGTAACTGGCGATCCCTCTAACAAGACCGACTTGGCTGCCGCTTTTGAGCAAGCCGCTCTGGCCGCCCAAGTTGAGGCTGCATCTGAAAAGAAAAACCTTTTGGGAGGGGTGAATCCTAAAAATCTACCTGTAGATGCGGTTCTGGCGGGGACGGACATCGAGGTTGTGGATGGGGCGTCGGTCGCGGATAAAGACACGAAATCTAATGTGATCACGATCGCAGCAAACGCGCCAAAGGCCAATAAAAAAGCCCCTAAAAAATCGCGCTCAACAGTCGCGTTGGGCACGGTTTTGCCCTTTGGAACTGTTGGTATTTCTTGCGAGGCGCGTCCGAAAGATATGGGCGAACGCGTGGACAAGTTCCCCAGCTCTGGGGCGGCCGCTTGGCAAATTTACGACACCGATCCGTCCAGCATCGCGCCGCGCACGCAGTTTATCACGGGTTTCAAAGATGGCTGTGCGCGCCAAGTGACCGCGGCGCTGATTTTGTTTGGTTCCCCCAGCTTGCACGAGTTTCAGCGGTATTCGAAAGCGCGTGCAAAAGTGTCTTGGTCAAAAGCTGACAACAACTATGAGACCATCAAATCAAGGGTCTGCAGCGTCGGGCGTAAAAAACCATGCCCCACTGGCAAGGTCGGTAAACTCGAAAAACATATGGCGTTTGTCTCGGTCTACAAGCAATTCGGCGATGCCACTGGCTGGTTAGAGCTTTTACTGCATAACGGAAAATTGGAAACTCAAGAACTGCGGTAGCGCCTGATGCATTCAATGTGCTTACCAGTGCGGTGGGCGTTGATCTGCTAAGGCCACTGTGCCGCCGCCATCGGCTTCGCGCCCTGCTTCGCGTTGCATCAACATGGCCAAACGACGGGTAGACACCTCGATCACCTGTTCTTGGCGCGCAATGACATCTGACAATTCCTCAACCGTTTTGGCCAAATGCGCGACCTGTTCTTCCAGCGCCATCATGCGAATCTCGGATGCGTCTGTGTCGCTTGAGTGCTCGGTCATATGCGTCGTCCTTTGAGTATCTTAGGTTTAAACAATATGTAACTTAGATGAAATCATCGGCGATTTCACCCCCAATCCGCGCCAATTGCTTGCTCTGATCCCCCCCTTGGGCTATGCCGCGCGCAAGTGCAACCACAAGTGCAGCACGCAACGCTGCACCGTGAGACCTCAGGAGCTGCCCCATGGCAAAGCCCAAAAAGACCCCACGTCCCAAGGCCATCACGCCAAAGGGCTTTCGTGATTACTTTGGCGTTGAAGTGAGCGAGCGTAAAGCGATGCTCGATCAGATCGCTGAAGTGTATCATTTGTACGGGTTTGAGGCGTTGGAAACCTCGGCTGTTGAAACAGTTGAGGCCTTGGGTAAATTTTTGCCAGACGTAGACCGCCCCAACGAGGGCGTGTTCGCGTGGCAAGAAGATGCGGACCTAGAAAAACCCGGTGACTGGATGGCGCTTCGCTATGACATGACAGCGCCTTTGGCACGTGTTGCGGCGCAATACCGCAATGATTTGCCATCGCCTTACCGTCGTTTCGCAATGGGCCCTGTGTGGCGCAACGAGAAACCAGGTCCCGGTCGGTTCCGCCAGTTCTACCAATGTGATGCGGACACTGTTGGCGCGCCAAGCGTGGCTGCCGATGCAGAGATCTGTTCAATGCTTGCGGATACGTTGGAAAAGGTCGGCATTCCCCGTGGGGACTACATCATCCGCGTGAACAACCGCAAAGTTCTGGATGGTGTGCTAGAGGCCGCTGGCCTGCCTGATACCGATGAATTCGCTTCTGTGCGCGGCATCGTTTTGCGCACAATCGACAAACATGACAAGTTTGGCGACACAGGCGTTATGGCGTTGCTCACTGATGGTCGCAAAGATGACAGCGGCGATTTCACCGAAGGAGCTGGTTTAGAGCGCGCGCAGGTCGAATTGATCTTGGGCTTTGTGAACGGTCGCCAAGACGACAACGCGGGCACCATCGCGCGGCTTGAAGCCTTGGTTGAGGGCTCGCAAACCGGTGTGACTGGCGTTGATGAATTGCGTCAGATCGCAGACCTTCTTGCGGGGCAGGGCTATGGCGCAGATCGCATCGTGATCGACCCGTCTGTTGTGCGTGGCCTTGGCTACTACACTGGTCCTGTCTACGAGGCGGAACTGACGTTCCAGATCGAAGACGAAAAAGGCCGCGTGCGCGATTTTGGCTCTGTCGCAGGTGGCGGTCGTTATGATGATCTCGTCAAGCGCTTCACCGGCCAAGAAGTGCCTGCCACAGGCGTCTCAATCGGCGTGGATCGCCTTTTGGCCGCTTTGCGTGCAAAAGGTCGTATGAATGACGCGCCTGCGGGGCCTGTTGTGGTCACCGTGATGGATAAAGCGCGTATGGGCGATTACATGCAGATGGTGTCTGAGCTGCGCGATGCGGGTATTCGCGCCGAAGTTTACTTGGGCAATCCCAAAAACTTTGGCAACCAATTGAAATACGCGGACAAACGGATGAGCCCTGTGGCGATCATCCAAGGTGGCGACGAGCAAGAGCGCGGAGTCATCCAAATCAAAGACCTGATCTTGGGTGCAAAACTGGCGGAAAATGCCACGCTTGAAGAGTGGAAAGAACGCCCTTCGCAATATGAAGTGCCGCGCGACGACATGATCGCCAAGGTCCGTGAAATCATCGAGATGTATTCCTAATGCCTTTGAAATCTATGCCAAAGTCCCGTGTTCGGGCAGAAGCCGCGCGCCTTAAGGCCTATTTTGAAGGCATGGGCGCTGTGAATGTTGAAACGGATATCTTGTTGCCTGCTGAGGTTCTGCTGGATCTTTACGGCGAAGACATTCGTCACCGCGCCTATGTCACCAATGATCCGACGCGCGGCGAAATGATGCTGCGCCCCGATTTTACGGTACCTGTGGTACAAACACATATGGACAGCGGCGCTGATCCTGCGCGCTACACTTATGCGGGCGAAGTGTTTCGTAAGCAAGATGATCTCTTGGACCGTGCTGCTGAATATATTCAAGTCGGGTATGAAGTGTTTGACGGCAACAACCCTGCGGCTGCGGATGCCGAAGTGTTCGCGGCCTTTTCGGATGTTTTGTCACCGCTTGGCTTGCGCGCTGCAACTGGTGATATTGGTATTTTGATGGCGGCTGTGCATGGCCTCAAAACCACTGAAACGCGCCGTAATGCTTTGTTGCGTCATCTTTGGCGCCCCCGTCGTTTTCGCGCGTTGATGAACCGGTATTCGGAAAAAGGTGAAGAGTTTCGCGAAGAAAATTTTGCCCGCGTGCGCGCCAATATGGCCACCAACAGCGCACCTGCGATTGGCTTGCGGACCGAAACTGAGATTTTGGACCGGGTCATGGCGCTGTCGACTGATGCCGCGGAGCCTTCGATTTCATCGAGCGAAATTGAACTGCTCAACGATATTTTGTCTCTCAAAGAAACGCTCCCCAATGTTTTATCCGCACTGCGTGACATTGCTGTGGATATGGATGCTATTTTGCCCGCCGTGAACCAATTGCGTGCCCGCGTCGATGCGCTGGATGCGCGTGGCGTTGATGTTGAAAACCTAGAGTTTGAGACCGCTTATGGCCGCACATCTATGGAATATTACGATGGATTCGTCTTTGGGTTCTATGCAGAAGGCCGTGCCGATCTGCCGCCTGTTGCGACTGGCGGGCGCTATGATGCTTTGACGTCTGTTTTGGGGCATGGACGGTCCATTCCGGCTGTGGGCGGTGTGATGCGCCCTGCAATGATTTTAGCTGTTCAGGAGGGCGCGTTATGACCATTAAACTTGGTATCCCGTCCAAAGGCCGCTTGATGGATAAAACCTTTGATTGGTTCGCTGCACGTGGAATTACGCTCAAACAAACCGGTGCGGAACGCGAATATTCTGGTGCTGTCGAAGGTATCGATGGGGTTGAACTTGTGTTGCTCTCGGCTTCAGAAATCCCCCGCGAATTGGCCGCTGGGCGCATCCATTTGGGTGTAACAGGGTCGGATTTGGTGCGTGACAAACTTGTCGGTTGGGACACCAAAATTGGCGAAATGACTGTGATGGGGTTTGGCCACGCGGATTTGATCATCGCTGTGCCAAAAGCTTGGGTTGATGTCGATACCTTGGATGATCTGGATGCGGCTGCCTCCGCGTTTCGCGCACGCCATGGATTTCGTCTGCGTATAGCGACCAAGTATCATCACCTTGTGCATGAGTTTTTGAAAGCCAATGGCGTTGCCGATTATCAGCTGGTGGATTCCCAAGGGGCCACTGAGGGCACAGTGAAAAACCTGACCGCCGAAGCGGTGGCTGACATCACATCCACAGGGGAAACCTTGCGGGCAAACCATCTTAAAATTCTGTCTTGTGAACCTGTGCACAAATCCCAAGCCACTTTGTTCAAAAGCCGCACGGCGCCGTGGTCTGACGCGGATCGCGCGACCATGTTTGAATTGAAGCAAAAACTGGAATTGGGTGACTGACCAAATTTTGGGGCTGACAGATTGGCTTAAAACAGACCGAGGTCCGCCAAGGTTTGTGCCAATTCTGCCGGCAGCTCGTCTTCGTGTTCGCGCCCCTTGGGCATATCGGCAGGCGCGTCCTCGGGTTTGAGATAGCGCCAGCCTTGGAATGCGCGACGGGGGGCGTTTTGGGTGCGGATCAGCGGTTTGGCCAAAACGATACGACACCGTTTGATGCCGTCGCCGCCATTGTATTCATCAAGGGCCAAAACCTCTTGCCGGGCTTGAATGACGCCTTTGATCACCCAATACAGCGAGCCACCATTTAACAACTGTGTTTCTTGTTTGGGCCGCATGCGCGTGACGTGCCCAGTGGCATCGCCGGATGTGGCTGAAATGTGCCTATCAAGATCATCAAAAGAATCAACGCCCACGCAAAGCTTCACAAGATGTATGTATTCTGACAAAGTGAACCCCTAGGTGTGGTGTTTTTTCTTTTTTTTCGCCTCGACCTTATCATGGTGCTAGGTTAAATCACAGGCCTTCTAACAACGACTCATACACGAACGGACCAACCATATGACGCGCTTTACTGCCCCTATCGCTGAACAAATCTGGGACATGAAATACCGTCTGAAAGACGCAGATGGTACGGTCGTTGATCAAAGCGTCGAAGACAGCTGGCGTCGCGTTGCGCGGGCTTTGGCCGCCGTCGAGCAAGATTCTGAAGCTTGGGAAACGAAATTCTACGATGCTTTGGAAGGGTTTAAGTACCTGCCAGCGGGCCGCATTTTGGCCGGCGCAGGCACTGGACGCGCTGTGACTTTGTTCAACTGTTTCGTTATGGGCACCGTGCCAGATTCCATGGGCGGTATCTTTGATATGCTCAAAGAAGCGGCGCTGACCATGCAGCAGGGCGGCGGCATCGGTTACGATTTCTCGACCATTCGCCCCAAGGGCGCTGGCGTATCCGGCGTGGCGGCGGACGCCTCTGGGCCATTGTCATTCATGGATGTCTGGGATGCGATGTGTCGCACCATTATGTCTGCAGGTTCGCGCCGCGGCGCGATGATGGCGACCATGCGTTGTGATCACCCCGATGTGCTGCAATTCATTGAAGCCAAACAAGATTCCGCGCGTTTGCGCATGTTCAACCTGTCCGTTTTGATCACCGATGATTTCATGGAAGCTGTGAAAGCCAATGGCTCATGGGATTTGAAATTCGATGGCACAATTTATCACACTGTAGATGCGCAAGATCTTTGGAATAAGATCATGAAGGGCACTTATGAATACGCCGAGCCTGGTGTGATTTTCATCGATCGTATCAACAAACTCAATAACTTGAACTATGTTGAAACCATTGCGGCGACCAACCCATGTGGCGAGCAACCTTTGCCACCTTATGGTGCTTGTTTGCTGGGCTCGATCAATTTGGCGACTTTGGTCAAAGACCCGTTTGAAGCGGGTGCGGCGATGGACGAGGACGCTTTGTATGATCTTGTAGGCACAGCAGTGCGGATGATGGATAACGTTGTTGATGCGTCCCGTTTCCCACTTGAGGCCCAGCGTCAAGAAGCCCAAGCCAAGCGTCGTATCGGTCTTGGGGTGACCGGTTTGGCGGATGCTTTGCTGATGGTTGGTCAACGTTATGGTTCCGCCGAGGCGGCTGCAACTTGTGAAAAATGGCTCAAGATGATCGCACGTGCTTCTTACATGGGCTCTGCGCTTTTGGCGAAAGAAAAGGGTGCTTTCCCGCTGTTTGACAAAGACAAATACCTCGCGTCTGGGTCGCTGAAGGATATGGATCAAGACGTCAAAGACGCGATCGCAGAACATGGTATTCGCAACGCTTTGCTCACATCTATTGCGCCGACAGGCACGATTTCTTTGTACGCGGGCAATGTGTCATCCGGCATCGAGCCTGTGTTTGCCTACGCCTATACCCGCAAAGTTTTGCAAAAAGACGGATCACGCACAGAAGAAGAAGTCGTTGATTACGCAGTTAAAATGTACCGCGATAAGTTCGGCGCCGACGCCGAACTGCCCGAGCATTTCGTCAACGCGCAAACGCTTGCACCGCTCGATCACGTGCGTATGCAGGCGGCTGCGCAAAAATGGGTCGATAGCTCGATTTCCAAAACCATCAACTGCCCTGAAGACATCTCATTTGATGATTTCAAAGAGGTCTACATGGCCGCTTGGGATCAAGGCTGTAAAGGTTGCACGACCTACCGCCCGAATGATGTGACGGGGTCTGTTCTGTCTGTGTCTGAGACATCCGATAAAACACCCGAAGTCGAGACTGGCGCAGAAGTTGTGTATTTGGCAGAGCCACTTGAGCGCCCACAACAGCTTGAGGGCAACACCTATAAACTGAAATGGCCTGACTCAGAGCACGCGATTTACGTGACAATAAATGACACCATTCACGGTGGCCATCGTCGCCCATTTGAGATTTTCATCAACTCCAAAAACATGGAACACTTCGCGTGGACTGTGGCTTTGACACGGATGATTTCTGCGGTGTTCCGTCGTGGTGGTGATGTGTCTTTCGTCGTGGAAGAACTCAAAGCGGTCTTCGACCCTCGCGGTGGTGCTTGGATCCAAGGCAAATATATCCCATCGATTTTGGCAGCCATCGGCGGCGTTATTGAAACGCATCTGATTGAAACCGGCTTTATCGCAGGCGAAGGCATGGGGCTTAAAGCCGATCCGCACGCCGAAGTCGTGGCGATGGATGCAAACCAAGGCAAGTCCAAAGGCAAAGCCTGTTCATCCTGTGGCCAATACACATTGCGCATGGTCGAAGGCTGTATGACCTGCTCATCATGCGGCCATTCTAAATGCGGTTGATCTATCGTGTCTGGCGTGTGGGAATGTGAGACCCACCAATAAATGACCATTTTCCACGAAATTTGGCCATTCCAACACAGTTCAAATGACCACCATCAACCTTAGTTGATGGTGGTTTTGCTTTATATCAATGACTTATGGTGTAATGAACGGTGCGCTCTTTCTGAACTAGGGACGGCTGTCCAAGGGGCCGCGCCAGCATTGACGCACCCGCAAAAATGTTCTTATTACGTTCTAAAGGATCCGGATCCTCTTGTTGAAACATGACAGCGCTGCGCTGCCAGATGCTGGCCGCCATACTATTGGCGTGCTGGCTCAGAGAGGACATCCAATGCCACGCATTCCATTCTCCGACGTCACGTTCCCAAATCAGGGGGCTTCCACACGATATGAAGTCGAGAACCGACTGAAGCAGTTCATTGTCGATTACCGCAAAAATGCCTGCGCCTTGGGCAATGTGTATCCTGTGACCGAAAAGGCTCGGGCGACTACCGCACAGTTGACCGATCAATCTGCAGCACATCACACGCCCGCCGATGGCTCACACCGTGCGCTTTGCACAGATGAACCACCGCTTGCCGCTTCCTAGCAGGCGTCACCATTTTTTTGAATTGATGTCTAGCAACATCGCGTTGTCGAGAATCTGTTCAGCCAAGAGCTTCTTCAGCTTGCCATTCTCATCCTCAAGCGCACGCAATCGCTTCGCATCCGACGGTTCCATGCCACCATACTTCGATTTGTATTTATAGAACGTCGCTGAGCTGATCCCCTTCTCGGGACATTATCAGCGCTCCATAGAGAACCTCTTTGATAATCCATCAAATAAGGCTGGATCTCCGATCAAGGTCTCACAAGGAAGGTGGGGGCTGCGCATCGCTTACAGCCTACTTTATCAAAACGGAACAAGGAAGTCAGGCCAGAGGCGACTGTCTTTTACCGCCGTTGCTGGAACATGTCCTTCTAATACTCCGCTTTCGTCCGGGGGCATTATTGAAATGACATGGTCTGTATGTTTATCAACATAGGGGGATAGTGTTGCGATGTCTTTGTATGCAGCGACCACAAGTCTATTTGGCCAGTCATTTGAGGACACCCTGATGATATCATCCGCCAAGCTGGTGATCCGAATGTCAGATCGGTCTGGCAAACCGTCAGCAAGTGAGAAGGTCTGTGGTGCCTCATCGACAACACGGCCCAAAACAGATGCGTCATGCAATTGCTTTAGATCGTACTCATCAACATCTGAGGGCCGCAACACATTGGATGCCAAGCCAATTTTGCGGGAGATCAAACGATGTAGCAGGCAATCAAAAGACGCTGGCCCAAGATCGGGATGCACGGCCATTGGGAGATGAACAGTTACAGGGCGGCTCTGGCCGATGCGATGAGTCCGATCGTTGCATTGCTCTTCGACCGCAGGATTCCACCAGCGCGTCAGGTGAACAACGTGATTTGCAGCGGTCAGGGTCAAACCTGTGCCAGCCGCACGCGGCCCCAGAACAAGCACGTCAAATCCGTCGTCGCCGCCCCGATCTCGCTGAAAGCGTTCTGTAATCCACTGGCGGTCATCAATTGAAGTATCGCCGTTGATCAACATGACGTTCAGGTCGAATTCAAGGTTGAGGATTTCGATAAACCAAGCTTGGATGTCTCGATTTTCCACAAATACCAGCGCACGCTCACCTTTAGATTTTACGAAGCGCAGAACATCCATTGCAACACTTGTCCGAGCTGAGGCCCCCACAAAATCGTTAATTAACTCACCTTCGATCATTCCCGGATGCGCAGATATCCGACGTATGTGTTGTAATACCTGAAGAATACCGCCTTGTTTTGCACGTGCCTCATTATAGCGGATCGCCTGTGCCGGAGGCATTTGGCGTGGATACATGATTCGTACTTTTGGGGGAATAGTTGGATCCGCCTCAATCTTCGTACGTCGAAGACATAGAGCAGGGCGCGTTCTGCTCTTTTGAAACAACGCTTGTTGAAGTTGCGCCAGTCGGTTTGCGGACGGTTTCGCAAACACCCGATTGAACGTGGCCAACGGCCCCAGTGCGCCGGGGCAAATAACGTCCAAAATTGACCACAGATCCTGTGTCTTGTTTTCAATTGGAGTTCCCGTCAATCCAATCCAGAAATCTGCCTGCACAGCTTTGGCAGCCTGCGCGCGTTGGGTGCGGGGGTTTTTGATAAACTGCATTTCATCAAACACAGCGGTTGCACATTTTAGACCTGCAAAGCTGACTGCATAATTCGCCAGCGTTTGATATGTTGTAATAATGACACCGCGTTTGCCATGTAGTAACGACAGGTCAAGATGCGAGGTGCCGTCGCCAATATCTTTTCCACGCGCTCTGTCGTTACGCCATCCAGACAGGGCCGTTCCATAAAGCTGGTGGATAGGGCCAAGTGCATTCTGCGCCAAATGCAAATTAATCTCTGCCTGCCAGTTGCGCAACAGAGAGGTCGGCGCAACAATCAGAACCGGGGCCGGCTCAACCTCTCCGATCTCCATTTGGTGGTTCAGCCACGACAAAAACGACAATGTTTGCAATGTCTTACCCAAGCCTTGCTCATCGGCGTTCAATACACCGGGAAGTCCGGCTTTCCAAGCGTCGACCTGCCAGAAGAACGAGTTTGTTTGATAGCCACGCAAATCTGCCGACACAGCCTCGGGCAATTTTGTTTCTGACCCGCTGCGGGGCTGAACATCGGCAAAATAGTCCAGATCATGAAGGTTTGCGTGAACAATCGGAAGATATGCTTCGGCTGGCTCTGCAGCTATCGGTGCAGGTTCTGAAAGCAATGCCTCGCGGCGCTTTAACGCTTCGATGACCTCTGCAGTGACGGGCACTGTTCCCGTGTGCAAATCCAAAGACTTGTCCCCAGCAAGTAACGCGCGCTGTAGCATCAAGATTGTGTCACTGACTTCTTCGTCCGCAAGCGCACCGAGACATTCTCCCACAGTCGGCGACATCGTCGGCGGCAGCCACGGCAGGCCACTCCCTTCGTCAATCTCTGAAGGTGCTGGCGCTACAACGCCGACCCCAATAACACGGTCAGACCAGCCTGTCGTTTCAGTCCAACCTTCGTCGACAGTGCGTTCAACCAGTTCGACCGCCGTTTCCGGCGGGGTTTCATCGGTTATTGTGCCAGTATCACGGAACTGTTGTTCGACCGCCTCAGCAATCAGGCGAGGGGCATCATCGATAAACGATTTACGGCCTTCTATGTCGTCTTTCATAGCGTCGGCGATCACTTTAAGAACGGGCGCCGCTGAGCGGTCAATGACCGCGAAGGTGCCATCTGCAAGGCGGTACGTCGGCTGTTCACCTCGACTGTTCACCGCGGCTTGAAAGCTCAGTGTGTTGGAAGGCGACAACAGGAACTCGTCTTCGTTCGTCGAAACAGGTATGGGAGCGAACCTGTGATCTTCTGGGTCAATAACTTCCAAACTCAAGCGCCCGACGCTGACAATTTTCAGGCCTTCTAAAAAAGGATCAAGCACTGTCCCAGCAGCATTGCCCAAGAATGTCTTGTACGTTGCAAGTGCCCGCCAATGAGATTCAATAGGCGCAGCAGGATCGAACTTTTCTGCGAGCCTGATCGCCTGATAGATTGCATCGGGGATACGCATGCGCCGTTCTGAAATTTCAGGAAACAAGATCGTCCCAGTACGTGGCACGCTTTCTTTTCGCCCATTGCGCTCCCACCACCAAGCAAGACGCGCATCAGCACTCCCTATGGTGCCTTGCATTTTGGCCGCGAATGAAAGCCCATGTATTAATGGCGGTAGGCCCAAGGGGGCAGCAAAGGCGTCTTCAATCTGGGCAACAAGCCTGTGTGACAAGGTCAGGCTATCTGACTTCACGACACTTTGTGTCCTGTCAGGGTCCAGCGATCGCACACGCGCCAAAGCGTAGGTGAGCGCCTGATCATCCTGATGGATTACAGTTAGATCAGGGTTAGAACTGCGCTGGAACCTACGAAAGATACCTTTCGCAGCCTGCGCTGGAACAAGAACAATTGAATCTGCTCTGACCTCGCTGAGTATCAGTGATGTCATTGCAACCGTCCCCTGACCCATTCGCGCCAGCGTCCATGAATGTCATGAATTCGGGTGTTTGGATTGCCTTGCTCCAACGTGATACTTTCATCTTCATATACATCAAGGTAAAGTTGTGGGCGCTGCAATGCCCCCTCTTTAAAGATGTGAACCCGGTAGTTCTGAGATCCTTCAACGATAACGTTATTTCCTGCGCGCATAATCAAGAGAGACGTATCACGCTTTTTTCCCGATTGTTTTGCGTAGGCCTTTAAGGACATGTCCTGCGTACGATCAAATCGTCTTTGCGCTTCGTCCACTGCGTCTGAATGAAGAGCAACCCATGCCTCGGAAACCGTGCCCTCATCATAAAGGCGGGTCCAGAATTCTCTCCGCATCCGCCACGTCTCTGGGTTCTTATGCTCAACTGCAGATATGATATCCATGAAGGCAATAATGCTGTCTCCCGCCAACCACCGCAGCAGGACGCCACGGCAGTCCGGATCAACATCTTTCCAGATATGCTCACCAGAAATCCGGGGGTCTTCGAAGTGGCCCATCAAGAAGTCTATTATGTATTTTTGATCCGTCTTGGCAGGATTGTTACTTATCCAAGGACGCAGCAACAGATTGATCACGTCAATCATTTGCTTCCCTTGCAAACCAAGTACCCCATCCGGTCTGCACCACCTCATCAAACGGTCCATATCGGCGCGGGTTCGTACCGGTGGCAAGGTAGTGAGGAAGTGACGAGATGCTTCGGTACAAAAACCAATTGCGTGAGGATCGGTAAAGCCGCACGAGATTAGCATTTCGAATGGGTCGTCATCTTGCGCCATACGCATTGCAACCTTCAAAGCTCCTGCAGAGGGATCAAATGTCTCCGGCAAAGAACCCACAAGGTGCGCCAAGTGATCAGGCAATTTATCCGCCCGATCTTGCATTATCCCAGATACTTCAACGGTTAGAGGGTCATCCTCTTTCCAGCCTTCAAAATAACCCTCGCACATCGCTGAGAGCAAATTCGAACGGCTTGTTCGTGCGGCTTGTTGCAACAGAAATTTCTGCAGTTTTCTGAACGGGGTCAAGCGACCTGCACATGCTGCGCGTAACAGGATGGATACGTCAGCTTCGGTTGCGCCATCCCAATGATTTTGAGGCAGACGCTTGGTATAGCTCTCAGCAAGGTTATGAATGTCCTGAACAGAAATGGTTGATTTACGCTGATAGGCCACAGCAATTTCAGTACATATCTTAAAGAATGCCCCCGAATTGCTGGGGACGCGTTTTATAGAGCCGCTGAAAGCTGGGATGAATGCGCGAACTGTCATGGGGCATCCCTCCTTTGAAGGCCCTTTTTAATTTGTTCTATATTTTCAACACTTGCTGGGCGCAGCATAATGAATCTTAAATCAATCCGACGATTGGCGCTTTTTCCTGCGGGACTATCATTCTGCATCACGGGCCGATCCTCACCATACCCTGCAACAGACAAAACCGGCTGTTTCGTTAAATTCTGATGGATGTTCAAGTCGGGTTGGTGAGAGATCATCGCGCCGTAAGTCGTTGCGGCACGTTTGGAACTCAAATCGACATTGCCTGTGGCAGAGCCATCACTGTCTGTATGCCCTTCAATTTGCAAAGCTTCTACTATGGCAAAAGATGGATTGCATTGCTCGTTATGAGCAGACTGTTGTCCCAATGTATAACAGGGTAAAATGGCATGGATGAGTTCTGCAATCCGTTCGATTTTTGTTTGGCTCCCAGCTGACAAATTAGAGCTGCCAGAAGCGAACAATCCTTCACCTTGAAACTGTAAAGCATCCTTGCCAGCGCTCAATCTTACTCCAAGTTCTGGAAACTCCAAAGCGATCTGATCGCGGAGAGAAGTCAATAAGTTCACTCTATCCTCTGCCACAGCACTATTGTATTTTTGAAGAGGGTTGACTTCAATTAGGTTCAGTTGCTTGTGAGCGGTCTGCAACTCGACCTTTAAGCCAGAAATCTCTTGCTCTTGATCCTCGGACTGTTCTGCAAGTGCTTGGAGCTTGCTCAACTCGGATTTCAAACGCACCACTTCTTCGCGAAGCTGCAACAGTGTCGCAACATCGATAGTTCCGGCAGTCAAATCTTCAATCGCGCTGAGAGTTTCTTGAAGCTGGACTTCACGTTCTTCTAATTGTTCGATTACCAGTTCATGCTCACTTACCGGCACCGTTTGATCCGGCCTAAGTTGGCTTGCGAAGAACGCCAATAGGATCAGGACAATGAAAAGGATGCTGACAGTCATATCCGTCATCGAAATGAATGCGGATTCGTCTTCTTCATCGCTGTGACGTGCATGATGGCGGGCATTTCTCATTCGGACGTCAACGGACTAGATGATGCTGGTGGTTGATTATTGTCATATTCAACTTCAATCGTAGACCCTGAATCGAGTTCCGGTGTGACCTCGAGAATTAGTTCTGGTTCTGGCGAAAATGTTCGCGCACCTTCGATTACAGCTCGTAATCGCTGCAAAGCGTCAGCATACTGTCCGTGAACGTCACCAGAGAACGCCTGTACCTCAGTCATCGCTGCATCAAGGTTGGTCTTATATACCTTCAGGGCTGTCTCCATGTCACCATCGTAAGCTTTGGCGCGACTTTCAAACGCTTCAATTTGAACTTTGATCGCTTCAGCCGCTGAGCTCAAAGCGGTGGTTTGATGTCCGAGTGACACTTCCGCTCTCTCGACAAGATCAACACCCGCTTTCCCAATGAGTTGAGCAGTCTCTGTTGTGCCCGAAATCGCTTCAGCCAAAGGTGTCGCTCCCTTTTCGAGAGCCTCCGCAGCCTTCGCCAACTCTTGTACAACCACCTCAATCCGTCGGGATACTGCATCAAGACCCACTGTGGTATCTCGCATTCCTTCAGCTGCCTTTTCCATCTGATTGCCTGCATCGGCGATCGTCTTGTTCAAGCTTTCAGAGACGCCTGTTGCAACAGACTTCATCATGTCCGCGGCTGCTTCGCCGCCACGGTTGCTTGCTTCTTTTAATGGCGCTGAGAGGGCTGAAATAAGCTCTGCATTCAGTTTGGAGAGATGGGAGCGCAGCTCCTTCGTTTCCCCCAGTTGCTTTTGTGCAATATCTGCCAGACTAAGGAATTGTACACGTCGTTCAATAGCATGTGAAAGTGTAGCCACAGGACCATCAATGCGCCTCGATAATACCCTGATGGATAACCCAACAAGAATGGAGGCGAACAGACCAGATAGTGACATGATGAATTTTGCAGAGGCCACTGCAAGCAATTGACTTAGAGCCGCTGTCATTACCGCGGAGTCAGCGCCATCACCGGCATTTTTCAAAAGATCACCGGTTTGAACAAGAGCCGCAACCAATCCAAGAAACGTTAGAAACAAACCAACCGAAACCAAAACACCTGGCCAGAATCTCCACCGGCTCAATCCGAATCCAAGGCTGTATAAATTGAAAAACTCATCTGGCCTTTCTGAGTTTTGTATTACACCGTCATTCTCTTCACTTGGTTCAATGACTGTCTCACGAAACTCAGCCCAAATGTCCGCAAGGCGAACTTGAGGCCCACTTTCTTGCCATGCTTCGATACGGGCGCAAATTGAAGCGTAGTTTTTTGCAAATTCTCGCTCTCCACTTGTTTCGGTAACTAGGCGAGTAAGTTTAAGTACAGCGTGTCTTTGCCGCTCAGTGATGATAGCCATCAAAAAGACAATGACACTGGCGATCGTAAAAATAATTGCAGCGACGGTTCCCGGTACAGAGTCAATTGTCAGATATTTAGCCAAACCCAAGATGAAGTCTTTTGAGGCCAAGCCCAAGGTGTCCATAAAATTTTGCATAATATTATTTAACCGCTCTAAAATGTTTCATTTACCCACACTCTCTACGCGAGCATAAGACTGCCCTGCTTGAAGGCCGTCAATCTTTGAATCTTATTTAAAATCAAAACTTTGAAGTGGTCCGGCAAAATTGGACGTCGTGCTAAGATGTATCCAACCTTGAAAACAGGCTACACAAATGACGAAGAGACGCAGTTTTTCAGACAAGTTTAAAGCTACGGTGGCGCTCGAAGCGAACCACGTTTGGTGCAGTGACATCACCTACATTCCAGTGCGGCGTGGTTTCTTGTATCTGGTGGCAATGATGGACTGGGCCACGCGCAAGGTGGAGGCGTGGCGGCTCTCGAATACGCTGGACGCCAGCTTCTGTGTTGAGGCTTTGAAAGAGGCCATCGCAAAATACGGAAAGCCCGGGATTATGAACATCGACCAAGGATCGCATTTCACTGGTGCGGCCTGGATCACCCCTTTGACTGAGGCTAAAATCAAAATTTCGATGCCTCTCGTGACATTGGCTTTGCCAATGCACTGCCGGTAATAGATGGGCGTGGCCGTTATCTGGACAATATCTTCATCGAACGGCTGTGGCGGTCCATCAAACAGGAAGCCGTATACTTGCATGAATTGCAGGACGGGTTCCAAGCCAAACGCGTGATTAAAGATTGGGTCAGCTTCTACAACATCGAGCGGCCCCACACCGCTCTCGGCAAACGATCACCCGACGACGTGTTCTTCACAAAAGAACAGACGCAGAAGGCCGCGTGAAACCAACCAGATTACATCTTAGCTGAGCCGCAAACCTGTCCTAAAAAGCAGGACCACTTCAGGTATACAAGCGGGACGGTTACAGCCTTCGCACGTCGCGGAAACCGGCGATTGATGATGGCCTTCAATATGCGGATCTCCCAGAAGAAGAGCGTAAAGAAGTGCATTGGAAGAAGCTCTTCTGTGATGATTTGCACCGTGCGTTCGAATTGAAAGAAGCCGTTCGGACAGATGAGTCAATTGAAGTGGTATTGCCGGATATAACCCAAGCGGTGACAGCCAAGTGGAAGGCCTTTCAACGGAAAGGCAAGAAAAAGCGGGCGGGAACAAATATTACGGTCCCTGACGAACCAGGGGCCCGAACATTGCTCCGGTGGTTTTGGGATTACGAAGATGCTGGTTTTAGGATTGAGGGTCTAAGAAGCTGTATTAGTGAGTCAGGGAACTATACACAGCGGTTTGAACCTGGCGTGGTGGCGCTGCTCACGAAGTGCATCCAAGAGTACGCGACACGGCGCAGGAAGAACCAAGGACCAGCAGCAAATCTGTCGGCATTCCAAGCCGAGGATTGGCTGGCAGCTGGATCAGCAGGGTTCTCAGTGGCTTCGCAGGGCGAAGAGGCATTTCGCGCCGTCCTCACGGACCTTCAGCGACGTCAAGGCGTTCCATCTGGTGGCCCCAGCGTTGGCTGGTGCTTTTTTGTCTCCAAGAGAGATACATAGCGCATACGCTGGAAAGTACCGGACATGTCAGGTGAAGACGAACCCAAATATTTGCACTTCGAGGAACGCCAACGGCTGAAAGCGCGTTCCCGGCAAAATGATGAAGATCGGCTGGCACGCGCAGACGGTTTGGAGCAAGGTGGTCGGACATATGGTCCGACATGATGGGCCCAAGCAGGATCGCCGCTCCCCCGCCACCGCACTCGATCCGCCCTACAGTGCGGCCACAGTGCGGCGTCTCCTGAGGTCCCCGCGCTCTATGGGGCCGGGTCGCCAAGCCAAAACGCGTCAGTTGTGCATTCTAGGAGGCAAACGCCTCCCGCTCAGTGATCTTCTCAAACTCAGGCAGAAACTCTTCATGGTGCAAGGCCAGATACTTGGTGATCCGCTCATTGCTTACCAATCTCGTGACGTAGCCCCGCGCCAAAACGAGATCGAGATGATCTGCCCCATAGCTGTTCTCAACCAAACGGACTTCGCGTTCGAGGTTGGCGGACTCTCGTTCTATTAGATCAAGTTGTTCGCGAGAGATGCCTGTGAATTTCTTTGGCGTTGCACCTGCTATCAGTTGGCTGTCGGGTGTCGCCGCCAACAAAGAACGGGCGTAGTTGATGGTATATTTGTTCATGGTCACCATCAAGTGCGCCGCTTCAATCTGGCGCATCGGTTTCATCTTCTTGAGGATTTGAAATCCGGTGAGTGCAACCTGCTTGTCTTTCAGCATCTCTGCGGCTTCGGGACAAATGCCATCAAGCAGACGCCTTTTTTCTTGAAGCGTTCTGATGTTCACGTTTAGCGCTTTCGCCAAACGCTCTTCAGACGCACCTAGGGTTAACGCGCGCAGGATCATTTTGTGTTCTTGAATGGTTGCAAGCCTGCTGATCCGCTTGTTGTAGGTAAAGGCTTCATCGTCGGTGGAAATGATGCACTGCGTGTTCGTAGCACCTTGGTCCTTTAGCACTTCTAGGCGCAAATGGCCGTCGAGCAACGTGTATTGCTTTGGGTCCCTTTGATCGCGCGAGACAATGATCGGTTCGACAAGGCCAATTTCCCGAATGGAGGCAGCGATACGATTGAATTTAACTGTTTCCTTTGTTTGCGGGCTAACCACATACAAAGGTGCGATCTGATCAAAAGTAATGCGCTGCAAATCGCGTTCGAATGCGGCGGCAACCACATGTTCTTTGCGCTCGGAAATCATGTCATAGTCCATCAATGCGGGTCAATCGATCCGCGATGGTTTTGGGAATGTTGGATAGACCTTCGGCGCGTAACAGGGTGACAAAGTTCTCGTCGGAAAACAGCGTTTTCAAGGAATGGGTCAAGAACAGCATTTCGCTTCTGGTCGCCCCAGCCTTGCGCAGCAGGATTTTCTTCTTCTCGACGTCGTTTTGATATGTGCGTAGCAAAGTTTCGACCGAAAGGTTTTTTCGCGTTCTCTTGTCCGAGGTGCCGCGTCCTTTGCCAAAACTCTTGCGGGCTTCTACCAAGCGTTTCGCCGCCATCAGGCGACCGCCTCGCAAAACCTTACTCTCATAGGCCTGGCGCAACACTGCTTGCACACCAACATCATCGGCTTCAGCGATATCGACAGCGACGCTCACAGGGATCTTTCCACTTTCAACGGCGCGCAGAAGTCGATGTTCGTGGCTTTCCAAAAGACGAATGACGCCGTGAACGTATTTGATAGAAAGCTGGGTCTTCGTGGCGATTTCACGTTCGGAGTATCCGCTGTCCTTGAGGCGCTTGATGTCCCTCAGCAAATCGAGTGAGTGGTGCTGTCTTCGCGCGAGGTTTTCTACCAAGCTCATCACAAGACAATCTCCGCTATTCGCGGTGATGACGACAGCCGGGATTTTTCTTGCTTTAGAACCTTAAAGGCTTCCAATCGTCCTTGGCCGCAGACCAGTTCGTATGAGAGAACACCGCTCTCATCATCTTTGCGGGCAGCAACTGTAATTGGGCGTTTCAAGCCAAGCTCAGCGATATTGGCGACGATTTCATCAAAGACTTTTTGATTGCGTACACGAGGATTGACCACAGTGATCGTATCCACCGCGATCAGTTCGGTATGTTCCTGCGGGGTATCAGACATCATGCGACCTCCAAGATTGAAGTGCGCTCACACATGGCGAAGAAAGGTGCGAGGTCATCAAAGCGGTATGCGTCGAACGAAAGGCCATTACTTTGCGAAAGGCGCAATTTAGGAAGTGCTATGTCCGCTGTCGGGAGCAGGTAGTAGTCGAGTGGCGTTTCGTTGGCCTTATCCATGCGCACCACCACAGTGATGTCCGGCAAGAGACCGGTATCCAACCGTATGTTCCATCGATACGCCCCGGCACCGGTTTGCGTACATCTGGCAATGACGAAAGATGCAGAAAATTCATGATTGATGGTCAGCAAGCCAAATTTGGCATTTTGTTGAACGTGCTCGCCAATCTGTTCGATCCTATTCACCATCTCATACATTATCCCAGAATGAATTTTTCGCAGACGTTTGTTGATCTCGATGTATCGATAGTCTTTGTCTGGTGTGAAACCGACCAATTTGTACGCTCTGAGTAAGCTGCCGAACCTGCTTTGATACGCGCCGCTGGACGGTAAGGTGCTGGCCTCATCGATGACAATACCAGATAGGAACCCATGCGTTTCGAGTGCGCCTCGCAGTCTATCCAGCATTTCTTCGTCAGAATAGCGCTGCGCTTTCGCAGCAAATATGGCCTTTGCGGCGGCAAACAACCCAGCATCGACAATCGCTTCAAATGCACCTTCGGATCTAACCCAATTATTTGGATCATTGCGTACATGGCGCTGCTTCAACTTGAACGAACTGCGATTCCAGATATTGTTGCCGATGTACTTTTCGTTTGAAAGAAGCTGGCGCACCACAGACGGTGTCCAGTTCCTGCCCCGATCAGTTCTTATGCCCTTCGCGTTCAAATCGGCTGCGATCATGGCTTCGGATTGATTGTCATCTACAAAGCTATGGAAGATCTGTTTCACAACCGCGATTTCATCGTCGGGCCCCGGCACAAGTGTCACCCGATCCGTTTGAATGCTCTTATGCTCGCCTTGCGCAAGAACGCCTTTCTGATTGCCGGCTTCGTCAATCAGCATCCGCCGCAAACCAAACCCTGGTGGGCCGCCTTGGCGATAGCCCATCTCGATCAATCGGGACTGACCCGCAAAAACCTTTTGCGACAGCTCTCGGCTGTACTCGCCAGCCATCGCACGTTTGACGCCTTTAACGATGGTGGAAACCGGGCTGCCGTCATTCTCAAATTGCTCGGCGCAATACTCGACTGCTATGCCTGCACGTTTGCAGATGTATTCATAATATGCGCTTTCATCGGCATCTTGAAACCGACCCCAACGGCTGATGTCGTAGACAAGAACGGTTTTGAAATCCGTCTGCCCAGCTTGGATGTCTTCGAGCAGCTGTGTCAGACCATCACGGCCTGTAATCCGCAAGCCGCTTTTGCCCGCATCGGTATAAGTCTCAATGATCTGATAACCGCGTTCTTCAGCGTAACGCGCAATCGCGTCTGATTGGTTCTCGGTCGAGTAACGTTGATGGTCTGTCGACATGCGGACGTATTGTGCTGCCTTGCGTGCATTTGGCGCATTAACCCCACGATGATCGCTAACTGACAAATCCAATGCTTCTGCTCTCCGTCGTTCGAGTTCTTAAATCTGCACAACTCGTCTGCGATTCCTTGTTCCATTTTTAACAGAGGAAGGGCGGCAACATGTTTCCTAAGACAGGCAACACTTTTCAAAAGGCAGGTAAAAAAACGAATCCACAGATAGAATACCGTGACGCGATTTGGAGTGCGCTGACCGGCGAGTTGGGCGGCACACATCAGGCGACCAAGACGATGATGCGGTGGACTGGAGTAAGTGAACGGACTGCGAGAAACTGGATTTCAGGTTCTCATGCGCCAGCTGGAGAACATCTGATTGAGCTGATGCGGAACTCTGATGCCGTACTCTCAGCGGTGCTCGTTCTTGCGGGGCGTAGGGAGGCGCATGCGTTTGTGCGCCTCGATTTGGTTCGAGCGGAACTTCAAACCATGCTGAAAGCGATTGATATGATTAAAGGGCAGGGAACACCCAGCCAAGACTAGCTTATTGACCCAAATTTCGAGATTTGCGCTTGAATGGCAATTTTATGGGATCCAAAATTGCAACACCGCCTACAATGCCGTATTATTATGGGGTGAATGAATTCAAAGGCTTATGACTGTGACATTGCAATACTATGGATCAATCTACAGACGCTTTGGCTATCCTGTTGGAGTATTCATCAAACGGGACCTGAAATTGCATTTCGATTCATAATAGACGGCTTCATCTCGATTTTCACGAGGTGGAGCCGCTATGTGTTGAGGCGCAAGTCTGCAAAATAATGTTGCCCCTCATTCGGATTACTGGTTTGTACTGCGCCATGGTGAAACAGACCCAAGATAGCCCCACGTTTGCGTTGCAAAACGTCTTTGTCACGCGCGATGAAAAATCGATCTTGCGGGATGTTTCGGTGCATGTGGATGCACTGCGTGTTGGCGTTGTCGGGCGCAATGGGTCAGGTAAAACCACACTCGCGCGGGTATTGGCGGGCTTGGTTGAACCGAGTGCAGGCACGGTTCAGATTGGCGACATTGATCCAGCAAAAAATCGCAAAGCAGCAATCAACATTGTAGGCATTTTGTTTCAGAATCCCGACCATCAAATCATTTTCCCAACGGTCGAAGAAGAGATCGCTTTTGGACTGTTGCAACAAGGGTTTGGCAAAGCCGAGGTTGCGGAAATGGTGGCAAAAACACTGGCAGAGTTTGGTAAATCACATTGGGCCAAAGCTGCGATCCATCAGCTGTCGCAGGGACAAAAGCAACTGGTCTGCTTGATGTCTGTACTGGCGATGAAACCGCGTGTGGTGATTTTGGACGAGCCGTTCTCAGGCTTGGACCTGCCCACAAAGATGCAACTCGCGCGGTATTTTGAGCGCATCACATCTGCCATCATTCACATTTCGCACGATCCTGATTTGCTCACCACATATGATCATGTGCTGTGGATTGATGAGGGCGCTTTGCGTGGGCAGGGCGCGCCTCAAGTGGTTTTGCCAGACTTTATAACCCAGATGCAAAAGATCGGAGAGGCCGATGATATCGCTGACCTCACCGATTAGGACATGCGCCCACAATTGGCCTGCCGGACCAAAACTCATGGCGCTTTGCTTTGCTACGATGGTTCTTTTTGCCCAAAATGGTGTCATGTTTCACCTGAGTGTCTTTGCGCTGGTGATGGCGATCTACGCTTTGGCGGGGCGCACATTCTTGCGCTTTGGTTTGACGCGCCTTCGTGGCCTTTGGCCGTTTATTGCAGTGGTGATGATCTGGCATAGCCTAACAAAAGACACCACTTTAGGGGCCACCATTTCACTTAGACTGTTGAATGCCGTGGCGATGGCCAACCTTGTGACATTGACCACAAAGCTGTCAGATATGATCACGGTGGTGCAGTGGATGACCACGCCCCTGCGACGCTTTGGTCTTAGGACGAAGCAATTGGAGCTTGGCATTGCTTTGGTCGTACGCTTTACACCTGTTTTGGCATACAAAGGCATGCAATTGGCTGACGCGTGGCGCGCCCGTTCGGGCAAACGCCCCAAATGGCAGACGATTGTACCGCTTGCTGTGTTGGCCATTGATGATGCAGAATATGTCGCAGATGCCATCAAGGCACGTGGCGGACTTTAGAATGGATTGAGGACACAGTATGGAACGAAATTTAGCATTGATTGCATTGTTTGCGGCACTGATCGCGGCTTTGGGGTTAATCCCTGCTTTCACTTTGGGGTTTGGCGTGCCGATCACGGCACAGACTTTGGGTGTGATGCTCTGTGGTACGGTTTTGGGCGCAAAACGCGGCGCTCTTGCGGTGTTGCTTGTTGTGCTTTTGGTCGCTTTGGGTCTGCCTTTGTTGGCGGGAGGCCGTGGTGGCCTTGGTGTCTTTGCCTCTCCAACTGTAGGGTTCTTGGTCGGCTGGCCTATTGGCGCATTCGTCACGGGGTTTATCGTTGAAAAGCTGCGCTTCGGATCGCTGGGCATGACGGCGGCTTTCGCCTCTGTCGTTGGCGGTATTTTGGTGGTTTATGTATCGGGTGTGATTGGGTTGTCGATCGTGCTGGATAAAACCATTCCTGAAGCGACTTTGTTAGTTGTCGCTTTCATCCCCGGCGATTTGATCAAAGCCATCTTGGCTGGTGTGGTGACATCCGCACTGTATACTGCGCGTCCCAACAGCGTGTTGTCGCGCGCATGAGCTCTTCCGCGATCATAGAGGCTCTAGGGTCGCGGAAATCTGTACGTCACTTTTTGCCAACACCCGTGCCACAAAGTGACGTTGCACGGATTCTATCGGCGGCACGTTTGGCCCCGAGCGGCGGTAATTTGCAACCGGGACGCTTTCATGCGTTGACGGGGGCGTCGCTTTTGCAGCTGTCACAGGCCTTGAATGACGCCGCGACATTCCAAAACTCCACGTCCGAGTATTCTTATTTTCCGCACCCAATGCCTGCTGATTTGAAAGCGAAACAACGCGCAGCGGGTTACGCTTTGTATGAGGCGCTTGGGATTGATCGCCGTGATTTCGAGGGCCGTAAACAGCAGTTCGACAAGAACTATCGCTTCTTTGATGCACCTGTCGGCCTCATCGTCACCATCCACAAAGACATGGGCAAAGGCTGTTTTATGGATTTGGGAATGTCCTTGATGGCGCTGTTCATGGCGGCGCAGGATCTTGGCTATGCCACGACAGGCATCGGCGCGATTGCCAAGTATGGATCTGTTGCGCATAGCGCATTGGGTTTACGCGATGACGAACTGGTGGTCTGCGGTATTGCGCTCGGGTTTGAAGACACCGCGGCCCCCGTGAACCAATTTCGCACCGAACGGGACGATTTGGACCAGTTCACTACATTTCATGGTTTCGACACTGACAGTTAAGCGCGTAAGACCATGGCGGTGCCAAGCCCGCCGGCTGCTGCAATAGCGGCCAATCCATACCCACCCGTTTGTGTCAGCTCGTGAAACAATCTAACTGCATTGATCGCACCTGATGCGCCAATCGGGTGCCCGCGCGCCAATGACCCGCCGCCGATATTCACGCGCGCTTCATCCAGCCCCGCGCCATGAACACAAGCCATGGCTTGCACCGCATAGGCTTCCATTATTTCAGACATCGCAAGCTGATCCGGTGCAATTTGCACATGGCTCAGCGCGCGTTTGATGGCCAAAACAGGCGCCAGTCCAGGCATGTCGGGCGTGTCGCCAAGGGTGCAACCTGCGATGATTTCGGCTTTTGGCCCATCGTAGGCATCGGCAATGTTTTGGGACACCACAAGGCAAAACGCGGCTGCATCGGCGGCAACGCTTGTGTTGGCTGCCGTGATCGACCTCGACAGCGGCTTGGCGCGTGCTGCAATGGCTTCAGTTAATTTGCGGCTGAACGGATCAACATTTTGACCGTTGATCGGGGTGATTTCTTGCACCATTCGCTCTTGCGCGGCCAAAGCCTTTTGATGACTGAAAATCGCCCAAGAATCTTGATCCGCGCGTGAAATGCCAAGCCTGCTTGCCAAGGCTGCGGCAGCATCTTGCATCAATGGATCGCGATCTGGCCAAGGGGTAAAGCGCGCTTGCTGATAAGGGCGCGCAGGGTGACCGTCGGCAAATGTCTCGTGGCGGAGTGGCGCGCGAGAGTAGCTTTCAACGCCGCCTGCAATGACCGCATTTGCTTGTCCCGATCGCACCAAAGCGTCCGCCAGATTGAGCGCGTCCAGACCGCTGCAACATTGCCGGTCCAAGGTCAGTCCCGCAACATGCGTCGGCAGTCCTGCCGCCAAAGCCACATGCCGCGCAGGGTTGCCGCCCGCGCCAAGGGCATTCCCTGCGATCAGTTCATCCACTTGGGTCGGCGCAATGCCCGAAGCATTCAAACAATCGATCACCACAGGGGCTGCGATGTCGTGCAGCGCGTAATCCGCAAAGGCGCCCCCGTGCGGCACCACCGCGCTGCGTTTCGCAGCGATGATAAAGGCACGTGTCATGTTTGGGCCTCCAGCCATTTTGCCAAAGTGATCAAATCGGGTTTGCCCGAGGTAAGCAATGGCAATGGGTCGATGACCAACATGCGGCGCGGGGCTTTGAGCGGCCCAAATGTGTCGCGGCAGGCTTTCAATATTGTGTCTTCTGACGCTGTTTTGCCTTGGACTATTAGGATCAATCTGTGACCTCGAAGGGCATCTGGCTGAGCCAAAACGATGGCATGCTCTGGTGCAAAACGGTTCGCGACAAAGCTTTCGATTTCTTCGGGAAACACGTTTTGATCGGCCACAGTGACCATACGGTTTTTGCGACCTAACAAGTACAGGTGGCCAGCGACATCCAAGCGTCCATATTCACCGATAGTCACAAACCCGTCTTGGAAGCGCGTGTCTGCACTGGTGCCTTGATCATATCCGTCGAACACATAAGGGCTTTTGACCCAGACCTCGCCTGTGTTTTCGGTCTCGTTGCCCAAAGGATCGGTGAAGCGCAGCGTCACGTTTGGATAGGGGGCACCGACAGAACCGTTTGGCGTCAGCGTATTGGCGATAGTGATAAAACTGGTTTCAGACGCGCCGTAAAACTGTGTCATCACGGCGTTTGGAAAGCTTATCCGCACAAGGCCTCGCAGGCCGTCTGGCAAGACGCCGCCTCCGATTATGATGTGAAGTATGGAGGGGCACGACGTGTTTGCGGCGCAAAGCATCGCCAGTTGTGTCGGGGTAATATAGAGCAGCGTCGCGTTTTGGCGTAAAATTTCATCACATTGCACATCAGGACGAAGCCCTGCCAACATGCAAATGTCAGCGCCGATATGTGCGGCTTCGATGACACCGTAAAGCGCCAATGAATACCCGATCCCGCCAAAGACTGCCGTGCAACTTTGTTGGGTGATGTCGAATAGCTTTTGGTTGATGTCAAAACTGGCGATCCAAGACGCATGACTGCGTGCAATGACTTTTGGCGCACCTGTGCTGCCGCCTGTTTCGCAAAACAACTGCGGCGTTAGGGTCTTAAATGCGCTTGGCTGTGCATTTGTCACACGGATCGACCCGCCCGTTTGGATGCAAGTGCGCATTGCGGCCGTGGCCTCACAATGCGTTTGGTTTTGCTGGCTCATCTGCGCAGGTACACGAATTTCGCAACACGGCGACCATGAAAAATGAGAGCGGGCGTGGGTCATATTGGTCCAAGGTAAAAGCACGGGAAAGCGGTCCTTGATACCAGACTACATCGCACAAGCAAATTGGCAAAACGATGTGCCGCGCGTAAGGCCTTTTCGTTTCGCACTTGAAAACAACGGCAATTGTGTGAACTGATGAATTGTATATGAGAAGTCTTATTATCAGCCTATGCGCCGCGCTGTGTTTGGCGGCGATCGCTTTTGTGATTGCTGGCGGTTCAGTGCGGGCGCGTGAGACTCAAAAAGCAGAAGGGCGTTTGTCGCTTTATCGCTCAACTGTTGTGGCCGAAATTGAACGGTTTTCTCATCTTCCCTATGTTTTATCGCGTGACCCACATGTTGTGTCCACCACCATCGGCGGGGAGCGCGATACTTTGAATTTACGATTGCGCGAATTCGCAGCGCGCGCTGGCGTTGATGCAATTTACTTGATGCGCCCCGATGGCGAAACCATTGCGGCCTCCAACGCACACACCCCTGCTAGCTTTGTGGGGCAAAACTATTCCTTTCGCCCCTATTTTCAGCAGGCTCTGACTGGCGAACAAGGGCGGTTCTACGGCATCGGCTCCACCACGGGGTTGCCTGGCTATTTTATTGCAAGTCCGGTGTTTGGGCCGTCTGAAACCATTTTGGGGGTGATCGCACTCAAGTTGGATCTAACGCGATTGGAACGCGACTGGCGCGATGCGGGCGAAAAGGTTTTGCTGGCAAACGACGACAGTGTTGTGGTTTTGGCGTCGAATTCGGAATGGCGGTATCGCACGCTGTCACCACTGAATGATGAACAACTTGCCCGCATCACTTTGGCGCGCCAGTTTGCCAATCAAGCGCTTAAGCCACTGGATTGGCAGCAGGGGGCACAGGATCGTATTCGCATCGATGGTCAAAGATTGTTGCATTTGAAAACATCGCAGATGCCGCACGATTGGGTGCTGCACTATATGACCAGCGAAGAACCAATCACGACCGTGAGTTGGCTTGCGGCTGTATCGACCCTTATTTTGGCTGCCGGTTTTGTGATCGCGTTTCAGTTTCGGAGAACCTTGCATATAGGGGCGGCCTTGCGCCAATCTGAAGCGGAAGAAGTTGAATTACGTCGCGCGAACGAACGGCTTGCAGTGGAAATCGTTGAGCGCGAGGCGGCGCAACGGCGTTTGCAGCGCGCCCAAGGTGAATTGGAACGGGCCAGTCGTTTGGCCGCCCTCGGCGAATTGGCGGCCTCTGTCACACACGAGTTGGGCCAGCCCATTGCTGCCTTTCGCAATCACATCGCGGCGGCTGAAATGTCGGCAAATGCCAGTGCTGTGGTGATGCCAAAACTGTCTGGGCTTGTTGATCGGATGGAAGGCATCACGCGCCAATTGCGATTTTTTGCCCGCCCCGGTGCGCCGGATTTGAAACGCGTGAACTTGGATGAAGCCATGACCGAAGCCATCGCGTTGATCGCACCGAATTTGGAGGGGGCAGGGGCCGCATTCAGTCGCACCAAGTCACCGACCCCTGTGTTTGTGCATGGATCGCAATTGCGGATCGAACAGGTGATGACCAATCTGTTGCGCAATGCGGTGGACGCCGTCGAGGACAGTCCAAAACGTGAGCTTGATATCACCGTTGGGCAAACAGGTCCAACTGCTTGGTTTGAGTTGCGCGATACGGGGCATGGTTTGGGGCAATCGAGTTTGGAAGATCTGCAAGAGCCCTTTGTGACCATCCGCGAATCTGGTCGCGGGATGGGGCTTGGCTTGGCGATTTCAGCCAGTATCGTCAAAGAGCATGGCGGCACGATGCAGGCGCACAATAGCGCGGACGGCGGTGCCGTGTTTCGCGTCGAATTTCAGGCCGACACAACGGTGAACGCCAATCAGGAGACCGACTTATGAACGATCCTCAAGCGATACGGGTTCTGGTTGTTGATGATGATAAGTCCATGCGGGTGTCGTTGATGGATTTGTTGGAAGCCGCGGGCTTTGCGGCCGAGGCTTTGCCGCGCGCGGACCAAGTGGCAGACAGGTTGCCCAGTTTTGCCCCCGATGTGATCGTCTCTGATGTGCGCATGCCGGGGATGTCGGGGTTGGATCTTTTGGCGAGCCTGCCCAAGCAAGGCACCCCGCCGCTGGTTTTGATTTCGGCCCATGGCGACATTCCCATGGCAGTGAAAGCGATGCAGGATGGGGCTTACTCCTTTGTGGAAAAACCCTACGAGCCGCGCAGGTTATTGACGATCCTGCGGCACGCGGCCGAACAATACCGGTTACTGCTGGGTACGGAGCGTTTGAAAGCACGGCTGGCGGAGCTGTCAGGATTGGACCGCGTGTTTTTGGGGCGCACCGATGACATGGTGGCGCTGCGCGAAGAAATTTTGAACGTCTCTGCCAGCGATGCGCCGCTGTTACTGTTGGGCGAAACCGGCACGGGCAAAGAACTGGTGGCGCGGGCCTTACATGATTTAGGGCCGCGTTCAGACGGCGCGTTTGTTGCAATCAATTGTGCAACACTGACGCCCGAGAATTTCGAGCGCGATATGTTTGGCATCAAAGGCGGACCTGCTGGTAAAATCATCAGTGCCTCAGGCGGAACGTTGTTTTTGGACGAAATAGGCGCCTGTCCGATGCAGGTTCAGGCGATGCTTTTGCGTGTCATTGAACAGCGTGAAACCATTCCGATTGGGGCGCTGACGCCAGTGAAACTGGATTTGCGTGTTGTTTCTGCCACCAACGAGTCCCCAGATGATGCGGTGATGGATGGCAGGCTGCGCCGCGATCTGTTGTTTCGGATCAACACAGTGACTTTGAACATGCCGTCCTTGCGTGAACGCCGCGATGATATCGCGTTTTTGTTCACACATTTCGTGGCGCAGTATGCCCAAGTCTATGAGGTCACTGCCCCTGACATGACCCAAGAAGACATTGCCGCTTTGCTTGCTCATGATTGGCCGGGCAATGTGCGCGAGTTGCGTAATGTGGCCGAACGTCGGGTTTTGGCAGCAAAGCGGGGTCTTGGGTCTGTGACGCAAGCGCTGCAGGCCGATCACGCTTTTGATGATGTGCCCAACACGCTGCGCGAAGCGGTGGCCAGTTTCGAGCGAGAGCTTATTGCCAAAGCGATCAAGGCCCATGAAGGCCGGATGGATGCTGTGGCCGAGGCTTTAGGGATCGGACGGCGGACCTTGAATGAAAAAATCGTCAAATTGGGACTAAACAAAGACGATATTCTTTAGGCTTTACCCGCTATATTTGCCCTGCGGAAATCCGCAGGGATAAAGGCTGTCTGCGCGCGGGTTTCTTCGTATCGCGGTTATGTTCCTTAATAGATCATGTGCCTCAAGCTGCACGATATGTGTCGGCCGATGATCTTTTGGGAGGATATCATGAATAAATTTTTGGGACGTGCTGCTGTGGCAGCTTTGGCCGTAAGCTTTGCTGGCGAAGCTATGGCAACCGAATGGAATGTTTCTGTTTGGGGTAAACGCCGCGCCTTTACCGAGCATGTTGAAAAACTGGCCGAGTTGGTGTCTGAAAAGACTGGCGGCGAATTTACACTCAACATTTCTTATGGCGGCCTGTCGAAGAACAGAGAGAACCTAGATGGTATTTCCATCGGCGCGTTTGAAATGGCGCAGTTCTGTGCGGGCTACCACGCTGATAAAAACCCATCCATCACCGTGATGGAATTGCCATTCTTGGGCATCAGTTCTTTGGAAATGGAACGCGATATTTCCATGGCCGTTTATCAGCACCCTGCCGTACAAGCCGATTTGGCGCGCTGGAATGCGAAACTTTTGATGCCATCGCCTCTGCCGCAGTACAACTTGGCAGGTCTTGGCGATGTGCCAAGCTCGATTGCTGATTTTGAAGGTCTGACTGTGCGCGCGACTGGTGGTATCGGTGCTGCTATGGAAGCCGCTGGCGCTGTTCCGACATCAATGTCGGCCACAGAGGTACGCCAAGCGATGGACAGCGGTGTTATTCGTGCGGCGTCTTTCGCACCGCATGCACATATGTCTTTTGGCACTGTTGAAAACGCCACGTGGTGGACATCAAACCTTAACCCGGGCGCCGTGAATTGCCCTGTTGTTGTGAATATCGATGCCTATGACGCGCTAACAGACGCGGAAAAAGCGGCACTTGATGGGTCTGTTGATGAAGCGTTGGATCACTACATCGCTTACTACAACGATAAAACCATGGCTGCATGGTGGCCTTTGTTGGAAGAAAAGGGCATCGCGCAAGTGACCTTTTCTGACGCTGATCTAGAAGCATTTAAAACGGCTGCAGCAGCGCCAGCAGCTGAGGCTTGGATCGCAGAGAACAGCAAACGCGGATTGCCTGCGCAAGAGCTTTACGATCTCGTGATCAGCAAAGTCGCAAACGGCATGTAATTTGCCTGACCAGTATCTGGCCCGCCTTGCATATGCAGGGCGGGCCTTTTGGGTCGAAATTTTTAAAAATCAAAAGGGGAACGTGAGATGGCTGGTTCTGCATCAGTGCTCACCGACGACAGTTGGCTGAGCTATGTCGATCAAAAACTATACAAAGTGGAAAGCGTCTTGGCTTTGATCAGCGGGCTGGCCGTGTTCAGCTTGATGCTTTTGGCTGTTGTGTCCGTGACAGGACGTAATTTTTTCGGGCAGCCTTTGCCGGGCTACGTGGATTGGATCGAGCAAGCCATGCCTTTGATCGCCTTCATGGGCATCGCCTTCACGCAACGTGACGGCGGACATATTCGGATGGATATGGTGGTCGGCGTGCTCAAAGGGCGGACGTTGTTCACGCTTGAGTTGCTGACAACCTTGGTCATGTTGGTGTTCATGCTGTTGATGGTCTGGGGCACTTGGGCGCATTTCCAACGCAGCTTTGATTTTGCTTCTCCTTTGTGGAGCCGTGACAGCTCTATGGACATCGGTTTGCCGATTTGGCCTGCCAAATTACTGGCGCCCGTTGCCTTTTGTGTACTTTGCGCGCGATTGGTCGTGCAGATCATTGGTTACGGAAAAGCGATTGTATCTGGCACGCTGGAACCAGTTGCGGTTCCGCTGCCCATAGATGTCGCGACCCAAGCCGCGCTGGAGGCCAGCACGGTCTCTGGCCATGATGAATAAGGAACGCGAGATATGGAACCTATTGAAATTGGTATAGTTGTCTCATTGGGCCTTTTGGTCTTGGTGATCATGGGCATGCGCGTGGCCTTTGCGGCGGGCACTGTTGGTCTTGTGGGACTGATCTGGATTTTTTGGGCCAAGAAAGGCTTTGATCCAAATGATTTTGGCTGGGCCTTGACCGTGGCTGCAAAAACAGCGGGGCAGGTGCCGCATTCGAAAGTCTCAAGTCAAGCGTTGAGTTTGATCCCCACGTTTATCCTGATCGGTTATTTGGCCTATTACGCAGGCCTGACAAAAGCGCTGTTTACGGCGGCCAAACGTTGGATCGCTTGGGTGCCCGGTGGTTTGGCCGTGGCGACGATCTTTGCCACCGCGGGATTTGCCGCTGTGTCAGGGGCTTCGGTTGCCACATCAGCCGTATTTGCGCGCATAGCGATCCCTGAGATGTTGGATGCAGGCTATGACAAACGCTTTGCCGCGGGTGTTGTGGCGGCAGGGGGCACATTGGCCTCTCTCATTCCGCCCTCTGCGATCCTCGTGATTTACGCCATTATCGTGGAACAAGACGTGGGCAAGCTTTTGTTGGCGGGCTTCATCCCAGGCATGTTTTCGGCTTTGATCTATGCTTTGTTGATCATCGGCTTGGCCATGACGATCAAAGGCTTCGGCCCATCCGTTGGTGGGTTCACTTGGCGCGAACGTTTTGAATGCTTGCCTGCTGCTGCGCCTATTTTGATCGTTGTGTTGACGATTGTCTTGTTCGTCTACAATCCCTTTGGCGGCGATGCTTGGGGCACGCCAACAGAAGGTGGTGCGATTGGTGCTTTTGTTGTGTTCCTGATGGCGCTTTACCGTGGCATGCGTTGGAATGAATTGAAAAGCGCTTTGTTGGAAACGGCTAAATTGACGGTGATGATTTTCACTATCATTTGGGGCGTTCTTATATATGTACGCTTTCTTGGCTTCGCAGATCTACCCGGCGCCTTCTCTGATTGGCTAGGTACATTGTCGATGCCGCCTTTGATGATCCTGATCTGTATCCTGCTGGCTTATGCTGTGCTGGGCATGTTCATGGATGCAATTGGCATGATGCTGCTGACCTTACCTGTGGTCTATCCCGCAGTTATGGCGCTCAATGGCGGTGAGTTGGTGTCAGCTGCTGACAGTGCCTTCGGGATGTCTGGTCCGATGTGTGCGATCTGGTTTGGTATTCTGGTGGTCAAGATGGCGGAGTTCTGTCTGATCACACCCCCTATCGGCCTCAATTGTTTCGTTGTGGCTGGGGTACGTGATGATCTTACCGTGCAAGACGTGTTCAAAGGTGTGACGCCTTTCTTTATCGCAGATGCCATCACCATCGCTTTGCTAGTCGCCTTCCCGATGATCGTCCTTTGGCTGCCAATGCAGGCCTAAATCAATGATGCGAGTCGGTTTTCCGACTCGCATTTCTGCCTTTTGAGGCACGAACACTACCGCTTTCCATGTGATTCACGCGACATTGATGTGACAAACCCAAATTCTCCTCAATATCAGAACATAAATCGAAGATTTTTTGTGCAGTAAAGCCAATAAAATAAGGGGTTTAGAACAAAAAATGCAGTTAACATATGGAAAACCATAAAAAGGGCTTGCGGGCTTTGTTTGTTAGCCTTAGAACCCCCCTTACCGGAAGCGAGACGATGTGGACGGGTTGAA
>NZ_JBBMQI010000008.1:0-133640 GCF_038899935.1 Pacificibacter sp. AS14
CGGCTCTTGAGGCAGTACTTGCCGCGCGGAACGGATCTATCAGTCCATTCCCAAGCAAAACTCAGCGCAATTGCAAGACAACTCAACGAACGGCCTCTCAAGACCTTGCAATATCAGACGCCAGCAGAGAAGTTCGCACAGTGTGTTGCGTCGACCAGTTGAGATCGCCCGCCATTGTGGCCACTGGGCGCTCTGATTATCCGAACCAAGTGAACAATGTTTTGGGGTTCCCGTATCTGTTCCGTGGGGCGCTGGATATTCATGCGCGCGCCATCAATGACGAAATGAAGATCGCCTGCGCCCGCGCTTTGGCGCAACTCGCACGCGAAGATGTGCCTGACGAGGTCGCATTGGCTTACGGGCAAAAGCTGTCGTTTGGACGTGATTACATCATTCCGACGCCGTTTGATCCGCGTTTGATATACACCATTCCGCCAGCTGTCGCCAAAGCTGGCATGGATACGGGCGTGGCACGTCGCCCGATTGTTGACATGGCGGGGTATGAGCACGATCTCAAAGCGCGCATGGACCCAACAGCGCAGATTTTGCAGGGGCTTTACGCAAGGGCCCGTCAAGCACAGGCGACCATGGTTTTTGCCGAAGGCGATGATGCGCGCGTGTTGCGGGCGGCTGTGGCCTATCAACGTGGCGGGTTTGGCCGAGCTTTGGTTGTGGGCCGTGAAGATGACGTGAAGCAAAAGCTAAAGGACGAGGGCTTGACCGAAACCGCCACAGGTCTTGAAATCGTCAATGCCGCCAATACTGCGCATCTGTCGGAATATAAGTCTTTCTTGTACGATCGGTTGCAACGTTCTGGTCATGATCAAAAGGACATTCACCGCCTAGCGGCCCGTGATCGTCACTCGTTTTCGGCGCTTATGTTGGCCCACGGCCATGCGGATGGCTTGGTAACGGGGGCGACACGCAAATCGGCGCATGTTTTGGATCGGATAAATTCTGTTTTCGATGCCACCGCTGCGGATGGGGCTGTTGGGGTCACAGCGCTTTTGCATAAGGGGCGGATTGTCTTTATTTCGGACACTTTGGTGCATGAATGGCCTGATGAGAATGATCTCGCTGATATCGCAGAAGCAGCCGTACGTGTTGCGCGCGCGATGGGCATCGAGCCTCGTGTGGCTTTCGCGTCGTTTTCAACCTTTGGCTATCCTGTGTCTGAGCGCGCAAGCAAAATGCATTTGGCGCCAAAAGTTCTGGATGGTCGTGATGTTGATTTCGAATACGAGGGCGAGATGGCTGTTGATGTGGCACTTAACCCCGATGCTATGGCGAACTATCCCTTCTGCCGCCTGACAGGGCCTGCCAATATCTTGGTGGTTCCGGCGCGTCACTCGGCATCAATTTCTGTGAAACTGATGCAAGAGATGGCAGGCGCGACTGTTATTGGTCCGATTTTGACGGGTGTTGATAAGCCTATTCAAGTTTGTTCGACGGTTTCGACTGTTAATGATATCTTGAACATGGCGATCTTGGCAGCGTGTAAGGTCGGACAGATTAGCTAACAAAAAAGCAGGGAATCGCATGACAATTTTCAATCTTGGGTCGGTGAACATCGATCGGTTCTATGCGCTTCCCCATTTGCCGCAGCCGGGCGAAACACTTAGTGCTTCGAACTATTCTGTTGGCTTAGGTGGCAAGGGGATGAACCAATCTGTGGCCGCCGCACGGGCGGGTGCTAAAGTGCATCATATTGGTGCTATTGGACAATCAGACAATTGGGTGCGGGAGCGGATCGAAAGCTATGGCGTCGATTGTACCTATTTGCACGGACTGGATTACAACACAGGGCATGCGATTATCTATGTCGACGCCCATGGCGAAAACACCATCGTGCTGGACGCAGGCGCCAATACGCAGCAGGACACGCATTGTATTTCCAAAGCTATTGAGACCGCGAAATCTCACGATACGATGTTGTTGCAAAACGAAACCAATCTACAGCCACAGGCCGCAGAGTTGGCTTTGGCCAAGGGGGTGCGCGTAATCTATTCGGCAGCGCCTTTTTCGGTAGAAGCAGTCAGGCCATTGCTGCCGCATGTGTCGATATTGGTGATGAATGCGGTCGAAGCCGAGCAGTTGTGCAGCGAGATGGGTGTCACGTTAGATAAAATTCCAGTACCGCAAGTTCTGGTCACGCTGGGCGCAAAGGGCGCGATGTGGCGATCCAATGAAACTGGCGAGGTAATCGAGGTGACAGCGCCCAAAGTGGCAGCCGTTGACACAACTGCGGCAGGCGACACTTTTGCGGGGTATTTCGCTGCTGGGCTGGATTTGGGTCTATCCACACGCAAAGCCATGGATTGGGCGACGCAGGCCGCAGCGCTGAAAGTCACGCGCCATGGCACGGCGGATGCGATCCCTAAAGCGGTAGATGTTGCTGCTTTTCAAGCCAGCTAAAGCACAGCGTAGCAACAATAAAAAAAGGGACGCAAGTTGCGCCCCTTTTTCAATTCATATGTCTCAAAGCTTATTTGAAACGACGGTTGCGTGTCGCCAAAAGCTTCAAGCGCAAAGCGTTGAGTTGAATAAAGCCAGCCGCGTCTTTTTGATCGTATGCGCCAGCATCGTCTTCAAAGGTCACATGCGCTTCTGAGTACAGCGAGTGATCAGATGCACGTGCAACAGTGGAGGCAGAGCCTTTGTACAACTTCAAAGTCACGGTGCCTGTTACGTGTTCTTGTGACTTGTCGATCGCGGCTTGCAGCATTTCGCGCTCAGGTGAGTACCAGAAACCGTTGTAGATCAGCTCAGCGTAGCGTGGCATTAGGCTGTCTTTGAGGTGGCCAGAACCACTGTCGAGCGTGATTTGCTCGATGCCGCGGTGGGCTTCCAATAAGATCGTGCCGCCTGGTGTTTCATAGACGCCGCGAGATTTCATGCCCACGAAGCGGTTTTCAACAAAGTCCAAACGACCGATGCCGTGCTTGCGACCATATTCGTTCAAAGTTTCCAAAACAGTCGCTGGACTCAAGGCCGCGCCATTGATGGACACTGCGTCGCCTTGCTCAAATCCAACCTCAATGAACTCAGGCGTGTCTGGTGCATCTTCTGGGTTCACAGTGCGCTGGTGCACGTATTCTGGCGCGATCACGGCTGGATCTTCCAAAACTTTGCCCTCGGATGAGGTGTGCAGCATGTTGGCATCGACAGAAAATGGTGCTTCGCCGCGCTTGTCTTTGGCAACTGGAATTTGGTGCTGTTCCGCAAACTCAAGAAGGCGTGTACGAGATGTCAGATCCCATTCGCGCCATGGGGCGATCACTTTGATTTCTGGGTTCAGCGCGTAGGCGGCCAATTCGAAACGCACTTGGTCGTTGCCTTTGCCTGTCGCGCCATGGGCCACAGCGTCAGCGCCCGTCATTTCCGCGATCTCAACAAGGCGTTTGGAAATCAAAGGACGCGCAATAGAGGTGCCCAAGAGGTACTGGCCTTCATAAATCGCATTGGCACGGAACATCGGGAATACGAAATCACGCACAAATTCTTCGCGCACATCTTCGATAAAGATGTTCTCAGGCTTGATGCCGAGCAGCTCAGCTTTTGCACGAGCAGGCTCAAGCTCTTCACCTTGACCCAAATCGGCGGTAAAGGTCACAACTTCGCAACCGTATTCGGTCTGAAGCCATTTCAAAATGATCGATGTATCAAGACCGCCTGAGTAGGCGAGGACGACTTTTTTGGGCGCGGACATTGGCTTTTTCCTTTTGCGGATATCGCTTGGGCGATTACCGAGTTTTTGCGCCAAGAGCAAGGTTTCACGCCCTGAAAGCTTTTTGTTTGCGTGTAAAAGCCCTAAGTGTTGCCTAATACAATTGGGAATGGACCAAGATGACTGGATATTTGCTGTTTAAGCACGCTGTACAACGCGTGTTTCGAAATCTGGACGATGCATTGGCGATCTCTGGTTTGATCTGGATCGCGACCATGGCCGTACTTATTTTGTCATCGGCCATCGCGCCCCCTCTTTTGACGGTCGATGATTGGTCGGCAGCATCGCCTTTTGCGCGCTGGATCAACATTGGAAGCAATATGACTGTTATCTTCGTGAGCATCTGGATTGCAGTCGAATGGCATCGGTTTGCACTGCTCGGCGAACGGCCACAAACGATTTTGCCACCTTTGCGCAGATCACATTTGGTCGACTACTTTGTGAAGTCTCTATTGATTCTACTTGTGTTGTTTGGGGTCATGATGGCTGGCCTTATGGTGCTGATGCTGTTGACAGCGCTCTTGGGTGGTTTTGGTGCAATCTCATTTGCATTGGTGTTTGTTGTTCTTGTTTTTGTTGTTCTTGTTTTCTATCGAATTTCGCCGTTGCTGCCTGCTGCGGCTATGGGCGAAGACATGAAGCTCGCAGCTGCGTGGGCGGCAACCAAACCTTACACGGCACAGATTTCGCAAGCCGCAATCTTGCTTCTAATGGGCACCTTTGCAATGCAAGTTTTAGGTATTCTATTTGGGCAAGGTTTATTTGGGTTGATCTATTCGCTTGTCACAGGATGGATCGCTTTGATGGTCGGCGTCAGCCTTTTGTCTTCGATTTATGAACTCGCAGCATCAAAGGCAGACAGATGACGCAAAGCGTAGATATCACCGGACCCGCCCGCGAGGCCGCGCAATTGGTGCGCAAATTGTTCGAGCCGACGCCTTGCGCGCGCAATGATCACCTTTCGCAAAAATACGATGCCGACATTTGGCTGAAACGCGAAGACCTTACCCCTGTGCGCAGCTATAAAATTCGCGGTGCGGTGAATGCGATGAGCCGCGCCCGTGCGCAAGACCCAAAACTTGATCTATTTGTCTGCGCTTCTGCTGGCAATCATGCGCAAGGTGTGGCCTTTGCCTGTCGCCATTTTGGGGTCAAAGGTGTCATTTTTATGCCTGTCACCACGCCCAAGCAAAAGATCGAAAAGACCAAAATCTTTGGCGGCGATAATATCGAAGTGCGCATGGTTGGGGATTATTTCGATGATACTTTGGCCTCGGCCAAAACCTTTTGCGATGACGCATCTGGGTACTTTTTGGCGCCTTTTGACGATGTTGATGTCATCGCAGGGCAAGCCTCCGTCGCTGTTGAATTCATGGATCAGATGACAGACGCGCCAGATGTGGTTATTTTGCCCGTCGGTGGTGGTGGATTGTCTGCCGGTGTTGTTCAGTATTTGGCCAAAGTGTCGCCGAGCACGGAAATCTATTTTGTTGAACCCAGCGGAGGGCCTTCCTTGGCTGCAGCCGTGACCGCAGGCAAACCTGTGACGCTCACTTCGGTTGATAGTTTTGTTGATGGTGCCGCTGTTGCCCAGATTGGCGCGATCCCTTTTTCTGCATTGAAGCAGGTCGAGCAACGTCAGTTGTTGACGGCGCCAGAGAATCGCATTTGCGCGACAATGATCGAGATGCTCAACATTGAAGGTATCGTTCTAGAACCTGCGGGCGCGCTTGCGATTGACGCTTTGCAAGATTTGAAAGAGGTGATCCGCGGGCGCAGGGTTTTATGCGTTGCATCGGGCGGGAATTTTGATTTTGAACGGCTACCTGAAGTGAAGGAGCGGGCGCAAAAGTATCTTGAGCTTAAAAAATATTTCATCTTACGCATGCCGCAAAGACCAGGCGCCTTGCGCGATTTTTTGGATTTATTGGGAGATACAGACGACGTTGCACGGTTTGAGTATCTCAAAAAATCCGCACGCAATTTTGGGTCTGTTTTGATAGGAATTGAAACGGATCACCCAAAGAATTTTGAACGCTTGTTTCATAAAATGGATCAAGCTGGCCTTGTGTACAAAGACATTACCAATGATCAAGCGCTGTCTGAGTTCGTGCTTTAACTTCGCAATATGATGTCAGTTTTGGCCGTGAATTCGGCGCGCGAAGCTTTGAAAGACACCAAAATTTTATTCAAATCGACGGTGTCAGAGGCACCTGCGGCGGAGGCTGTTTCCCCAAATTGGCAAAGACTGGAAAAGGTCGCAAATCCCAAATTCATAGAGCTGCCTTTTAAAAAATGCAGATCTTCTTCGAGTTTGGTGCGATCATCGGTTGCCTCAAGTCGCTCAATAACTTCATCCACTTCCTCAAGGAAGAGTTCAACAACTTCGCCAAAATCCTCTGCGCCCACTTCATCACGCAATTCGGTAACGCGGTTCCAATCAATCATCTGAGCACTCCTTTAATTCTTTTTGGCAGGGGAGACTTAAGATCGCGTAACTTTCTACAATAATTACAATCAATTTTATATTTAAGGCGTCATTAAGTTGCGCAGGTCAATGTAGCGAAAACCACGATATTTAGGTTGGAAAATTCTATTGGCTATCGCGCAACAAAAGCAAGCATACCTCAAAGTCGTTCCTGAGCGAGGTGTCGTTAACAACGTTTTGGTTGTCGATGACTCTAGGGCGCAGCGGCGGATATTGTCGTCCTATCTTGGGCGGTGGGGCTATACCGTGTTCGAAGCAGAGTCCGGCAATACCGCCTTAGTGATTTGCGAGATGGAAAAAATTGACCTCATTGTCTCGGATTGGATGATGCCAGGGTTAAGTGGTCTCGATTTTTGCCGCATTTTCCGCACATTAGAGCGTGACGATTATGGGTACTTCATCTTACTGACGTCAAAATCAGACAAGGCGGAGGTGGCGGAAGGTTTGGATGTCGGTGCTGACGATTTTTTGACGAAACCTGTTGCAGGCGACGAACTTTTGGCGCGTATCCGAGCTGGTGAGCGCATTTTGAAAATGCAGCGCGAATTGTCTGCCAAAAACGAACTTGTCACCTCAACATTGCAAGAAATTTCTGCCCTTTATGATTCGCTTGACCGTGATCTGGTTGAGGCACGAAAACTGCAGCAATCGCTTGTAAAGGATCGGTTTAAAGACTTTGGTACGGCCCAAGTGTCACTTTTGCTGCGCCCAAGTGGCCATGTGGGTGGCGATCTTGTCGGGTTTTTCCCAATTAATGACAATCAGTTTGGTGTGTTTTCGATAGACGTATCGGGACATGGTGTTGCCTCGGCCCTAATGACTGCGCGTCTAGCGGCCTATTTGACTGGTTCTACATCTGATCAAAATCTCGCAATTACGCAGTCCGATGATGGGACCCACATCGCCAGATCTCCAGCGGACGTTGCGAAAACACTGAATACTTTGATGTTGAAAGAAATGGAGACGGACCTCTATTTCACCATGATATTAGGACATTTTGATCGGACAAATGGCAAGTTTGTTATGACCCAGTGCGGTCATCCACATCCTGCGATTCAACACATAGACGGAACGGTTGAGTATTTCGGGGGCGGTGGGCTACCGATTGGCTTGATCCCTGACGCGATCTTTGATGATTTTGAAATTCAAATTTCAGAAGGAGAAAGAATTATTCTTCTATCCGATGGCGTCACTGAATGCCCAGATGGCGCTGATGGTATGTTGGGTGAAGATGGCCTGATCACCTTGGTTGAAAATATTGCAGATCTGACGGGCAGTGCGTTTTTTGATACGATGCTTTGGGATCTCAACAACTTCAACAATGACAAAGACTTCCCCGACGATATTTCAGCTATTCTGCTTGAGTACACAGGCCCAAGTACTGAGTAAGGGCAGCCTTATCGCCTGGATTTCCAAGGCGTTCGATGGCTTGCGCAAAGGGTACCCATTTTGCGGTATGACCAATTTCAGTTGGGGCGCCGAGGCAGCGAACAGGGCGGGCAATATATATTTTGCAAACTTTTTCCGCCCACATATCGTAGTCAGGCATGAATACGAACCTGCGAAAGGCGTGAAAAAATTGTGGTTTTGAGATGCGCCAGCCTGTTTCCTCAATCACCTCACGATGTAGTGCCGCAACTGGAGACTCGCCTTTGTCGATGCCGCCACCTGGAAGCTGAAATTCTGGCGTAGGGGCCGCTTGATGGGTCAAAAGCAAAGAGCCATTTAAAGGCAAAATTGCATAGGCTCCGGGGCGCAATGTGTAGGAAATGCCGTTTATTTTTGGATCACCATAGCGTCGAATCATATCTAGCCCTTTTTCCAGAGGTTGCCGCCCTTATATGAACAAGGTATGCCAACCTGCGACGTGCAAGGGAACCGAAAATGCTTGGATCAAAAATCGCTTGGGATGACACTGTTCTCCCGTTTCAACTCGATCAATCAGATGTACGCGGTCGTGTGGCCCGTCTTGATGGTGTTCTTGAGCAGGTTCTCGAGCAACATGATTACCCGCCGGTGATCGAGGCGCTCGTTGCTGAGGTCGCGTTGCTGACAGCGATGATCGGTCAAACGATTAAACTGCGGTGGAAGCTATCGATTCAAATTCGCAGCAATGGCCCCGCGCGAATTATTGCGACCGATTACTATGCGCCCACCGCCGACGGCAAACCTGCGCGTATCCGTGCATATGCCTCGTATGATAGTGAGCGTCTTGACCTTGATGGCGTTGCTTTTGATCAGGTTGGCAAAGGCTATTTTGCGATTTTGATCGACCAAGGTGAGGGCAACAAACCTTATCAAGGCATCACGCCGCTTACAGGTGAGTCGCTGTCTCACTGTGCTGAGGCGTATTTCGCCCAGTCGGAGCAACTTCCAACACGTTTTGAACTTGCTTTCGGACGCTCGACGCTGGCTGGCGATGATGAAAAATGGCGTGCTGGCGGCGTTATGTTGCAAAAAATGCCCAAAGCTTCACCGGGTGCCGCGCCTCTTGAGGGCACGAGCGACGATGGTCTGCTGACAGCCTATGATATTTTGGATGGTAATGATTTTGAAAACTGGAATCGCGCCAATATTTTGCTTGATACAGTTGATCCATTGGAGTTGATCGGGCCGAGTGTGCAGCCAACCGATTTGCTGGTGCGTTTGTTCCACGAGGACAAGCCCCGCGTGTTTGACGCGCAGCCGATCGCCTTTGGATGCAGCTGTTCTGAGGAAAGCGTTCGCAGCAGTCTTTCTATCTATTCTGCGAAAGACATTGCAACGATGACCACAGAAGAGGGCATCGTGTCTGCGGATTGCCAATTTTGCGGTGCGCATTACGTTATGGATCCGACGACACTTGGGTTCCAAGCAAAGGCAAAAACTGATGGTGACGCGGATTGATAGATTAGGGATAGAGCGTGCGCTGTCACATGACGGGCGCCCGTCTTCTGATTTTGATCTCAATCCCGAGGCGCGCCCAAAATCGATTTCTTTGAAGCCTGCAGGCGTTCTGTTGCCGATTATTGAGCGAGATAGCGGTCTTCAACTTATTCTCACCAAGCGATCTTCGACGATCAAGCATCATCCGGGTCAAATCGCATTTCCAGGTGGGCGCGTGGACCCGAGCGATGCGTCGCATATCGAAGCGGCTTTGCGTGAGGCTGATGAGGAAATCGGCCTAGCACCCAAAAACGTCGACGTGCTCGGTGAGCTGCCAACTCATGAAACCGTATCGAATTACATCATGCATCCCGTGGTTGGTTGGATCACTCAGGATTTCACGCCGCGCTTAGAGGCGGCAGAGGTGTCCGAGATGTTTGAAGTGCCTTTAATGCATGTTTTGGATATGTCGAATTACACCGTTCAATCTCGTATTTGGCGCGGACAGGTGCGTAAATTTTATACTGTTCCTTATGGCCCCTATTACATTTGGGGCGCCACGGCGCGGGTGTTGCGATCTTTCGCGCAAAAGGTGATCCTGTGACGTCGGTCAAAACATGCGATTGGTTCCAAGCGGATGCCACGCAAACCGTCATCGAAATGTTCAAAGCGGCAGGTCAATCGGCTTATTTTGTTGGCGGCTGTATCCGCAACAGTTTGATGGGCGTGCCTGTGACTGACTTGGATATCTCGACGCCGATGCCGCCTGAAGATGTGATGAGCCTCGCAAAATCTGTAGGACTGAAGTCCATTCCTACAGGGATCGAACACGGAACGGTTACTGTCGTCGCGGGTGGCGAACCTTTTGAAATTACAACCTTTCGGCGTGATGTGGCCACAGATGGACGGCACGCGGTTGTCGCTTTCGCAGATAATTTGGAAGACGACGCCTGTCGTCGCGATTTTACCATGAATGCCCTCTACGCAGATCTAGACGGCGCAGTGTTGGATCCGCTTGGTGGCATGAGCGATTTGATGACGCGCAAAGTGCGCTTCATCGGCGCGCCTCAGGACCGTATCCGCGAGGACTATTTGCGTATTCTGCGGTTTTTCCGATTCCATGCTGTGTACGGCGACGATGATGCCGGCCTTGATGCGGATGCGCTGGCAGGTTGTGCCAAAAACCTAGACGGATTAAATGGCTTGTCCAAGGAGCGTGTCGGTTCAGAAATCGTCAAACTTTTATCTGCGCGCGATCCAAGTACAGCTATTGGCGCGATGGATGCGACTGGCGTGTTGCAGGCGATTTTACCCGGAGCGTCTGGACGATCGCTGTACCCCTATGTGTCGCAAGAATTTCACATCGATCCCATGGCTCGGCTTGCCGCGCTGGGCGGCAAAGATGCTGGGCCTTTGCTCAAACTGTCCAAAAAGCAATTTGTGCGACTGGAAAAGTTCAAAGCGGCGATGGGTTTTGGCCGTACGATTGAGGTGATCGCATTTGAAGAGGGGGCCGACATTGCGTTCTGCATCGCGGCCTTGCGGGCTGCTGTGTTCGAGCAGCCATTGCATTTAGATATAGAAGCGCAAATCTTGGCTGCGTCAAAACAGGTTTTCCCCGTCAAAGCGCAAGATTTGATGCCCGACTATACCGGTGCTGAGCTTGGGGGCGCGTTGAAGATGTTACAACGTGCTTGGCTGGAGTCCGGTTTTGCCCTAACCAAGGCAAAATTGATGCAGATATTGGAAACCAAGTCGACATGACACACATTGAAATCACACGACTTGGTCACCACGGCGATGGTATTGCGGCTGGCCCAATCTTTGCTGCTAAAACATTGCCCGGTGAAATCGTTGAAGGCGAGATCACAGGCGATCGCATTTTAAGCCCTAGTGTCGTCACCCCATCGCCTGATCGCGTTAAACCACCTTGCGCGCATTTCAAAGCCTGCGGAGGCTGTGCCTTGCAGCATGCCTCAGACGATTTTGTCGTGAACTGGAAATCCGATGTCGTGCACACAGCTTTGTCGCACCAAGGTATCGATGTGCCGATTTCGAGTGTTTTTACGTCGCCAAGCCAATCACGCCGACGTGCGACTTTTGCGGGGCGTCGCACAAAAAAAGGCGTTTTGGTTGGGTTGCATGGGCGCGCCTCAGGCACTTTGGTGCCTGTGCCTGATTGTGTGTTGATGACGCAAAAAATCATGGATGGGATGCCTGCTTTTGAATCTCTGGTTCAAATCGGTGGGTCGCGCCGTGTTGAGATGGCGATAACCGTGACGGATTCTGACGCTGGCTTGGATGTTTCAGTTGTGGATGGCAAAGAGCTCGACATGGAATTGCGGTCTGATTTGGCTGGGGTTGTGCGCGAACATGGCATCATTCGCCTGTCATGGAATGGCGATGAGGTTGTTCAGGAAACGCGCCCCTTTTTGTCCTTTGGTCGCGCTCGCCTTGTGCCGCCTCCAGGCGCATTTTTGCAAGCCACGCGTCACGGCGAACAGTCCCTGATTTCTTTGATGAAAGAGGCTGTGTCTGGTGCTGAACGCGTGGTTGATCTTTTTGCGGGGTGTGGCACATTTGCTTTGCCAATGGCAGAATTTGCTGAGGTTCATGCGGTCGAGGGCGAACATGAGATGCTCAAAAGCCTGTCAGAGGCATGGAAAACAGCGCCTGGGTTAAAGCCCGTCACTGTTGCCACGCGTGACTTGTTCCGCCAGCCTTTGTTGCCAGAAGAGCTCAATAAATTTGACGCTGCGATCATTGATCCGCCACGTGCGGGCGCTTTGGCGCAAACCGGCGAATTGGCCAAAAGCAACCTACGCTCTATTGGCTTTGTGTCGTGCAATCCTGTGACTTTTGGACGGGACGCTAAAACGCTTGTCGAGGCAGGTTTTGCAATCGATTGGCTGCATGTTGTGGACCAATTCCGGTGGTCGCCTCACGTGGAAATTGCAGCGAAATTTAGCCGCACCTGACACAAAATTTACTTTCAGCATTGTGATTGCTGGCGTATACGCAGCAAAAAGCAGGGTTGGATATACGACAATGGAACGCCGCAAACTTTTGGCAGGCTTGGCTGCGGTTAGCCTTTTCCCGACAGTTACGCTTGCAAGCGCCTTTTCTCCTTATACTGGACCGCGTGTGACCCGTGTGGTGCTGTACAAGGGCAGGCGACGTTTATATTTGCTGAGTGGAACCAAGATATTGAAAAAATACAAGGTTGGTCTTGGGGGTGTGCCTGTGGGCCATAAGCAATTTGAAGGTGATGGTAAAACACCCGAGGGCAGCTATATTATTGATCGCAGAAATCCGCGTTCACAGTACCATCTGTCGATTGGAATTTCGTACCCAAATAGCCGAGACATAGCCTATGCGCGTCAGCATGGTCGCAGCCCAGGCGGCGAAATTTTTATCCATGGACGGGCTGGCGGACACAAAGGACGCGGAAAAGATTGGACTGCGGGCTGTATCGCCGTCAAAGACAGGCACATGGAAGAAATTTACATGATGGTCACGACAGGAACGCAAATCGACATCCATCCTTAGAATGTCGCAAGCGATAAACTACTCGGCGCTTGCGAATTGCGGCGCAGCGCCACCCAAAATCAGTGTCCACCAAAGTTTGCCGCTTTGTTCCTGATACCATGCAAAACCAAGATCCGTTGCACGACGATCCAAAATGATTTCGCGTGTATCCGATTGCTCCATCCAGGCACCCAAAGTTTCCAGTTCGGATTCATATGTTTCCGAAATGTTTTCACCGAGCATAGTGCCAGCATAGCCTGAGCGCGCTACGCGATCGATTGGTGACGATCCGTCAGATCCAAAGTGCCATGGGCGATTTTGATTTTTCATGTCTTGCGCATGGGTGGCTGCCGCTGCGTTGAGATTGGCATTTAAGGTGACTTCTGGTGCGCCTGCCGCGGCACGTAAGGCATTGATTGAATCCAGCATGCGGTACTGAACCGTGGCTTCTTGACGTGCTCCGATCCGGTACACACGTGGAAGCGGTTTTCCATCGGGACCCAATGTTGAAGTGTTGCTTTCGCAGGCACTTAGGCCGATAATGGAAACAAGAAGTAGAACAATGAAACGCGTCATCTTTTTTGGGTACCCCGAATTCGATCTTAGAATCACCTATCCTGAAAATGATGCCGGATCAAATCATGTCCGCGTGTTTTCGCCGCCCACGTTTGTTTGATTTGCGACTGCGACAATCGAGCCATATACATAGTTCAACGAAATAACTGTTTTAGGGTCCATCATGACCAATACATTCGATAAGAAACTTTCAAGACGCGTCTTTGTTACAACCACAACGGCTTGTCTTGCCGCACCCGCTTTTGCGCAAACGGAGAACTCCACTGAAGTCGAACGTGATATTTCTGAAGTTGTGCGTCGCAATATTTCGAGCTTCCGCTCTTTGGATTGGCGTCCATATTTCGACAACACACGCAACGGCGCGATTTTGGTCGATACCACGTCCAGAGCGTTGCACTATTGGAGTGAAGACCAGTCGCTTTACAAATTGTACCCGACGTCTGTTCCATTGTCCGAGGATCTAACCCGCCTTGGTCGTACGTCGGTTATTCGCAAAGTGGAAGGTCCGTCATGGGCACCTACGCCATCTATGCGTATCCGCAACCCTGAATGGCCAAGCTTTGTTGGGCCGGGTCCTGACAATCCGTTGGGCACACACGCTTTGTACTTGTCTTGGACCTATTACCGTATTCACGGAACGCACGACACGCGCAAAATCGGTCGTCGATCTTCAAACGGTTGCATTGGCTTGTACAACGAACACATCGCCGAATTGTATGAGCTGGCGAAAAACGGCACGCAGGTTTTGTTGATTTAAGGCGACGGCATCGGAATTTTATAGGATGGCGGCCCTGTAATAAGGGGCCGCCATTTTTGTTTCGAATGCTAAACCCAACCAGCGAGATTGGTTTCGATGACTGTGCATAGCGCTGAAATATGCGCGTCATCATCGTTCAGGCAGGGAATGTACAAGAAATCTTCGCCACCAGCGTGCTCAAAGCTTTCTTTGATTTCCTCGTTGATCTCTTCAAGCGTTTCGATGCAATCGGCGGAAAACGCGGGCGCGCAGACTGCGATGCTTTTGTTGCCGGCTTGTGCCTGACGGGCAACTTCTTCAACGGTGTAGGGCTGCAGCCACTCTTCGGGTCCAAATTTGGACTGGAAGGTTGTCATAATCTCTGTACTGGCCCAACCCAGCCGCTCTTTGAGTAAACGCGTCGTTTTGTGGCAGTGGCAATGATAGGGATCGCCACCTTCTTTCAGGTAGCGTTCCGGCAGGCCATGATACGAACAAATCAGAATATCAGGCTTTTTGGGTGCATTGGCATAACCACGCTCGATGGATTGCGCTAAGGCATCGATATATTCGGGTTTGTCAAAATAGGGCTCGACTGTTCGCGATGCGGGCTGCCAATTTTCGTCCATAAGCGCGCGAAAGAACTCATCGTTTGCGGTTCCAATGGTGGCGCCTGCGTATTGTGGGTAAAGCGGAAAGAACAAAATCTTTGTGCAGCCTTCCGCAACCATCTTAGCCACTTTGGATTTGGTCGATGGATTGCCGTAGCGCATACAGTAATCGACCATGACTTCATCGCCATATTTAGATCCTAATGCAGCTGAAATAGCAGTTGTTTGCTGTTTCGTGATCGTCGCAAGCGGGCTTTCATTGGCTTCGTTGTTCCAGATGGATTTATAGGCCGCGCCAGATTTAGAGGGGCGGATGGTCAATATGATGCCCTGCAAAATTGGTTGCCATTTCCATGCTGGATAATCGATGACCCGTTTGTCTGACAAAAATTCACTCAAATACCGGCGCATCGACCAGTAATCTGTCGCATCAGGCGTGCCCAGGTTTGCCAAAAGCACGCCAATTTTTTGCTTTGGAATTTTCGGGTGATCGGTTGCCGCATGCGCTGGGCAAACGGCATCGGCAGCATTTGTATTGAGCTGTGTTGGCTTCATAGTTCCCATCGCGTGATCCTGTCTTTTTGTATTCTGTTAGGCTAGGGCGCAGTTAAAATTGTTCAAGTCTGTTGCGCTTCATTGGGCAAGTTGAATTCTTTGGCGCCAAGCACATCTGCCAATCTCGTTTTGGCCGATCCGGGCATCAAGGGCTTGGGTTGGCTGGCGTCTGGGGCCCAGCCGGTCAAGAACACCATGTCAAAAGTCGCATTCAGTCGGTCCTGTTCTGAGAAGTGTTTTTTGTAGAATACTTCGGTAGCGTCGAACAGCGCGCGCGTCGCATTTTTACGTGATCGCGCCTGCAATGCTGACGTCTCGCCCATGGCGCGCAGATCGCGAATAAGGTGGGTTAGAGACGAAAACGTCACTTTTGTGGTCGTTTTATCTGCGACAGGCAACGCAAAAGAGGCACGTTGCAATAGGCCCCCAAGGTCGCGCAGTTCACCCATCGGCAGCACACGCGGCGACAGCCCGCCGTAGCATTCGATCTCGGCCTGAGACAAACATGATCGCAGCTCGTGAAGAGTTTGATCGCCAAAAAACGCAGCGATCATCAGTCCGTCAGGTTTCAAGGCGCGATTGCATTGAATGAGTTGACCAACAGGATCATTGGCCCAATGCAAAGACATGGCGTGAATGACAAGATCATGCTGGCGCTCTTGCAGGTTTAACAGATCATCATCGGCGACAACCGTTGCAGCAGGGAACCAAGATTGCCAAAGCTCGGGGAAACCGGTGACAATTGCCGGCGACGTAAACGATTTGTTAACCATGTCGAGCCGATCTTGGATTTCAAGACGTGCCTCATGGTGCAAAAAGAAATCTCCCCCTATGCGCTTGGCGCGCAAACGGTTGCGCATCAATTGAGCGCGATCAACAAGAGGGGCGGTATTGGACATAAGCTCTCTTCCAGTGAAGTTGGGCCAACTTAGGAAGTCATGCGCAAAATGCAAAGACTGGCGCGGTTCTTATATCCCCCTCAATGCCTAACATGCGACGAAATAGTCGATTTTGTGTACGGTCTTTGCCCAAAATGTTGGGGCGACACTCCCTTTATCAAACAAAACGGTTGTGAAATGTGTGCAACCCCTTTGATTGGCGAAGTTGAAAGCGGTGATTTGTGCGATTCATGTCGCGCTGTATCGCGTCCGTGGTCCCGTGCGCGCGCCGCCTTACTGTATGAAGGCAACGCCAGATCTATCGTTTTGCGCCTAAAGCACGGCGATCGAACCGATCTTGCATATCCCGTTGGTGAATGGTTGGCCGAAGCGGCTCGTCCGCTTGTGACGACCAATATGATTGTAGCACCCGTGCCGCTGCACTGGTTTCGTGGGTTTAGGCGCAGGTACAACCAGTCATTGCTACTCTCGCGCCGTGTATCGCGGTTGCTGGAATTGGATCATTGCCCAAATCTTTTGCAAAGGCGCATCGCCACACGCAAACTTGATGGCATGACAGCGCAGGAACGTACAGATGTTGTCTCTGACGCCATTACGCTTAGGCCCCATCGTGCTGAGGCGCTTAAAGGCCGCCATGTTTTGCTGATCGATGATGTTATGACCACAGGTGCCACTTTAACAGCCTGTACCAAGGCTTGTTTGGGGGGCGGTGCCATTCAAGTTTCCGTGGCTGTACTGGCACGCGTTGCGAAGAAGGACTAAATCCCTATAGTCTTGCCGGACATAAAGGATAAAAAAATGCAGCCTGTAACACTCTATACGACTCCGATTTGCCCATTTTGCGTCGCCGCCAAGCGGCTGTTGGATAGCAAGGGCGTTGAATACACTGATCTTGATGTGATGGCCCACCCAGAGCTTCGTGCTGAAATGATGCAACGCGCCAACGGTCGCCACACAGTGCCGCAGATTTTCATCGGCGAGACGCATGTTGGCGGTTGTGATGAATTGCATCAGATGGAACACGTCGGAAAACTTGATCCGCTTTTAGCGGGTTGAAGATATGCCAAAAGTTGGCCTTATCACATTAAATTCTAGCGATGATCCCGCGCAAAACTTGCGTGAAGTGCAAAGTTATATTGACGATGCCGTCACGCGTGGCGCGCAGATTGTGATGACGCCTGAAGTCACCAATTGCGTGTCTACGTCACGAACGCATCAGCAGAGTGTGCTTTGTCTTGAGGCTGACGATGCGACATTACAGGCCTTACAAAAACAAGCTTTAAAGCTAAGGGTTTGGATCCTTATTGGGTCTTTGGCCTTAAGAACGGGTGATGCGGATGGTCGGTTTGCCAACCGGTCATTTTTGATTGGGCCGGATGGGCGAATCAAAGCGCGCTATGATAAAATTCATATGTTTGACGTGACCCTGTCTGACACAGAATCTTATAAAGAATCCGCGGGGTATCGCCCAGGAACCGAGGCCATTATGGCGCAGACAGATATAGGCTCAATTGGTTTGACGATTTGCTATGACGTCCGTTTTCCGCATATTTATCGCGCTTTGGCGCAAGCGGGCGCCGAAATTTTGACGGTTCCTGCCGCCTTCGCGCAGGCCACAGGTCGCGCCCATTGGGAAGTTTTGCTGCGCGCGCGGGCGATTGAAACGGGAAGTTTTGTCTTTGCGCCGGCGCAAACAGGTCAGCACAGTGAGGCAAAGGGTGGAAAACGTAAAACCCACGGACACAGCTTAGCGATTTCGCCTTGGGGTGAAGTGCTTTATGATGGTGGGACAGAGTGTGGCGTTGGGATTGTGGACTACGATCTGAACGACGTCGCCAAAGCCCGCAGTGCCATACCGTCGCTGCAACACGACAGAGCATTTAAGGCCCCAAAATGACGTCATCAACCGGAACAGATTCATTGGCTGTTGCGCTTTTTTCTGAGATTTTTATGGCGGATCAGTTAGCGCGAAATCGTCTAACAAAGGCGCTGCCAAAAGGCATGGAAATCAGTCACTTTTCGGTGCTTAATCATTTGGCGCGGTCTGGTGAAGAGCGCTCGCCAGCCCAATTGGCGCGCGCGTTTCACGTGACGCGCGGTGCCATGACCAACACTCTGAACAAGCTGGAATGGGCTGGGCATATTCATATTCGCCCTGATTGGGATGATGCGCGGCGTAAGTTCGTATCGATTTCGCCAGCTGGGAAAGCGGCGCGTGATACAGCTTTGGCTGCGATCACACCCATCCTAAATCAAGTGGTCGAATCTATTGGGCAGGATAAGGTTAAAAATGCTCTTCCCGTGCTCCGCGAGATGCGCATTCGTCTTGAAAACGACGTATGAATGCGACCCTAAACTGGCTTAATAGAGGCTGTAACATAGTTCACAGACAGATCGCGATCTGACAACGACCAAGTCCACAAGACCGGATTGAACACAAAGCCTTTGCGATCCACGGGCGATAGACCAGCTTTGGAAATCAAATCGAACAGCTCATCTGGGGTGATGAACTTGCCCCATTCATGCGTGCCGCGTGGCAACCAGCGCATGACAACTTCAGCGCCCAAAATAGCCATAACATAGGATTTCGGATTGCGGTTGATGGTTGAACAAATCATCATGCCGCCTGGTTTGAGCAAAGTTTGACAGGCATTCAGATAGGTTTGCGGATCGGCGACGTGTTCAACAACTTCCATGTTTAAAATCACATCAAACTGTTCGCCAGCCTCGGCCAAATCTTCGGCGGCAGTGTGACGATAATCGATCTCTAGGCCGGATTGCTCCGCATGAAGGCGCGCGACAGGTAAATTGCCTGCAGCAGCATCGGCACCGACAACCGTGGCGCCAAGGCGCGCCATAGGTTCAGACAAAAGTCCACCACCACAACCAATATCGAGCAAGCGTAGGCCAGTGAAAGGTTTCGAGTCGCTTAGGTCGCGACCGAATTCAGCAGCGATCTGTGTTGTGATGTAATCAAGACGGCAAGGATTGAGCATGTGCAGCGGTTTGAATTTGCCGTTAGGGTCCCACCATTCGGCGGCCATCGCTTCGAATTTTGCGACCTCTGCTGGGTCAATGGTGGACTGATGCGTTTGCATGATCCGTTCCTTCATGTTCAATTCGTATATGATCAGAGTCGTGATCGATTTTTTCTGAGCTATCATGCTCTATATAGGATTTCCATGAACAAGGTATCGGGCCAAAAGAGCGCATACAGTTATCTGTACCCTCAGATTTCTCCCAACGATCAGCGGATGCTGGATGTTGGCGATGGCCACTCTCTATATGTCGAGCAAAGTGGCAACCCTAATGGTATTCCTGTCGTGGTGTTGCATGGCGGGCCTGGTGGCGGTTGTAGTCCGTTTATGCGCAGGTTTTTTGATCCCGCGATCTACCGCATCATTTTGTTTGATCAGCGCGGGTGCGGGCGCTCAACACCTTTTGCATCAGTTGAAAGCAATACCACGTGGCATCTTGTGGCAGATATAGAGCGTATTCGCGTTACCCTTGGCATCGCGCAATGGGTCGTCTTTGGTGGCAGTTGGGGGGCGACGCTGGGGTTGACCTATACTCAAGCGCACCCTGATTGCGTGATCCATTTGGTGTTGCGGGGCGTGTTTTTGGGGATGCAAACGGAATTGGATTGGTTCTATGGCGGCGGCGCTGGGCGGTTTTGGCCGGATTTGTGGGAGGATTTTGTGCGAGAAATCCCAAAACATGAACACGATAATTTGATCGCAGCCTTTCATCGGCGCTTGTTTAGCGGTGATGTGGCTGTCGAAAATCACTTCGCAAAGATTTGGTCCAAGTGGGAAAATGCTTTGGCGGCTATTGGATCTAACGGCAAAGTTGGCGATCCGCCTATCCAGTTTGCGCGGGCGATTTCGCGTTTGGAAAATCATTACTTTTCAAATCATGTCTTTTTTGAACAGGACGGGAAGTTGTTGAACGATATCGATGAGATGGCGCATGTGCCTGGCTCAATCGTTCAAGGCCGCTTTGACATGGTTTGCCCACCAAAGAGCGCCTACGCCGTACATAAGCGTTGGCCAAACTCGGTGCTTCATCTGGTTGGGCTTGCGGGGCATGCCCTGTCTGAAACCGGAATCGCAGCTAAGCTTGTCGAGACAATGGATCATATTGGGCGTGTAGTGCGATAAGGCTTGCAGATTCGACCACGTCGGCGTATATGCCTGTTCAACAGCGGCGCGTTGGGTCACCCCAAGGTTCCACCGGGAAATATCAACGGGCCGCGCGCCCGTTTTTTTGTGCCCTTTAAAAAGGCCCCCAAATGCCCGAAAGGCTAACTGGAATATGTCCGAACTGATTGCCAAAACCTCTATCGATCGCCGATTGGCTGAGATCGTAGGCCCCGTTATAGAGGGCATGGGCTTTGAGCTGGTGCGTATTCGTCTGATGTCATCGACAAAGTCGAAAACGCTACAGATTATGGCTGAACGTCCCACCGGCGGTATCGAAGTCGATGAATGCGCTCAAATTTCCACTGCCGTTTCTGCGGTTTTGGATGTTGAAGATCCTATCGAAGACGAGTTCACGCTTGAAGTGTCCAGCCCCGGTATTGACCGCCCGCTGACACGTCTGAAAGATTTCGAGACCTTTGAGGGCTATGAAGCTCGCATTGAGACTGACGAAATGTTCGATGGCCGCCGCCGTTTTAAGGGCGAATTGGCTGGCGTCGAAGAAGATGATGTTTTGATCAACATTATCGAACATGGCGAAACGATTACCATCGGTCTTAAATTTGACTGGCTGTCAGATGCGAAACTAATTTTGACCGACGACCTGATCGCTGAAATGCTCCGTCAACGCAAAGCGTCCGGCGCGATTGACGAAACCCAATTTGATGATGTTGAAACCGAAGACGGTTCCACTGACGACCTTAGAGAGGACTGAGACATGGCAATCACCTCCGCCAACCAGCTTGAATTGCTTCAAACCGCTGAGGCCGTGGCCCGCGAAAAAATGATCGACCCCAACCTTGTGGTTGAGGCGATGGAAGAAAGCTTGGCACGCGCAGCGAAATCTCGCTACGGCTCTGAAATGGACATCCGTGTTCACATCGATCGCAAAACAGGCAAGGCCACGTTTACACGTGTGCGTACTGTTGTGGCCGATGATGAGCTGGAAAACTACCAGTCTGAGTTGACCGTTGTTCAAGCCAAACAGTTCATGGCTGATCCAGAAATCGGCAGCGAAATCACTGACGAAGTTCCGCCCGTTGAACTTGGTCGTATTGCTGCGCAATCTGCGAAACAGGTGATCTTGCAAAAAGTGCGCGAAGCCGAACGAGATCGTCAATACGAAGAGTTCAAAGATCGCGCTGGTACAATCATCAACGGCGTTGTGAAACGTGAAGAATATGGCAACGTGATCGTGGATATCGGTCGCGGTGAAGGCATCTTGCGTCGGAATGAAAAAATTGGCCGCGAAACATACCGCCCGAACGATCGTGTGCGCTGTTTCATCAAAGACGTGCGCCGCGAAGCGCGTGGCCCACAGGTGTTTTTGTCACGTACTGCGCCTGAGTTCATGTCTGAGCTGTTCAAAATGGAGGTGCCAGAGATCTACGACGGCATCATCGAAATCAAAGCTGTTGCTCGTGATCCTGGATCGCGCGCAAAGATCGCTGTGATTTCCAACGATAGCTCTATCGATCCTGTTGGCGCTTGTGTTGGTATGCGTGGCTCACGTGTGCAAGCTGTTGTGAACGAACTTCAGGGTGAGAAAATCGACATCATCCCGTGGAACGAAGATGCGCCAACATTCCTCGTGAACGCGCTTCAGCCTGCTGAAGTGTCCAAGGTTGTTCTTGATGATGACGCGGGTAAAATCGAAGTTGTTGTGCCTGACGAGCAGCTGTCCTTGGCGATTGGTCGTCGTGGCCAGAACGTGCGTCTTGCGTCTCAGTTGACTGGCCTTGATATCGACATCCTTACAGAGGCTGAAGAATCCGAGCGTCGTCAAAAAGAGTTCGCGATCCGTACCAAACTATTCATGGACAACCTCGACTTGGACGAATTCTTCGCACAGCTTCTTGTGTCCGAAGGATTCACCAACTTGGAAGAAGTTGCCTACGTTGAAGTTGACGAATTGCTTGTGATTGATGGCGTTGACGAAGCCACCGCTGGCGAACTTCAAGCCCGTGCTCGTGATGTTCTCGAGGCGGCAAACCTCAAGGCGCTCGAAAATGCACGCACGCTTGGTGTTCTGGACAGCTTGGTTGAATTTGGCGGCCTGACACCCCAGATGATTGAAGCTCTAGCTGAGGATGGTGTGAAATCACTTGAAGATTTTGCAACATGTGCGGATTGGGAACTTGCTGGCGGTTGGACGACAGTCAATGGGGAGCGCCACAAAGATGAGGGCTTGCTCGAGAAATTTGACATGTCCTTGGAAGAGGCGCAAACGCTGGTCATGACGGCTCGCATTCAACTGGGTTGGGTTGATCCTGCCGAACTTGAAGGCGCTGCAAGCGAAGACGATGCAGATGTCGACGGCGAAACACAGGAGGCTGAGGCCTAAGAGGTCTCGGTTTAGGTGAATCTGATGTCCCGTGGTGGCCACAAGAAAACGAAGGATGATGGGGAACGTCGTTGCATAGTTACGCGCGACGCGGAGCCTCGCTCTGGCCTGATCCGTTTCGTGATCGGCCCCGACGGGCAGGTTGTCCCTGATTTGGCAGAAAAACTGCCAGGTCGCGGCATTTGGGTCAGCGCAGATCGCGCTGCTTTGGATGAAGCGGTCAAGAAAAAGCTCTTTGCCAAGGTGGCGCGAGCAGATGTTTTGGTGGCTGACGGGTTTGTGGATCTTATCGAACAAGGTCTTCTCAAACGCGTTGTGCATCTCATTGCATTGACGCGCAAAGCTGGCGAAGCGGTGTGCGGGTTTGAAAAAGTTAAAGGGTGGATTGCCGAAGAACACGCGATTGTTTTGATGCAAGCCTCCGACGGATCTGAACGCGGTAAAGGCAAACTTCGGACGCCAGAGGGAGGCCGTTGGTTCGGTCATCTAACAAGCGCCGAATTGGGTTTGGCTTTCGGCCGTGAAAGTGTGATACATGGCGCGCTCGCGCGCGGTGGCCTCTCCGATAAAGTTGTAGAGGACGCCGCACGTTTGATGGGTGTGCGCGAGATAAACGGTGGAGAGCGCTCCGCCGGAAAGGGTAAGACGACGATATGAGCGATACTGATGGAAAAAAACCCCTTGGCCTTCGCGGCGGCCCCGGACAAGTAAAACAAAGCTTCTCTCACGGGCGGACGAAAAGCGTTGTGGTAGAAACCAAACGCAAACGCGTTGTGGTTCCAAAAGCTGGTGCTGCTAAAACAGGCGGCGGGTCTCCGCGCCTTGGCGATCCGTCCAAACGTCCTGCGGGCATTTCCGATACGGAAATGGAACGCCGGATGAAGGCGCTTGCCTTTGCCCAGAAAAACGAAGCTGCGGAAAACGAACGTCGCGCTGCGGAAGACAAGTCTCGCGAAGAGGAACGTAAGCGCAAGCTTGCTGAAATCGAAGCAAAAGAGAAAGAAGAGAAAGAGCGTCTTGCTACGGCTAAGATCAAGGCCGAAGAAGAAGCCATCGAAAAGGCTGAAGCTGAAGCGGCCAAAAAGCGTGAGGCGGCTCCTAAGCCTGCGCCAAAAGCTGTGACGCAACCTGATGATCCTGCTGCTGCACAAGCTGCGGCGCAAAAAGCACCAGATCAACGCGGTCGTACATCGTCTGCGCCTGTTAAGCGCGACAACGATGACGCCAACCGCAACGCCCGTGCCAAGCAAGCCGACGACAGTCGTCGTTCCGGCAAGCTAACATTGAACCAAGCGCTCACTGGCGGTGACGGCAAACGTGTACGCTCCATGGCTTCCATGAAGCGTAAGCAAGATCGCATGCGCCAAAAAGCGATGGGCAATAACGAGCCACGCGAAAAGGTTGTACGCGATGTTCAGGTTCCTGAATCAATCGTCGTGTCCGAACTCGCGAACCGTATGGCCGAACGCGTTGCTGACGTTGTGAAATCACTCATGAAAATGGGTATGATGGTCACGCAAAACCAAGCGATTGATGCAGATACAGCTGAGTTGATTGTTGAAGAATTTGGCCACCGCATCCAGCGTGTGTCTGATGCCGACGTTGAGGATGTGATCCAGCAAATCGTCGATAAAGACGAAGACCTGCAATCACGCCCACCAGTTGTCACCATCATGGGCCATGTTGACCACGGTAAAACGTCACTGCTTGACGCGATCCGCAAAACCAACGTGACCACTGGCGAAGCTGGCGGTATCACGCAGCACATCGGTGCCTACCAAGTGAAAACCGAAGCAGGCGCATTGCTGTCCTTCCTCGACACTCCTGGTCACGCGGCGTTTACTTCTATGCGCTCACGCGGTGCACAGGTGACGGACATTGTGATCCTTGTGGTAGCTGCGGACGATTCCGTTATGCCACAAACGATCGAAGCGATTGCGCATGCGAAAGCTGCCGAAGTGCCGATGATCGTTGCGATCAACAAATGCGACAAACCAGGCGCGGATGCACAAAAAGTGCGTGCGGAACTTTTGCAACACGAAGTGATTGTTGAAGAATTCTCTGGTGATGTTCAGTCCATTGAAGTCTCTGCGCACACAGGCCAAGGTCTTGACCAACTTCTTGAGGCCATCGCGCTTCAGGCAGAAATTCTTGAATTGAAAGCCAACCCTGATCGCGCCGCCCAAGGTGCTGTGATCGAGGCGCAGCTTGATGTTGGTCGCGGTCCTGTTGCGACTGTTTTGATCCAAAAAGGTACGCTGAAACGCGGTGATATCTTTGTTGTGGGCGAGCAATGGGGCAAAGTCCGTGCGCTTGTGAACGACCAAGGTGAACGCGTGGATGAAGCTGGTCCATCTGTGCCAGTTGAGGTGCTTGGCCTTAACGGTACACCTGAGGCGGGCGATGTTTTGAACGTGGTCGACACTGATTCTCAAGCGCGTGAAATCGCTGAGTATCGTGCGCATGCTGCGAAAGAAAAACGTGCGACTGCTGGCGCTGCAACCACACTTGATCAGCTGCTTGCGAAAGCAAAAGCGGATGAGACCGTGGCTGAGCTGCCAATCTTGGTCAAAGCCGATGTTCAAGGTTCTGCTGAAGCGATCGTTCAAGCGATGGAAAAAATCGGCAACGATGAAGTCCGCGTTCGGGTTCTGCACTACGGTGTTGGCGCGATCACCGAGACAGATATCGGTCTTGCTGAGGCTTCCGGCGCGCCTGTGATTGGCTTCAACGTCCGTGCGAATGCGTCTGCGCGTAGCAGTGCGAACCAAAAGGGTGTGGAGATTCGCTACTACTCAGTGATCTACGATCTTGTGGATGACGTGAAAGCGGCGGCTTCTGGTCTTTTGTCTGCGGAAATTCGCGAGAACTTTATCGGTTACTCCGAAATTCGCGAAGTCTTCAAAGTGTCCGGCGGCGTTGGCAAAGTTGCTGGCTGTCTTATCACCGAAGGTGTGGCGCGTCGTTCAGCGGGTGTACGTTTGCTGCGTGACAACGTGGTTATCCACGAAGGCACGCTTAAGACGCTCAAGCGCTTTAAAGATGAAGTCAAAGAAGTTCAGTCCGGCCAAGAGTGTGGCATGGCGTTCGAAAATTACGAAGACATTCGCGCTGGCGATGTTATCGAAATCTTTGAGCGTGAAGAAGTTGTTCGCAACCTCGACTGATGCGAATCCAAATGAGAATATAAAAAAGGCGGGCTTTAGGGCCCGCCTTTTTTTATTTATGAGATCGAAACATATTAGAAGATTTCAATCATGCATCCGTCTTAGGAAATTGGTTTGCCTTCAAAAGTTTTGTCGCCAACGCGGACAATAATTTTACCTGAAGACGCTTCGCCAACGAAGAGGCCTTGTACGGAAATGTATTTTCCGAGTGAGATAGAACGCATCATAATAAATTCCCCAATTGTCTATGATTGTTTCTATCTTAGTATAACTTTGTTAATTTCCTGCCTACAAATTTTACTCAAATGCTAAATTATCGCATAAATGTTGTGCAAAATTCATAAAAAAGACATAAATTCTGCTATGCAGCATAAATATCTTGTCAAATCCAGTCGCGTAGAATCGGAATCAGTGGAATATCAGCGGCTGGCATTGGGTAGTCGCGCAGTGCGTTTGGCTTGACCCATTTGAGAATCTGACCCTCACGCGCCTCCGGAATTCCATTCCATTTGCGGCAAGCAAAGACGGGCATCAGAAGGTGAAAGTCATCATAAGCATGTGAAGCAAACGTGAGCGGGGCGAGGCATGAATTCCATGTCTCGATCCCCAATTCCTCGTGAAGTTCGCGCACCAAGGCTTGCTCAGGTGTCTCGCCTGCCTCCACCTTGCCTCCAGGAAACTCCCATAACCCTGCCATGGATTTCCCTTGCGGCCGTTGAGCAAGCAGGACACGGCCATCGGTGTCGATGAGGGCCACGGCAGAGACAAGAACGAGTTTCATAAGCGACCTTTAAGACCGATAATCGGCGTTGATGGTGATGTAGCCATGGGTTAAATCACAGGTCCACATAGTGCACTGCGATGTCCCGATCCCAAGGTCGATTTTGACGACGATATGTTCATTTTTCATATAGCTGGCGCCGGCCTCTTCGGAATATGTCGGTGACACCCAACCGTTTTCTGCGACCAAGACATCGCCAAACCAGATGGACAAACGATCACGATCTGCCGTGGCGCCCGATTTTCCGACAGCCATAACAACGCGACCCCAATTGGGATCTTCGCCAGCAATGGCTGTTTTAACGAGCGGAGAGTTCGCGATTGAAAATGCGATTTTGCGCGCATCGTCTTCGTTTGTAGCACCAGTGACCTGCACCTCAACAAACTTTGTAGCACCTTCACCGTCTTTGACAACGAGGTGAGACAGCTCAAGCATCACGCCCTTTAGGGCGCTGAAAAACTTGGAGGCTTCTGGTGTGTCTGCCACGATTTCAGGCGCTTTAGACTGTCCTGTCGCACCGACAAGCAACGTATCAGATGTCGATGTATCACTGTCGACTGTGATGCAGTTGAATGTTGTGTCGGTGGCTTGTGATACGAAGTCTTGCAGCAAAGGTTGCGCAATCTTGGCGTCGGTGAAAACATAGACCAGCATCGTCGCCATATCGGGCGCAATCATGCCCGAGCCTTTTGCGATGCCAGAAATCTTGACGGACTGCCCTCCAAGGCTGATCTGCGCAGATGCACCTTTAGCAAAGGTATCTGTTGTCATGATCGCGCGGGCCGCGTCTGAGATGTGGTTTGCGGCAAGGCCAGCTTTCAGTTCATCAACTTTTGAAGTGATACGGTCCCACTTTAGCGGTTCGCCGATGACGCCCGTCGATGATGTGAAGACGCTTTTTTCGTCAAGATTTAAACTGGCAGAAACTGCAGTTGTGATCTTTGACACGGCCTCCAGCCCACTTTTGCCTGTAAAGGCGTTGGAATTGCCTGAGTTTACCAGAATAGCGGCGCCACCAGAGGTGTCGCCGCCAATTTTAGCCTGACAATCAAGAACTGCCGCTGATCGCGTCGAGGACTTGGTGAAAGTGCCCGCGACCACGCTGCCAGCGCAAAGCTGCGCCAGCATGACATCCGTGCGCCCTTCGTACTTTACGCCCACAGCCAAAGTTGCAAATTTCACCCCATCGATGACGGGCAGATCAGGAAATCCATCCGCTGGTGCGAGTGGGGAAACAGTGTCAATCTTAGCCATGTGCGGCGTCCTTGTTGTCAGGGTATCAATCAATCGTTGAGAAGCGCGTCGTCACGCATCAGCGCAGGATCAATGCCTTCAGCGATTTCTAGGGTTGCAGCGGCTTGTAGTTCGTCCAGGCGGGCGCGGATTGCCTCGTCTTCGATTGTTGCTGCCAATTCATCACGCTCAGTTTCCAAGGCTGGAACATCTTGCAGCCGACTGTCGACAAGTTTGATGACATGCCATCCAAATTGCGTTTGCACGGGGGCTGAAATATCACCTGGCTCCATTTCAACCACGGCTTGTTCAAATGGGGCGACCATCATACCGAGTCCGAACCAGCCCAAATCGCCGCCGTTTGGCCCGGATGGGCCAGTGGATTTATCCATAGCGAGCTGGCTAAAGTCCGCACCGCCCTCAAGTTCTGCAACAATAGCTTTGGCTTCTTCTTCTGTTTCGACCAAAATATGCGCTGCGTTGAACTCGCGACCGGGGGCGAAATCAGCGTATTTCGCGTCATACGCTGCCTTGAGGGCTTCGTCGGTTACTGCCGAGGTCGCGATCTCTTGCAGCGCCGATCCCGCAATCGCAATGCGTTGTTCGTTTTCGATTTGAATGGCAACAGCTTTGCTCAGATCACCCGCAGATTGCTTTAAAAGCTCTTGTTGAATCATTTGGTTCAAAATGCCTTCGAACAGCTGAGCGTCTTCCAATTCTTGATACTGTGCAGGCAAAGAGCCACGTGCGGCGATTACATGGCCCAGTGTGATTTGCGAACCGTTCACAGTCGCAACAACGGTGTCGGATGACATATCTTGAGCAAAAGCACCCGACGTAAGGGTGAGTGCGCCAAAAATGGCGGCGGCGATCACATTTGTGTGGTATTTCATGCGGAATTCCCTTCCATTCGCCGTCTTATCACGGCGCAATATTGACACTATAGGCACGGCCCCTTACATCGCGTGAGGTCTGGGTAGAGGTGCCTTCGGGACCGTTTTATGGTCTCGCAGGCAGCGGGGCAATCCCCCCTCTCACACGATCCTGTCAAGACGCACCGAGTGGAGAGAATATGCTGGTTGGAACAATCGCCAAAAAGATCTTTGGGACTCCCAACGACCGAAAAGTGAAAGCAGTTCGTCCGATCGTGGCGAAAATCAATGCACTGGAAGCTGAGTTCGAAAAACTCAGTGACGAAGGCTTGATTGCGAAAACACAAGAATTCAAAGAACGCGTCGCCAACGGCGAAATGCTTGATTCGATTTTGCCCGAGGCATTTGCGAACTGTCGTGAAGCAGCGCGCCGCGCCCTAGGGCTTCGTGCGTTTGACACGCAGCTTAAAGGCGGTATCTTTTTGCATCAGGGCAATATTGCCGAGATGAAAACGGGTGAGGGTAAAACTCTTGTAGCGACTTTCCCGTCCTATTTGAACGCTTTGTCTGGCAAGGGTGTTCACGTTGTAACCGTCAACGAATACTTGGCCAGGCGTGACAGTGAATGGATGGCCAAAGTGTTTACAGCTTTAGGCATGACCTGTAGCTCCGTCCATTCCGAGCTGTCACCTGCAGACAAAAAAGCCGCTTACAATTGCGATGTGACCTATGCCACGAACAATGAACTTGGCTTTGATTACCTGCGCGACAATATGAAAACCGAAATCGGTGATTTGATGCAGCGGGGGCATAATTTCGCGATCGTCGATGAAGTTGATTCCATTTTGATCGACGAGGCGCGCACGCCCTTGATCATTTCGGGTCCCTCTGATGACCGCTCGGAACTTTATGTGACCATCGACAAGCTGATCCCAGAACTGTCTGACGATCATTTTGACCTTGATGAAAAGACCCGCGGCATTTCTTTCACGGAAGCTGGCAATGAATTTCTTGAGCAGCGTTTGTTGGAAACTGGTTTGCTGGAAGAGGGGCAGACCCTTTACGATCCAGAAAGCACAACCTTGGTCCACCACGTCAACCAAGGCCTTCGCGCGCATAAATTGTACCAAAACGGCACACAATATATCGTTCGCGATGGTGAAGCGATGTTGATCGACGAGCACACGGGCCGCATGATGTCAGGTCGTCGTTTGTCAGAAGGCCTGCACCAAGCCATTGAGGCAAAAGAAGGGCTGAAAATCCAGCCAGAAAACATCACGCTGGCCTCTGTGACCTTCCAAAACTACTTCCGCCTGTACGGCACGCTGTCTGGCATGACTGGCACAGCGACCACGGAAGCTGAAGAGTTCATGGAAATCTACAACCTTGGTGTTGTTGAAGTTCCGACAAACCGTCCGATCCAGCGCGTTGACGAACATGATCGCGTGTATCGTTCTGAGCGCGAGAAAATCGAAGCGGTTTTGAAATCAGTGCGTTTTGCCAACGACAAACAGCAGCCTGTTCTTGTTGGCACGACTTCCATCGAGAAATCCGAGGCCCTGTCCGAAAAATTGACTGCTGAAGGGATCGCACACAAAGTATTGAATGCGCGCCACCACGAGCAAGAGGCGCAAATCGTTGCTGATGCTGGTAAACTTGGTGCCGTCACAATCGCCACCAACATGGCAGGACGTGGGACGGATGTGCAGCTTGGCGGCAATGTTGATCTCAAAGTCATGGACGCCCTAGCCGCAAATCCGGATGCTGACCCTGAAGCGCTTCGTGCCCAGATCGAATCCGATCACGCCGAAGAAAAACGCAAGGTTATTGAGGCTGGCGGCCTGTATGTTCTGGCGACAGAGCGCCATGAATCCCGCCGAATCGACAACCAATTGCGTGGCCGTTCCGGCCGCCAAGGTGATCCAGGTCGCTCTGTGTTTTTCCTCTCTTTGGACGACGATCTGATGCGCATCTTTGGTTCGGATCGATTGGACAAAATGCTGTCCTCTCTTGGTATGCAAGAGGGCGAAGCCATCGTGCACCCTTGGGTGAATAAGTCGCTCGCCAAAGCACAAGCTAAGGTCGAGGGTCGCAACTTCGATATTCGTAAACAGCTTTTGAAGTTCGATGATGTCATGAATGACCAGCGCAAAGTGGTCTTCTCGCAGCGCCGCGAAATCATGGAATCAGATAACATCAATGAAATCGTGACGGATATGCGCCATGAGGTCATTGAGGATCTGGTGGACGAAGCAATTCCCGCAAAGTCTTATCCTGACCAGTGGGACGTTGAAAAACTTTACGTCTCTGTGTTGGAAAATCTCGGCCTTGATATGCCGGTTAAGACTTGGGCCGAAGAAGAGGGTGTGGACGACGAGGACATCATTGAGCGTCTCGTCAAAGCGTCTGACGAAGCCATGGCCGAAAAAACGGCCGCTTTTGGCGACACCCAGATGCGCCAGATCGAAAAGCAGTTCTTGTTGCAAGCCATTGATGGCAAATGGCGTGATCACCTTATGACGCTTGAACATTTGCGATCTGTTGTCGGTTTCCGTGGTTACGCTCAACGTGACCCGTTGAACGAATATAAAAACGAGAGTTTTCAGTTGTTTGAAACAATGCTCGATTCTTTGCGCGTCGAAGTGACGGGAAAATTATCTCGCGTTCGCCCGATGAATGAAGAAGAGCGCAATGCGCTGATGCAGCAAATTGCCGCTCAACAAGCCGCAGCAGCGGCGGCTGCCGCAGGCGCGGCTGATGCGTCGCAAATTGCTGAAGACATAAAAGATGGTGCGCGCGATTTTGATGAAAAAAACCCCGCCAGTTGGGGCAACCCTGCGCGCAATGATCTCTGTCCATGTGGTTCAGGCAAGAAGTTTAAACATTGCCACGGCGCTTTATAGCTTTGAAATCATGAAACAATAAATAGAAAAGCCGTTGCTCAGCAGCGGCTTTTCTATTTTCGTCGTCGCAAAATCTGTGTTCTTCGTGTGCCAGACGTTGATTGGTGACTTTTCTCCAGTTGAAAAAAATAACCCAAACACCGACAGTCAGCAGGTTGATTTCGATCGGTCATTGCGTGGGGCATAGGCTATGAGCTTTCTACATTTTGCAAAATGCGCTGCCTTTCTTTTGGCTGCTAGCATGGCGAGTTCCTTGCAGGCGCAAGATGTTGCTTTGACATCACGCGATGGATCCGTTTCTGTGTCCGGTAATTTCCTCGGCTTTGATGGAGAATTTTACCGAGTTGATACAGAGTATGGGGTTCTGACCCTCGACGGGTCTGGCGTTAATTGTGATGGCCCTGGATGCCCTGATCTTAACAGCTTCTACCCTATAATTCGGTTTTCTGGTGATGGCGCTGTGTCGGCATCCTTGTTGCCTGCCTTGGTGTCTGCCTTTGCTGCGCGCTACGGGTACAACACTGAAGTCTCTATGACACCGACGGAATATCGGGTTGTTTTGACAGATTCGGTGGCAGGCCAACCCGAGGCGCAAATCGATTTTGTGCACACGTCTACCGAGGAAGGCTTTGCCGATCTTGTAAGCGAAAACACTGATATTGTTGTCTCTTCACGTGAAGCCAATACTTTTGAAAAAGAACTGGCTAGGATCGCAGGCATTGGTGACTTGAGTGATCCAGTGCGTGCGCGTGTTATGGGCCTTGATGCCATCGTGCCAATTGTATCTCCATCCAACCCACTGTCGACGATTTCGCTTGAGAACTTGGAAAAGCTTTTGACAGGGACCTTTCAAAATTGGTCCGAAGTTGGTGGGCAAGATGCCCCTGTGTCACTTTTCTTGAATGAGGCGATCGTTGAAAGCGGATCGCCGTTACTTGAACTTTTACCAGCCCTTACCGTTGAAAGTTTGGCCACTGGCGCGACGATTTTACCAACAGCGCAGGCGGCTGTTGAGGCGGCTGAAGGTGACCCATATGGGTTCGCTTTTGGGCGATTGTCGACCGTGGGCAAAGTTAAGATTTTGGGGCTCACCGGCGAGTGTGGATTTCGCACTGATGTTGTGTCCGCTGATGTGAAAACCGAAGACTACCCACTGACGCAGCCATTGTTTTTATACACACCTGCACGACGCCTGCCGCAAATTGCGCGAGATTTTCTAGATTACGTTTTGTCACCTGCAGCTCAGATCGTAGTTGCGCGGTCCCCGTTTGTGGACCAAAGCATCGAAGAATTGACCTTTCGAGACCACGGGCGTCGTTTTGCCAATGCCATTCGCCATGCGGGGGAAGAAATAGCGCTTGATGACTTGCAGGCAATTGTAGATGGCTTGTACGGCGCGCGTAGATTGTCTTTAGGGTTTCGATTTAAGGGCGGAACCGCACTATTGGATGCACAAAGCCGTTCTAACGTTCAGCTTTTGGCGCGTTTGGTTGAGGCGGGAGTGTACGACGGAAAGCAACTGGTGTTCGCGGGCTTTTCAGATGGTCAGGGGCCAGCTGCAGCCAATGAACGATTGTCTGAAAGGCGAGCGGCAGCTGTGCGCAATTCTGTATTGGCTGCATTGGGCGAAGCTGCAGACCCCGAACTTTTTCAAACGGTAGTTCGCGGGTTTGGCGAAGCCATGCCACTGGCTTGTGATGATGTGGCTTGGGGGCGTAGTCTTAACCGCCGTGTCGAGATCTGGGTGAAAGATGGTTTTACAGATACCCTGTCGCGCGAAAGCTCAGCTCCGTAGATTTGCCGATGATCAGGTGATCATGGAGATGGATATCCAAAGCCTCTGCCGCGACTCGAATTTGACCGGTCATCGTGATGTCCTGATCTGACGGCGTTGGGTCACCAGATGGATGGTTGTGCACTAAAATCAGTGCTGAGGCGTTAAGCTCAAGCGCGCGTTTAACAACCTCTCGTGGGTAGACGGGGACGTGATCTACGGTGCCCTTTGCTTGCTCTTCATCTGCAATGAGAATGTTCTTGCGGTCCAGGTAGAGTACACGGAACTGTTCTGTTTCGCGATGTGCCATTGTTGTATGGCAATAATCGAGCACAGCATCCCAACCCGAGATAACCGGGCGCTGCATGACCTTGGCGCGGGCCAGCCTGTGAGCGGAGGCTTCGATAATCTTTAGATCACGCGCAATACACAGATCTATACCGTCGATTTCAATCAAACGCGAGATCGGTGCGGACAGCACACGGTTATAGTCCCCAAATGTATCGATCAAGGCTTGAGCAATAGGTTTGACGTCTATGCGGGGCAGGGATCGAAACAATACCAGTTCCAGCAATTCGTAGTCTGGCATCGCTTGTGCGCCGCCATCAACAAAACGATCTTGCAGGTTTTGCTTTTGATTGCGCAGATAGCTTGGCGGTTTCGATGGCAATACCACAGGACGGGCCTCGTCGAGGTCGAACAGCCATTGCGGCATTTCACGAAATTCTGTGGGGTGCGGAGTTGTTGTCATAAGACAATTGATCCGTCGATTCGCTGAAAATTTGATTAACATCTCTTAACCCGCGGCCCGAATGCCGCGGGTTAAGAGTGAAACTTAGCTTTTCATGCTGTCCCAGAAGCTTTTCACCTTTTTGAAGAAGGTCGAGCTTTCAGGATTGTTTTTGTCTTCCCCCAAGTTTTCGAACTCGCGTAGCAGTTCTTTTTGCTTGGACGTCAGGTTCACAGGGGTCTCAACGGCAAGTTCGATGAACATGTCGCCTTGGCCGCCGCCACGTAGCGCAGGCATGCCTTTGCTGCGCAGGCGCATTTGGCGACCTGATTGGCTACCTGCAGGGATTTTCACCCGCGAACGACCGCCATCGATGGTCGGCACTTCGATATCGCCACCAAGTGCTGCGGATGACATAGAGACGGGAACGGCACAATGCAGATGCGCACCATCGCGTTCGAACAGGGCATGCGGCTGCACTTCGATGAAGATGTACAGATCACCGGTTGGTCCGCCACGCAGGCCTGCTTCGCCTTCGCCAGCAAGTCGAATGCGTGTACCTGTTTCGACACCAGCGGGGATATTGACGGACAAGGAGCGTTCTTTTTCAACGCGACCTGCACCACCACACTGACCGCAAGGGTCTTTAATCATCTGGCCGATACCGCCACAGGCAGGGCAGGCGCGTTCGACAGTAAAGAAGCCTTGTTGTGCACGCACTTTGCCCATGCCTGAACAGGAGGGACAGGTTTGTGGTTCTGCGCCGTTTGCAGCACCCGTACCGTTACAGCCACCGCAGCTGACGGATGTTGGAACGGTGATTGTTTTTTGCGTGCCAGCATAGGCGTCTTCTAGGGAAATACGCATGTTGTAGCGTAAGTCGGAGCCGCGTTGCGCACGAGATCGCCCGCCGCCACGTTGTTGTCCGCCCATGAAGTCGCCGAAGAGATCGTCAAAGACGTCTGAGAAGGCTGAACCGAAGTCGCCTTGGCCGTGTCCTGCACCGGGGCGTCCACCGCCACCCATGCCGCCCTGTTCAAATGCAGCATGACCATAGCGGTCGTAGGCTGCTTTTTTGTCGGGATCTTTGAGTGTGTCGTAGGCTTCGTTCGCTTCTTTGAACTTGGCTTCGGCTTCGGGGTTGTCTGCGTTGCGGTCTGGGTGAAACTCCATCGCTTTTTTACGATAGGCTTTTTTCAATTCACCAGCATCGGCGCCCTTGGCAACACCAAGCACTTCGTAGAAATCGCGTTTTGCCATGGATCATGTCCTCCAGAAAAGCGGCAGCCGGCACAATGTAGATTTGCGCCGGCTCACCGAATTTCAATGCGGGTTACGAGCGCTTGTCGAGATCCTCGAAATCAGCGTCGACGATATCGTCATCAACACTGGAAGGACCACCGTCGTCTTCGTCCATACCTTCAGGCGCTGCCGCTTCGGCTTCAGCTTGGGACGATTTGTAGATCGCCTCACCGAGTTTCATAGCCGCGTCAGTCACGTTCTGAACGCCAGAGCGAATCTTCTCAGGGTTTTCGGTTTCCAGCTGATCGTTGAGCGCTGCGATCGCCAATTCGATGGCTTCAACAGTGGTCGGATCAACTTTATCAGCGTGTTCCTGAAGAGATTTCTCAGTGGAGTGGATCAGGCTTTCCGCTTGGTTCTTGGCTTCAACCAGATCCTTGCGCTCTTTATCCGCTTCTGCGTTTTCTTCCGCGTCTTTTACCATTTTCTCGATGTCGTCATCGGACAGGCCGCCAGAAGCTTGGATTGTGATCCGCTGCTCTTTGCCGGTGCCTTTGTCTTTGGCGCCAACTTCGACGATACCGTCGGCGTTGATGTCAAAGGTGACTTCGATTTGTGGCATGCCGCGTGGTGACGGAGGAATGCCTTCAAGGTTGAACTGGCCGAGGATCTTGTTGTCAGCGGCCATCTCGCGTTCCCCTTGGAACACGCGCAGAGTCACAGCAGATTGGTTGTCTTCGGCTGTTGAGAAGACCTGAGATTTCTTGGTCGGAATCGTTGTGTTGCGATCGATCAAGCGCGTGAAGACACCGCCCAAAGTTTCGATACCGATAGAAAGTGGTGTCACGTCAAGCAGCAGAACGTCTTTAACGTCGCCTTGCAAAACGCCAGCCTGAATAGCTGCGCCCATGGCAACAACTTCATCAGGGTTCACGCCTTTGTTAGGCTCTTTGCCGAAGAACTTTGTCACTTCTTCGATAACTTTAGGCATGCGTGTCATACCACCAACGAGAACAATCTCGTCGATGTCAGATGTGGACAGGCCAGCATCTTTGAGCGCCGCTTGGCAAGGTTTGATCGAGTTCTTGATCAAGTCGTTCACAAGGCTTTCAAGTTTCGCGCGTGTGAGTTTCATCACCAAGTGCAGCGGTTGACCGCCGTTTGGATCCATAGAGATAAACGGTTGGTTGATCTCAGTTTGCTGGCTGGAAGAAAGTTCGATTTTTGCTTTCTCAGCAGCTTCTTTGAGACGCTGAAGCGCCATTTTGTCTTTTTTGAGATCGACGCCGTTTTCTTTTTTGAACTCGTCCGCGAGGTAGTTCACGATACGCATGTCAAAATCTTCACCGCCCAAGAACGTGTCGCCGTTGGTGGATTGAACTTCAAACACGCCATCGCCGAGTTCCAAGATGGTTACGTCGAATGTACCGCCGCCGAGGTCGTAGACCGCGATGGTTTTGGTTTCTTGTTTATCAAGACCGTAGGCCAAAGCCGCAGCTGTTGGCTCGTTGATGATACGCAAGACTTCGAGGCCAGCGATTTTGCCGGCGTCTTTAGTCGCTTGGCGCTGAGCATCGTTGAAGTAAGCAGGCACTGTGATAACGGCCTGAGTGACTTCTTCACCGAGGTACGACTCAGCGGTTTCTTTCATCTTGCCCAAGATAAAGGCAGAGATTTGTGACGGAGAGTATTTCTCGCCGCGAACCTCAACCCATGCGTCACCGTTGCCGCCATCGACAACTGCGTAAGGGAGGTTCTTTTTGTCTTTCGCCAAATGTTTGTCGTCATCGCGACGACCGATAAGGCGTTTCACAGCAAAAACTGTGTTGTCTGGGTTTGTCACCGCTTGACGTTTCGCGGCTTGACCGACGAGACGTTCAGTTTCGGTGAAACCGACGATGGACGGAGTTGTCCGTGCACCTTCGGCGTTTTCGATGACGCGCGGTTGCGAACCATCCATAATAGCGACACAGGAGTTGGTAGTCCCGAGATCAATACCAATGACTTTGGCCATGCTCAAAATCCTCTTCTAGGCGATGTTATGACGCCGAGCCCCGAAGGCACTCTTAGTCAATCCCATGGTTTAAATCGGGTAAGCCCGATCAATGCTTCTCGGCGTATATAGGGAGACGATTTGGCCCCTGCAAGTTGTCGTGAGGCCGAACAGCACGAAAATTTGTCTTACAGGGGGTGTAAACGTCGATTCATCGTAAAATAATTGATGAAATTGTCCGAACGGCCGAAATATTAGCGAAAATATCTATGAACTCTTGAGTGACACGCTTGGATCACATTGCACTTTTTCTACATCTATGTTGCTGGATCAAACCCGCGATCAGCGATCTGCGCCCCAACTTGCAGATGCGCGACTGCGAGTGAAAAATTCAGCGAGCAAGCCGACAGTCATAAAGATGAGCGAAAAAATAACCGGGTACATCACCGAGCTGTAATGCGGAGAGTAATTGATAAAAGTGAAACCGCGCGCTTGGTCGATACAATGAAAGAGTGGGTTCCAAGAAAACATTGCCAAAATGTATCCGGGCATTTGATTGGCGACAAACATTTTGCCTGACGTGATCATGTTTGCGCGCGAATATATTGTTTGTACGATTTTTGTGAACTGCGGAAACCACGGGCGCAGAGCCAGCAAAACCATACCGAGTGCTACGCCTGAAAACCAAGCGATCAACATCATCATAAATGCGCCGGGCAGATATTGGAATGAAACAGTGCCCCAGCCCAAAGAATAGGCGGTCAAAATGACGACGACGGATAGGACTTGGGTGTAAAGAGAACTCAATGCGGCCGACGTGATGGCGATAGCTGTGTTCATTGGCGCGTGCTGCATCATGGGTGATGTGGCAGATTCTGAGCCAGCAACATCACTGAGTGCCTTATTATGCGTCAAAAATAGAAAAATTCCTGTCATGATGTACAGGACGAAATCTCCACGAATTGCGTTGCCGCGCAGGCCTAGAACTGAGTACATAAACACAAAAACCAATACCAGTATAAGTGTTTGTAACATGTTGATAACTAGACCCAAAAGTGGGTTTCCGTGTGACTTTCTGACGTGGCGTACGGTATTATGAAAAACGAGTTTCAAAATCGTATTGGCTGCAGCTAAGCCGCTTTGTTGTTGAGAATAGTGAAACATGGCCAAAAATCCTGTGACAGCTTTCACATCAGAGTAGCAGTGAATTCTTGCTGTTCCTTTAGTGACATAGCATAAAGCCGTAAGTGAAAGTTATCAATGTGCGCGCGTGTTCGATATGCGCAGCACAATTTATCAGGAGACAGACCTTGGATTTCGAAAAACTTACCCCTCTCATGCGTAAACTTGCACTCGAAGCCGGAGACAAGATCATGGAGATTTACAACTCCGATGATTTTGAAGTGAAATCTAAATCAGATGATAGCCCTGTCACTATCGCTGATGAGGCGGCTGACGCGTCTATCTCTGCGGGCTTGCGCGCTGCGTTTCCTGACGTGACACTCATTACCGAAGAGCAAGCCGACTCGCACAGTCTGTCGGCCGACACGTTTCTCATTGTTGATCCGCTCGACGGTACCAAAGAGTTCATCAATCGCCGCGGTGATTTCACGGTGAATATCGCCTTCGTTGAAAACGGCGTCCCAACACGTGGTGTTGTTTATGCGCCAGCCAAAGATCGCTTGTTCATCACGGGCGCGGACGGGCAATCCTATGAAGAAGTGGGGCCTTTTGCGAAAGACACTATTGGCACGCTGAACAAAATCTCAGTATCTAAGCCTGACAATGCAGGCCTGCTCATTGTTGCCTCCAAATCGCACCGCGATCAGGCGACTGAAGATTACATCAATAAATACAATGTCAAAGACAGCAAGTCTGCGGGATCGTCTTTGAAATTCTGTTTGGTCGCGACAGGCGAGGCTGATTTGTACCCACGCGTTGGGCGCACGATGGAATGGGACACAGCAGCCGGACATGCTGTTTTGTCGGGTGCTGGCGGTCATGTCGTGCGTTTCGACAATCATGAACCACTGACGTACGGCAAAGAAGACTATGCCAACCCATTCTTTATTGCTTATGCGCCCGGCGTAGACCTGAAGACGGCTTAATGTCAGTTCTTCTTGTTATTCCGGCTCGCTTTGCATCGACACGATACCCAGGAAAGCCGCTCGTCGAGTTGACGGGCGCATCCGGCGTTAAAAAATCTTTGATTCATCGCAGCTGGGACGCTGCGATGTCGGTGTCTGGCGTGGATAAAGTTGTTGTCGCAACAGATGACGACCGTATTCGCGCGGCGTCCGAAGCGTTTGGAGCTGAAGTTGTTATGACTTCAGAATCTTGCGCAAATGGTACCGAGCGCTGCGCAGAAGCTTTGGAAAACCTTGGGGGGCAGTATGATATTGTCGTCAATTTGCAAGGTGATGCGCCTTTAACGCCAGCTTGGTTTGTCGAAGATCTGATCGCTGGATTGAAAGCGCACCCGATTGCCGAAGTCGCAACGCCAGTCTTGCGCTGCGATGGCCGCGCTTTGAACGGTTTTTTGGCGGATCGGCGTGACGGGCGAGTCGGCGGCACCACTGCCGTATTTGGTGCCGACAAACAGGCGCTCTACTTCTCAAAAGAAGTCGTGCCTTTTACGACGCAAGTGTTTTCTGATGATGAGGCAACTCCAGTGTTCCATCATGTAGGAGTCTATGCCTATCGGCCTTCCGCCCTAGGAGACTATCCGAAATGGACAGCGGGACCGCTTGAAACTCTTGAGGGTTTGGAGCAGTTGAGATTTTTGGAGCGAGACAGGCCTGTTCTTTGCGTTGAAGTCGAGGCGCGTGGTAGACAGTTTTGGGAACTGAACAATCCTGAGGATGTTCCGCGCCTAGAAAAAATGATGAATGAAATGCACATTAATTAATCTAACGACATGATTTTTAGCACGTTTACTAAAGATATGAATACTTATTAAGCAGCGTTGCAAAACTGTGCCATAAATCAGCCAAACTACCCCACGGGTGCTGACGAACGCTCGTCGTAGACGTAGAGTTAGCAAACCAAAAAATATTGATAATCCTCTTGGTTGAGGACGAAGGAGTAAAGATGACACGTAAGGTTACGAAGGCAATTTTCCCTGTTGCAGGCTTGGGAACACGTTTCCTTCCGGCGACGAAGTCGATCCCCAAAGAGATCATGACGCTCGTTGACCGCCCTTTGATCCAGTATGCTATTGATGAGGCGCGCGCTGCAGGCATTAAAGAATTTATCTTTGTGACCTCGCGTGGCAAAGGCGCTCTTGAAGATTATTTCGACCACTCACCCGTGCTTGAGCAAGAGCTTCGCAAAAAGGGTAAGACTGACATGCTTGAGGTGCTCAAAGGCACCAACATGGAAAGCGGTGCTATTGCGTATATTCGCCAGCACAAAGCGCTTGGTCTTGGTCATGCTGTCTGGTGTGCTCGTCGCCTTTTGAGTCCACGGGAACCTTTCGCGGTGATCTTGCCTGATGACGTGATCGCAGCAGAAACACCATGCCTTCAGCAAATGGTTGAAGCTTATCAGGAAACGGGTGGCTCAATGGTTGCTGCCATGGAAGTCCCCGCAAGCAAAGTAAGCTCTTACGGCGTTTTGGATGTTAAAGAGGATATGGGTGCAACCGTGTCAGTGAAAGGTATGGTTGAGAAACCTGCTCCTGGCACTGAGCCCTCCAACTTGGCGGTCATTGGTCGCTACATTTTGTCCCCTGACGTGATGAAAAACTTGCATCACATGAAGCAAGGTGCGGGTGGAGAAATTCAGCTGACTGATGCGATTGCGGATGAAATCACAGCTGGCCGCGACGTCTTTGGTTACCGGTTCGCCGGTCAGCGGTTTGATTGTGGTTCTAAGGCGGGTTACCTTCAGGCGGCGATTTCCTTTGGGTTGTCACGCCCAGAACTTCGCGAAGAGCTGCAAGAATACCTTGATGAGCTATCCGCGACACGCGCAGCAGCACAGTAAGAGTTAAAATGACAAAAAATGTACTTGTGACCGGTGGTGCCGGCTATATTGGGTCGCACGCGTGCAAAGCATTGCGTGCGGCAGGATATGTTCCGGTAACTTTTGACAACCTGTCGACAGGCTGGGAAGAGGCTGTAAAGTTTGGCCCATTCGAGCAAGGCGATTTGTTGGATCGCGCGCGCTTGGATGAAGTTTTTGCCAAACATAAACCGATTGCTGTGATGCATTTCGCCGCCTTTAGTCAAGTCGGCGAAAGCATGAAAGACCCTGGAAAATACTGGCGTAACAACGTCATAGGGTCATTGCAGTTGATCGAGGCTGCCGCAGATGCGGGTTGTTTGAATTTTGTATTTTCATCCACCTGCGCAACCTATGGCGACCAAGACAACGTCGTTTTGAACGAAGACTCTGTGCAACTGCCGATCAATTCTTATGGGGCGTCCAAGCGTGCCATCGAAGATATCTTGGCGAACTTTGAGCAATCACATGGTTTGAAGAGCGTGATCTTTCGCTACTTCAATGTTGCGGGCTGTGACCCTGACGGCGAAGTGGGTGAATTCCATCAGCCAGAAACGCATCTCATCCCGCTTATGCTGGATGCAATTGCAGGCAAACGCGCTGCGCTGACAATTTTCGGCACAGATTATGATACGCCTGATGGCACCTGCATTCGTGACTATGTGCATGTGTGCGATTTAGTCGATGCGCATGTTTTGGGGCTGAAATGGCTTCAAGACGCCAAAGGCAGTCGTTTGTTCAACTTGGGCACAGGCAAGGGCTTTTCTGTGCGTGAGGTTCTCGACGAGTCGCGGGCTGTCACAAACAAAGAAGTGCCACATGTTGAAGGTGATCGTCGTCCAGGCGATTGCACCAAGCTGGTGTCTGGCTCAGAACGCGCTGTGACCGAACTTGGGTGGACGCCTGAGCGGTCAAATATGAAAACTATGATTGAAGACGCGTGGAATTGGCATCAAACTGGTCATTATGACAAGTAACCACACGATCAGATGAGTGTTTTACGGGAGGCTTGGCGCAAATACAAATTGCGGCTCAAGCATCGCAGGTTGCTTTTGCGTGCGATGCTAAAACGCCGTGAGTTGACGTCTGTCGTCGACCGAACCCAAAACATTCAGTCAGATGATATTCTGTGTTTTGCAACCGTGCGCAATGAAAGCGTGCGGTTGCCTTATTTTTTAAAGCACCACAGGGCGCTTGGTGTGTCTCATTTTTTGATCGTAGACAACGCGAGCGATGACGGCACCACTGGCTATTTAAAGTCCCAAAACGATGTTTCGCTTTGGGCGACGCCCAAGAGTTATCGTGCATCACGATTTGGGATGGATTGGCTCACGTGGCTGCAAATGCGCTATGGGCGCGGTCATTGGTGCGCCACGCTTGATGCAGATGAGGCGCTGATAATTCCACATCACGACAGCCGAAGTTTGCGTGATCTCACCGATTGGCTGGACGCGCGGGGCGTACGTGTTTTTTCTGCCTTGATGCTGGACCTGTACCCTAAAACGCGACTGTCTGAGGCTAAATATACGGTGGGAACTCCGTTCACTGACGCCTTGGGCTATTATGATGCCCAAGGTTATGATTGGGAACTGCAGCCAAAATATCGGAATATTTCCATTCGTGGTGGCCCTAGAAAGCGTCAGTTTTTCAAAGACGCGCCTGAGCTTGCGCCGCATATGCACAAAACGCCCTTGATCAAATGGAATTGGCGCTATGTCTATGCCAGTTCGACCCACGTCGTGTTGCCGACGCGGCTGAACATCGGGTTTGATGCGCGTCACAATTTACCGACGGGCGTGTTGCTGCATGCAAAATTTTTAGATGAAGCCTTGAGGCAGTCTACCGCAGAAGCGGTGCGCAAAGAGCATTTCACCCATCCGCAGGACTACAACACGTATTACGATCAAATTCTGTCGGACCCTGTCCTATGGAACGATACGTCTCAGCCTTACAGTGGTTGGCGAGGGTTGGAAGAGAGCGGTCTTTTGGCGCGTGGTGATTGGGAATAGTCAAATTTCCCCGCAGATTTGTTTCCAATTCAGTAATGCATTGTTTACGAAAACGGAATAACCCCCTATTTAATTAGACAAAAGAAGGACTGCCAGCTTAGACTTCTGCCTGTTTACAACGATGCCACTTGTAAGTGAACAGTAGATTTTAAGACCTGTGCGGTACAAGAGCGCGAGCATAACCTCTACGATTTGGAAAAGGGCAGAAGTGAGTCGACTAAAGCAATATCGCCTTAGGCTTCGCCGCAAACAGCGGCTTATTCGCGCCTTTCGAAAAAGTCGTCAGTTAAGCTGCATTCAAAACCACACAAACCGCATCGAAAAAGATGATGTTTTGTTGGTCTGTACTTTGCGTAACGAGCGCATTCGCTTGCCATACTTCATGAAGTATTATCGTGACCTTGGCGTGAAACATTTCTTGTTTGTTGATAATGACAGCGATGATGGATCGCGCGAATACCTGATGGACGCAGATGATGTCTCGGTTTGGCACACAATGGCCAGCTATCGAAACTCTCTGTTCGGCGTTCATTGGATGAATTGGATCGCGCGCAAATACTGTCACAATCATTGGACGTTGACGGTGGATGTCGACGAACTTTTTGTCTTTCCGTTTTGCGATACGCGCCCCATTCCTGCATTGACCGATTGGCTGGACAGTTCAGGTATTAAATCATTCTCAGCGATGCTGATCGACATGTACCCCAAGGGGCCAATTGATGCGGAACCTTACCAAGCCGGTCAGGACCCGATGGAAATTGCCCAGTGGTTCGACAGCGGCAACTACATGCTTTCGGCAAATCACGAGTTTCACAACCTGTGGATTCAAGGCGGTCCACGTGCACGATTGTTTTTCAATGACGACCCTTACAACGCACCCTCGTTGAACAAAATTCCTTTGGTGAAGTGGCATAAAGATTACGTCTATATGCACTCCACTCACATGCTTTTGCCGCGTCGTTTGAATTATGTGTATGAGACTGCCGGCGGTGAGATGGCGTCAGGCGCATTGTTGCACACCAAGTTCCTGAATACCTTTGTTCAAAAGACCGAAGAAGAAATGCAAAGGCGTCAGCACTATGCTGGCAGTCGCGAATATTTGGCATACCATAACAGAATTAAGGACGATCCTGAGCTGTGGTGTAATTGGTCAGAGAAGTATATCAACTGGCGGCAACTTGAAATTTTGGGCCTCATGTCAAAAGGGAATTGGGCATGAGCGTCGGGTTTGTGATGCTGGTTCACGAGGCGCTTCATCGTGCTGAAGAGGTTGCGCGCCATCTTTCCGATCACGGATGCCCTGTTGTAATCCATGTCGACAAGCGCGTGCCAAAGGCCACCTATCTGCCGTTCGTTGATAGCCTGTCTGATTTGACCAACGTAAAATTTTCCAAACGTCATGCCTGCGAATGGGGCACGTGGTCACTGGTTGCGGCTTCACAGGATGCTTCCGAGCTGATGCTTGAGAGCTTCCCCAGTGTGCGCCACGTGTATCTGTCATCTGGGTCTTGCTTGCCGCTGCGCCCGGTCAATGACCTTGTACAATATTTGGCGTCGCGCCCCATGACCAATTTCATCGAAAGCGTCACCACAGAAGACGTGCCTTGGACCGTGGGCGGCCTAGACGCTGAACGCTTTACTTTGCGCTTTCCGTTCTCTTGGAAACGCCAGCGAAAATTGTTTGACCGCTACGTGTCTTTGCAGCGGCGATTGAGGTTTGAGCGCCAAATTCCTGATGGTCTTATTCCGCATTTGGGCTCTCAATGGTGGTGTCTGACGCGCCAAACCTTGTCTGCTATACTTGAAGACCCTGATCGCAAGGTCTACGACGCCTATTTTAAAAAGGTGTGGATACCTGATGAGAGCTACTATCAGACGCTTGTTCGGTTGTATTCTAACAACATAGAAAGCCGATCTTTGACGCTGTCGAAATTCGACTATCAGGGTAAACCGCACATCTTCTACGACGATCATTTGCAGCTTTTGCGACGGTCCGATTGCTTTGTGGCGCGCAAAATTTGGAGCAAGGCAGATCGTCTGTACAACACGTTTTTGAATACCCACACCAATCCGATGCAAGGCGCAGAGCCTAACCCTGGTAAGATTGATCGCATTTTTTCAAAAGCGGTCGAGCGCCGAGTCATGGGGCGTGACGGTTTGTATATGCAAAGTCGTCAGCCGGCTCATGGTCGTGGCAAAGGGAAGACGTCAGCCCCGTATTCAGTTTTTGAAGGGTTTTCGGACCTGTTTGAAAACTTTGATCAATGGCTCTCACAAGCCGTGAGTGCGCGGGTGCATGGACATCTGTTCGCCCCCGAAGGGGTGGAATTCTCAGGCGATCAAAAAGTATTTTCTGGCGCATTGTCAAATCACGCGGCACTGCGTGATTATAACCCTTGCGGTTTTTTGACCAATATAATTTGGAATACACGAGGCGAACGACAATGCTTTATGTTTGGGCCGCGTGATAATCAAGAGATCAATTGGTTGATTGCGACGGATCCCAATGCGCAGATTTCGGTGATTTCTGGCGCATGGGCTGTCACGTTATTTCGATCAAATCGAAATTTTTCGGACATCCGCAAAGAAGCCGCGCGTCTGCAAAAAGTTGAAGCTGAGCATCTGGATATTTTGCGGTCACAACACGTCAAGGCGCGTGTTCGCATTTGGACAATGGCAGATTTTATTGACAGTCGCATGGAGCCTTTGCAAGCCATCATTGATGAAATTGGGCCGCGTAATGTACGCCGTTTGACGGAAGCACCACGGATGCGCGATTTGACGGGTTTTGGGCAGTTTCTTCAAAATTTGAAAAATCAGGGTATGCACCCGCACCTCATGGGAGACTTCCCGATGGAACCTGAAGTTGAAAATGCGCCATATGAACGCAAAAAACCTTACTTGGTGAAATAGAATATGCCTCAGAGTTATGACTACTTTGTAATTTTTGCCGAAATGCGGACGGGTTCCAATTTTCTAGAAGAAAATGTGAACTCCTACTCAGGCCTTAAGTGCTGGGGGGAGATCTATAACCCGCATTTTGTTGGTAAACCGAGCAACAAAGACTTCGATGGAATCACGGTGGATAAACGCGAAGCGGACCCTTTGAAACTTTTGGAAAAGCTGAAAAACAAGTCAGACGGACTTGATGGATTTCGCTATTTTCACGATCATGACCCGCGTATGTTTGATACTATCATCAATGATCCGCGTTGCGCCAAGATCATTTTGACACGAAACCCGCTTGAAAGCTATGTGTCGCGCAAAATTGCGGGGGCAACGGGTCAATGGCGTTTGGGTGATCTGAAAGATGCTCGCACTGCGAAAATCAAATTTGATCCAGCGGAATTCGAAGAAATGCTTGATGCTGTGAAAGCGTTTCAAAAGAAGATTTTGCGAAGCCTTCAAGTCAGCGGACAGACAGCGTTCTATATCTCTTATGAAGATGTTCAAGATATAGATGTTCTCAATGGGTTGGCTAAGTATTTGGGTGTCAATGAGCTGCGATTAAAGACGGTGCAAAAGACCAAGGTTCAAAACCCGTCCGGCCTTGAAGACAAGGTTGTGAACTATCCAGAGATGGTCAGCGCATTGTCGTCGGTCGATCACTTTAATTTGGCAAATACACCTAACTTTGAGCCGCGTCGCGGGCCAGCTGTTCCCACATTCGTCGCGTCAAAGGCGGCACCGATTTTGTATCTTCCTGTGCGCGGCGGGCCTGAAGGTGCGCTCAAAAAATGGTTGGCGTCTTTGGGTGGCGATCAAGGCCTCATCGAGGGTTTCAGCCAAAAAACGTTGAGGAATTGGAAGCGCAATAACAAGGGCCATCGCAGCTTTACGGTTGTGACTCACCCTGTGGTTCGACTGCACCGTACATTCTGCAAGTATATCGCAAACGTGACTGAAGACACTTTTGGCGAAATTCGAGATCAGCTGCGCACCACGTATAAACTGTCGTTGCCCGCTGATGGACCAAACATATCCCTCGAAACCCACCGCGAAAGCTTTATAAAATTTGCAAATTTCGTGAAAGGTAATCTCGGGGGGCAAACTTCCATTCGCGTTGATGGCGGTTGGGCTTCGCAATCGGAAGTCATCAATGGCTTTGCGGAGTTTGCTTTGCCGGACTATGTTTTCCGAGAGGACGAATTGGCACAAGAACTGCCTAGGTTGCTTGGTGATACAAAATCGATTTCAACAAATTCAGTTGAAGATGCTCCATTTGCGTTGGTTGAAATCTATGACGCAGATGTTGAAGCAGCTGTGCGCGCCGCCTATCAAAAAGACTACATGATTTTCGGATTTAAAAATTGGCGCTGAACCTTTGGCCTAGGCTGCCTTAGTGGTGGGGCCAGAGGTCAAAATTGCATGTAGAGTGGCCGCGTCAGTATTCGAGCGTAACTTCGTGCAAGTAGCGGCGTTGCGCATCGTACGCGAAACAAGCGCCAGCGCTTTCAGGTGATCTACACCAGACTCGGCTGGAGCAAACAGAGCAAATATCAGATCAACAGGCTGGCGGTCCACCGCATCGAAATCCAGTGGCGTATCAAGGCGCAAAAACGCACCGACAACGCGGTCCAAGCCTTCAATGCGAGCGTGAGGTAGGGCGACCCCATCGCCAACACCTGTGGGTCCAAGATTTTCACGCTCCTGAAGCGCATTAACCGCTGAATTTATCTCTAAGCCATAGCAAGCAGATGCAATTTCTCCAAGATCTTGGAAAAGGCGTTTCTTACTAGTCAATTTGGCAAAGACCTTGACGGCCTGTGGCTTCAAAAGTTCAGAAAGTTCCATATTATATTTACCCGCCTCGGCTATCGCACGAGGCGGGCCAAGATCCTCAATTCGCGTTGTTGGGGTCGATCCAGCCGATATTCCCATCTGGGCGGCGGTATACGACGTTCACTCCGGTCTTTCCTTCTTTGTGGAACACCACGACAGGTGCGCCCGCAAGCTCCATTTGCATGACTGCCTCACCAACCGACAATGTCGGGATGTGAGTTTCCATTTCAGCAATGATCATCGGCTGCAAGGAATCAGGTTCTTGATCCTCTTCGTGCTCCGTTGCGGCGAGGATATACGATGAAGCGCCTGCAAGTTCAACCGGTTCGGACCGATGGGAGTGATGATCTTTCAAGCGGCGCTTGTAGCGGCGCAGCTGTTTTTCCATTTTTTCAGCGCATTGGTCAAAAGCCGCATAAATATCGTGCGTATGCGCATTGGCTTGTGCGGTAAGGCCTGTTGAGAGATGAACCACTGTTTCGCAGTTAAATTCTGCACCGCTCTTTGAAAAAACCACGGTCGCATCGGTCGGGCGTTCTGCGTATTTGTCGACGACAACGCCAAGTTCCGTTTTGACATGGGTTTGAAGGGCCTCACCGATGTCGATTTGCTTTCCGCTAATTTGGTACCGCATGATATCTCCTTTTCGTTATTTAGAGCCACGCGTCGCACACAAAGTACGGCAATGTGGATCCTTTGGATTTTGTGAATTGCGGGGTTTGATGCCCAAACGTTTCTGGTGTCCCAATCTTGCGATTGGGGATACGTCGGCGTGGTCTAGGCCCCAACAGGCCGCCCCACATTTTGTGAAACGATGGTTATGCATCAAGGGTATTTGGCTGCACAAAGGGGGGGCATGTCAACCACAAGCTGAAGCGACGGTTATCAAAATCGAAAGTTTTCGCCCAAATAGACTCGGCGCACTGTTTCGTCTTCGACGATTTCGCGTGTTGTGCCTGACATCAAAACTTGGCCATCGTGCAAGATATAAGCTCGATCAATAATGCCTAATGTTTCCTGAACGTTATGGTCAGTTACAAGCACGCCGATGCCGCGATTTTTTAGATCAGACACAAGGCCGCGAATCTCTCCAACGGCGATAGGATCGACACCCGCGAAAGGTTCATCGAGCAAGACATAAAAGGGGTTTGCGGCCAGACAACGCGCGATTTCGACACGACGTCGTTCCCCACCCGACAGAGCAATTGAAGGAGCGCGGCGCAGGTGCCCAATTGAAAATTCACTGAGCAATTCTTCTAGCCGTTCACGGCGAATCAAAGGGTCGCTTTCTGAAATTTCTAGAATCGCAAGGATGTTGTCCTCAACGCACAGGCCGCGAAAGATAGACGCTTCTTGGGGCAAGTATCCGATGCCGAGTTTCGCCCGCCGGTACATAGGCAGCATCGCAATATCGAGTCCGTCGACGACCACTTCGCCCGCCTCAGGTGTGACCAAGCCAGCGATCGAATAAAAGCAAGTGGTTTTGCCTGACCCGTTTGGCCCAAGCAAGGCGACCACCTCACCGCGATTGAGATCAAGAGATACATCTCTGATGACAGTGCGTTTGCGGTAGCCTTTGCGTAAATTACGCACGCGCAAGCCCAGTTCCGGAGTATCAGTCATTACTGTGTCCCAGGTTGAAGGATCGTTTTTACGCGCCCTTCGATTTGACCGGTGCCTGTGGCCAGATCTACCACCATGCGCTGTCCTGACAGAGCATTCTGGCCTTGGGTCAATATGACGTCACCCGTTAATGTGACAGAAGCTGATTTGATGTCATAAACGGCCTGCTTGGCCTCTATCGCCTCGCCACCATTGACAAATGTCACGCCGCCTGTGGCAACCAGCTGCGATATTTGGCTTGTATCTTTCGTGTCGTAAATCACTTCGACTGTTGTGGCTGTAAGACGCAAAGATCCTTGGCCAATCAATACATCACCGGAAAATATTGCTTTGCCCGTTGATTGATCGACACTGAGTTGATCAGACGTGATTTCGACGGGCTGGGAGCTGTCATGCTTTAAGCCGCCAAACGCGATTTGAGCGCCCTGTGCAAAGGCAGAAGCATGAAAAAATGTCAGCCCAACTGCGACAAAGGCCGAGATCGAAATTGATTTGAATAACTGCACGATGGTCCCCAAATTTTGATTATGGTTGGTATATCAGCTTAACGCGATTTTTGAAAACCAGAACATAGTCACCAGTATCGGTGTCTTGTGAAATTTCCATAGATCCAGCCGAGATTTCGCCAGCTGGGGCTTGCCCTACCACCGCACCGGGGCTTTCAATTTTCGACATGTTCAGTTTGGCTGCAATGCGGTCTGTTGTGATCAAATATCCAGTTGTTGTCTCAAGGCTCACCCCACCTGACAATTCTGCGATACGGCTTGGCCCGTCAATAACCACATCATTTGCCAACATGGACACCGCGCTTTGGTCTGGCATTTTCAGTTCGGCGTGTATTTGCGTCGAGTTGACAACATCTTGATTCGACGGATCTGGACGCACTGTTGTCGCTGAAATTTCCAATTGTGCGCCATCGTCGGTAACAGTAGCAAAAGTTGGCCCATCAAGCCTTTGTTCACGGGCCAGAGATTCTATTTCGACGCGTGCGTAAGGAATATCTGAGAAGGTGTCTGAGCTGCGAGAGAACAGAAAAAGCGTCGCCAAAATCGCAAGGCTAGCCAAAGGCAAAAATATTTTTGCGCGCGCAACAAGGCGAGAGTGTAAATTGCCAAAACGGGCCATAATGCTTTCTTACACAATGCCTGCGCGAAGGCAGTCTTGAATTTTTAGAATACCACAAGGCCTACCGTCTTCGGCGGAATTTCGCACAAACAGGCAAGTGATCGAGCGTTCGTCCATGCGCGCAAGTGCTTTTTCCGCTAGCGCATCAGCGGCTATTGTCATGGGATTAGCTGTCATAATGTCGCCTGCCGTTTTGGACAGCAGCCCATCGATGTTGCGGCGCAAATCGCCGTCTGTGATTATCCCCGCGAGTTGCCCGTCGTCACCCAAAACACCTACAACGCCGAAACCCTTGGCTGAGATGACATCAAGCGTCGCCCGCATCGCTGTGTCAGCTGTGACAAGGGGCATATCCTTATTCATAAGGTCACTGGCTTTTGTTAGGCGCGCGCCGAGCTTGCCCCCAGGATGAAGCATACGAAAGTTGTCGGCCGTAAAGCTGCGGTGATCCATGAGCGCGATTGCGATCGCGTCCCCAAGCGCCAGCGTCATAGTTGTCGAGGTGGTCGGAACAATACCTTGATCGCAGGCTTCTTCGGCCGCGGGCAAAATGAGCGGCACATCACTTGCTCGAATGAGAGAGCTATCAGGCTTGGAGGCGACCCCGATCATCGGAATTTGAAAACGACGTGTAAAGGCGATCAAGTCGGCAAGTTCCGGCGTCTCCCCAGAATTCGACAGCACCAAGACAACATCATCCTTGCCAATCATCCCAAGGTCCCCGTGGCTTGCTTCAGCAGGGTGAACGAAATGCGCAGGCGTTCCTGTCGAAGCAAATGTGGCGGCGATTTTGCGCGCGATGTGCCCTGATTTTCCCATGCCGGTGACGATGGTGCGCCCTTTGGCACCCAAAATCAAAGTTGTCGCGGCAACAAAGCTGTCTCCCAGCGTGTCCGCCAGCGTCACAAGCGCGTCTGCTTCGCGACGAATCACACGTTTTCCAACTGATAGGAATGTTTGAGATTGTGTCATTGGGAGTGTTTCCTTGGCGTCTTCGGGTGGTCGGGCATAGAAAATATCTTTGCGGGCCGCTAGTGGGAGAAAATATCGACGTCAGGCCAGCCTTCGAGATCTAACAGTGCGCGGGTGGGAAGAAAATCGTAACAAGATTGGGCCAGCGCCATGCGGCCCTCACGCACCAACATCTCGTTCAATCTGTCGCGTAGTTTGTGAAGGTACAAAACATCTGAGGCTGCATAGTCGAGCTGGGCTTTGCTCAGATCGCGTGCGCCCCAGTCGCTCATTTGCTGATGTTTCGAAATGTCTACCTTGATCAATTGATCCAACAGATTTTTTAATCCATGCCGATCTGTATAGGTTCGCACAAGTTTTGACGCGATCTTGGTGCAGTAAACGGGCTCTGCCAGCGTTCCAAAAGCATTAAACATGGCTGCGATGTCAAAGCGGCCATAGTGAAAGAGTTTCAATACCTTAGGATCTGCTAACATCTTGCACAGATTGGGGGCCTCAGTTTGACCTGGGGCGATTTGGATCATATGTGCATGTCCGTCGCCGCTAGACATCTGAACCAGACATAAACGGTCGCGATGGGGATTGAGGCCCATGGTTTCACAATCGATGGCCACCATCGGTCCAAGGTCAAGATCATCGGGCAAATCGTTTTTGTATAGGAAATTTGTCACGTCAGGCCCCTTGCGCAGTTTTGCGTTTGATATCTGACATAAGCACTTGTCGACATGCGGGCAAGTTTAACCAAGGGACTGTGCGGACAGTTTCGCATCTCTAAACTAAGGAAGCGTGAATATTTAGGGGGTGTTTGGTGCCCAGGAGAGGACTCGAACCTCCACATCGTTGCCAATACTAGCACCTGAAGCTAGCGCGTCTACCAATTCCGCCACCTGGGCAGGTGTCGCAAGGTGGCGATGTAAAGAGGTGTTGCGGGGCTGTCAACGCAGATTCGGTGCATTTCATTGGTGATTATAGCGTCTTGTTCATTTGATCATGAAAAGCTAAGAAAAACATAGAAAATGGCATTGGAGATGCAGATGACGAAATTGGTCACCATCTATGGTGGAGCTGGCTTTGTCGGGCGGTATATCGCACGGCGTATGGCAAAAGAAGGATGGCGCGTTCGCGTTGCTGTTCGTCGCCCTAACGAGGCGCTTCACGTAAAACCTTATGGGGCGGTCGGTCAGGTCGATCCTATTCTGTGCAATATTCGCGATGATGCTTCAGTGCGCGCCGCGATGCAGGGCGCAGATGCAGTTGTGAACTGCGTGGGTGTTTTGACTGAAAAGGGTAAAAACTCTTTTGCAGCGGTTCAAACCGACGGCGCATCGCGCATCGCGCGCATCGCTGCTGAAGAAGGTGTTGGCAACTTGGTTCACTTGTCAGCGATTGGCGCAGATCTTGCGTCGACAAGTGAATATGCAAAAACCAAAGCCGAAGGTGAACAGGCTGTGCTTGCTTCCTTCCCGTCTGCGGTGATTTTGCGACCTTCGGTTGTCTTCGGTGTCGAAGATGATTTCTTCAATCGCTTTGCCGAGATGACCAAATTCGGACCTGTTTTGCCTTTGGTTGGCGGAGAATCAAAGTTCCAGCCCGTTTACGTCGATGATGTGGCGCAAGCAGCTGTCAAAGGCGTGTTGGGTGTTGCGCCTGCAGGCATTTATGAGTTGGGCGGCCCTGAAGTGGATACGCTCAAAGGTTTGATCCACAAAATGCTCGGCCTTATTCAGCGCCGTCGTCTTGTTGTTGATTTGCCGTTCTTTGTTGGCGATCTCATGGCGATGGGCTTTGGCTTTGCGCAGACTATGACGTTGGGACTTTTCCACAACAAAGTTCTGACGCGTGATCAGGTCAAGAACCTCGCCAATGACTGTGTTGTGTCGCCTGAGGCAAAAAGCTTTGCAGATTTGGGTATTACGCCAACCACGATGGACGCCATTTTACCTGAGTATCTTTGGGTTTACCGAGATACGGGGCAATATGCTGATATCCGTGACAGTGCGAAAAATCTGCATAAAACCTAAAGAGTTTGACTAAAAAACAAAAAAGCGCGCTCCAATTTTTGGGCGCGCTTTTTTTGTGCGGTTTTAGATATTTATGCGCTGTAAGAGATAACCAAAAGTACGACGCCAAGAATGGCGCGGTAAATCACATAGGGTGTGAAGCTCACAGACCGTAAAAGTCGCATCATCAACGCAAGCGCTCCCAAGGCCGCGATGAAAGCGAATGCCGCGCCGATGCCTGCATATTTCATCAGCTCCCAGTCAGCTTCACCAGCAACCTCAGCGCCGAGCAAAATGCCTGAGGCCAAAATGGTTGGGATCGACATTAACATGGCAATTTTTGCGCCATCTTCACGAGTGTATCCTAGAGCGCGCGCGCCGGTGATGGTGATGCCCGAGCGTGATGTTCCTGGGATTAGAGCGACCGCTTGCCAGAGGCCAAGAATGATTGCGTCTTTGATCGACCAATCTGTGTCTGTTTTGTGGGTAGGGCCTTTTTGGTCGAACCAATACAAAACGATGCCGAAAATGAGCATCGTCCAGCCGATCACACGGATAGATCGCATGGCATCCGATAGGCCCGTAACGTTGAGGATCAATCCGAGAACGATCACAGGGATCGTAGCGATGAGCAAAAGGAAGGCAAGCTTTGCTCCTGGTGTGTCAATTTTTCCGGTAAGCATGCGGGGAATGCCCATGAGGCCGACTTTGACGTCTGCCCAGAAATAAGCGACGACTGCGCCTAAGGTGCCGATGTGAACGGCCACATCGATGGCTTGGCCTTGGTCATCGATTCCAACGAAGTAGGGCAATAGAATCAAGTGACCAGAGGATGAAACGGGTAAAAACTCTGTAAGACCTTGAATTAACGCGACGAGAAGTAAGTAGTAGATGCTCATAATGCTGTCCTTGGTGCGCTGTCGAAAAAATGATAAACTCTTTTAAACTCAATAAGAAGCTTCAATTTACGTCAACCGCACTGACATTATTGTTGGGAAATTATAGTTGAAATGGAGAAATTTCTGACAGGAAACAACATATAGGACAGTACTTATGACTTTTCTTTTGTGCCAGTTCTTTGTAAACAGCATACAAATTCAATTTCAAACCTACGGAGATATTGCGTTATGGCCAAGGAGCCTATGCTCAAATTTGTGAACGTTGGACGGGATATGCCCGAAAAACGCGACGCAGGCGACCGTAAGGAAGATTTCTTGGAAATCTACGGTGACTTCATTTCGGCGAAAGCCGAAGAGCAGGCGTCCCGCTGTTCGCAGTGTGGTGTGCCATATTGCCAATCGCATTGTCCGCTTCACAACAACATCCCTGACTGGTTGCGTTTGACAGCAAGTGGGCGTTTGAAAGAAGCGTACGAAATTTCACAAGAAACCAATGCGTTTCCTGAGATCTGTGGTCGCATCTGTCCACAGGATCGTCTGTGCGAAGGCAACTGTGTGATTGAGCAGTCTGGCCACGGAACAGTCACGATTGGCGCTGTTGAAAAATACATCACAGATACAGCTTGGGAAAACGGTTGGGTTGAGACCATCAAGCCGCATACCGAACGCACTGAATCCGTTGGCATCATCGGGTCTGGTCCAGGTGGCGTCGCCGCAGCGGATCGTTTGCGTCGCGCTGGTCTTCAGGTCACTGTATATGAACGCTCTGATCGCGCTGGTGGTTTGCTGACCTACGGCATCCCAAGCTTCAAGCTTGAAAAAGACGTGGTGATGCGTCGCATCGATCAGTTGAAAGACTCAGGCGTTGAGTTTGTTTTGAACTGCAATGTTGGCGAAGACATCTCTTTTGAGGCTCTGCGCGAAAAGCATGACGCGGTTTTGATCGCAACAGGTGTTTACAAGTCTCGCGATCTTCAAGGGCCGGGGGCTGGTTCTGACGGTATCGTTGCTGCGCTAGACTACCTGACAGCGTCAAACAAAGTTTCATTTGGTGACACTGTTGCTGAATTTGACAGTGGTGAATTGAACGCCAAGGGCAAAAAAGTCGTGGTGATCGGCGGTGGTGATACGGCGATGGACTGTGTGCGTACTGCGATCCGTCAAGGCGCCACATCGGTGAAATGTTTGTACCGCCGTGACCGTGCTAATATGCCTGGTTCGCAACGCGAGACACAAAACGCCGAAGAAGAAGGCGTAGAATTCGTCTGGCTTGCCGCGCCCAAAGGCTTTGCTGGCAATCCTGTCACTGGCGTTATGGTGCAAAAGATGCGTTTGGGCGCACCGGATGCTTCAGGTCGTCAATCGCCCGAAGTGATCGAGGGTGCCGATTATGTCGAAGGTGCAGATATCGTGATCAAGGCGCTTGGATTCGAGCCAGAAGAGCTTCCAAAATTGTGGAATGCTGACGGTTTGGAAGTCACGCGTTGGGGTACAGTTTTGGCCGACTTCAAAACGCATGAAACCAAATTGCCGGGCGTTTATGCTTGCGGTGATATTCAGCGTGGCGCGTCTTTGGTTGTTTGGGCGATCCGTGATGGGCGCGAAGCAGCTGACGCCATTGTCGAACAGGTCAATGCCGCTGCAAGTATTGCAGCCGAATAAATCTTAACGGGTCGAAGAGGATAAGACAGCAATTGGCTCAGGAGCGATATTTCGCTCGCTTTTGCCAAATTTCCGTCGGGCATAACGCCGCCCCATCGATCCAATCTGAAGTCTTAAAGAGCAATCGCTCTGACCCAATGGCCATAGTGCCACTGATATGAAAGGGTTCCGATATGACAAAATTTGATGAAAGCTGGGTCGCTCGCGAAGAAGCAAAACGCGAATGGATGGCGCAAAACTCTCTCTTCCGCGAAGAAGATGAGCACTCCTCTTGTGGGGTTGGTCTTGTTGTTTCAATCGACGGATCAAAATCTCGCAAAGTTGTTGAAAATGGTATTTCTGCTCTGAAAGCAATCTGGCACCGTGGTGCTGTTGATGCTGATGGCAAGACAGGTGATGGCGCTGGTATTCATGTGCAAATCCCAGTTTCGTTTTTCTATGACCAAGTGAAGCGCACAGGGCACAAGCCTCGCACAGATGAAATGATCGCTGTTGGGCAAATTTTCTTGCCGCGCACTGATTTTGGTGCTCAAGAAACATGCCGCACGATCATTGAATCCGAAGTTCTGCGGATGGGCTACTACATCTACGGTTGGCGTCACGTCCCTGTGAGCGTTGATTGTTTGGGTGAAAAAGCCAATTTGACACGTCCTGAAATCGAACAAATTTTGATTTCGAACTCTAAAGGCGTGGATGAAGAAACATTCGAGCGCGAGCTTTACGTGATCCGTCGTCGCATCGAAAAAGCCGCATTGGCAGCGGGCGCACAGTCTTTGTATGTCTGTTCCCTGTCTTGCCGCTCGATCATCTACAAGGGCATGATGCTGGCCGAACAGGTTGCAGAATTCTATCCTGACTTGATGGATGAACGTTTTGAATCTGCTTTTGCGATTTACCACCAGCGGTATTCGACAAACACGTTCCCACAGTGGTGGCTTGCGCAGCCGTTCCGTATGTTGGCCCACAATGGTGAGATCAACACCTTCAAAGGCAACAAAAACTGGATGAAGTCGCATGAGATCCGTATGGCCTCTGGCACGTTTGGTGACACCGCTGAGGATATCAAACCGATCATTCCGCAAGGTGCGTCTGATTCTGCGGCACTTGATGCTGTGTTCGAAGTTTTGGTCCGCGCTGGGCGCTCTGCGCCTATGGCGAAAACCATGCTCGTACCTGAGGCGTGGTCGCAGCAAGCGGTGGAGCTGCCACAGTCTTGGCGTGACATGTATTCTTATGTGAACTCTGTGATGGAGCCATGGGATGGCCCTGCTGCTTTGGCGATGACTGATGGTCGTTGGGTCTGTGCTGGCCTGGACCGTAACGGTTTGCGTCCAATGCGCTACGTTGTGACGGGTGATGGCCTTGTGATCGCCGGCTCTGAAGTTGGCATGGTACCAACGGATGAGGCGACTGTCGTCGAAAAGGGCGCGCTTGGTCCTGGCCAAATGCTTGCTGTCGATATGCGCAACGGCAAATTGTATCACGACACCGAGATGAAAGATAAATTGGCTTCAGCACGGCCATTTGGCGACTGGGCCGGCAAGATCAATGACCTTGAAACAGATCTTTCTGGTTTAGAGGAAAAAGCGATTTTTAGCGGTGTAGACCTGAAGCAGCGCCAAATCGCAGCAGGCTATTCTATCGAAGAGTTGGAGCAAATTCTTGCGCCGATGGCCGAAGATGGCAAAGAGACTTTGGCCTCGATGGGTGATGACACACCTTCCGCGGTTTTGTCTGAAAAATACCGTCCGTTAAGCCACTTCTTCCGTCAAAACTTCTCTCAGGTGACCAACCCTCCGATTGACTCATTGCGCGAGTATCGTGTGATGTCGCTCAAAACGCGGTTCGGCAATCTGAAAAACGTACTGGATGAGAGCAGCTCTCAGACAGAGATTCTGGTGCTCGACAGTCCGTTCGTTGGCAACGCCCAATTCGAAACGCTGAAATCGAAATTCAACGCGCCGATGACGGAAATCGATTGTACATTCGCTGTCGACGGTGGTGCGACTGCGCTGCGCGATGGTCTTAATCGTGTGCGAGCAGAAGCGGAAGAAGCCGTGCGTTCTGGCGGTGGTCACATTGTTCTGACGGATCAAGGCCAAAGCGCTGATCGTGTCGCGATGCCGATGATTCTGGCGACCTCTGCTGTGCACAGCTGGCTGACAAGCAAAGGCCTGCGTACATTCTGCTCTATCGGCGTGAGCTCCGCTGAATGTATCGATCCGCATTACTTCGCGGTTTTGATTGGCTGTGGTGCGACCATCGTAAACGCTTACTTGGCCGAAGATTCGCTCAATGATCGTATCGAGCGCGGCCTTTTGGATTGTACATTGACCGAAGCTGTCGCGCGCTACCGCGCGGCTGTTGATGCTGGTTTGCTAAAAATCATGGCAAAAATGGGCATCTCTGTGATCTCATCCTACCGCGGTGGCTTGAACTTTGAGGCTGTTGGCCTTTCGCGCGCTATGTGTGCGGAGTTCTTCCCTGGGATGCAGTCACGCATTTCCGGTATCGGTGTTGGCGGTATCCAAAAGAAACTTGAAGCAGTCCATGCGCAAGGCTACTTGGGTGGGAACACATTGCCGATCGGTGGTTTCTACAAATCGCGTAAATCTGGCGAAACTCATGCGTGGGAAGCGCAGTCGATGCACATGCTGCAATCAGCTTGTGATCGTGCGTCCTATTCTATGTGGCAACAGTACACTGCCAAGATGCGGTCTAACCCGCCGATCCACTTGCGCGATCTTTTGGACGTCAAGCCTTTGGGCAAACCTGTGCCAATCGAAGAGGTGGAATCCATCACTGCGATCCGCAAACGCTTTGTAACGCCGGGCATGTCTTTGGGGGCTTTGTCTCCTGAATCGCACCGCACGTTGTCCATTGCGATGAACCGCATTGGCGCGAAATCTGACTCTGGTGAAGGTGGCGAAAGCCCCGAAGATTTCACGCCAGAACCAAACGGCGACAACGCTTCTGCGAAGATTAAACAGGTCGCGTCAGGCCGGTTTGGGGTCACAGCCGAGTATCTTTTGGCTTGTGAAGAGTTGGAAATCAAAGTGGCTCAAGGCGCGAAACCCGGTGAGGGCGGTCAGCTTCCTGGTATGAAGGTTACAGACCTTATCGCCAAGTTGCGTCACTCGACCAAAGGCGTGACTTTGATCTCTCCGCCGCCGCACCACGATATCTATTCTATCGAGGATTTGGCGCAGCTGATCTACGATCTCAAGCAGATCAACCCACGCTGTAAAGTCACAGTGAAACTCGTGGCGTCGTCTGGCGTTGGTACGATTGCAGCCGGTGTGGCCAAAGCGAAAGCGGATATTATTTTGATTTCCGGCCATAATGGCGGTACGGGCGCATCTCCTGCGACCTCGATCAAATTTGCGGGTCTGCCATGGGAAATGGGCCTCACTGAGGCGCATCAGGTTCTGTCTATGAACAACCTGCGTGAACGCGTGACGTTGCGCACCGATGGTGGTTTGCGCACAGGTCGTGACGTGGTTATGGCTGCGATGCTCGGCGCCGAAGAATACGGTATCGGCACAGCAGCTTTGATCGCGATGGGCTGTATCATGGTCCGTCAATGTCAGTCGAATACATGCCCAGTTGGTGTGTGTACGCAAGACGACGATCTGCGCAAAAAATTCACCGGCAATGCGGATAAAGTGGTCAACTTGATCACATTTTATGCGCAAGAAGTGCGTGAAATTCTGGCCTCTATTGGCGCGCGCTCTATGGATGAAGTCATCGGTCGTGCTGATCTGCTGACACAGGTGTCACGCGGGTCTGCGCATCTCGATGATCTTGATCTTAACCCGCTTTTGATCACCGTCGATGGCGCTGACAAAATTGTCTACGATCGCTCTAAGCCACGCAATGCTGTGCCTGATACGCTGGATGCGCAAATCGTCTCTGACGCTGCGCGTTTCTTGAAAGACGGCGAGAAAATGCAATTGTCTTACGCGGTTCAAAACACGCATCGGACCATTGGCACGCGGACCTCAAGCCACATTGTGCAGAACTTTGGCATGCGCAATGATCTTCAAGAGGATCACCTGACTGTGAAACTTACAGGTTCAGCAGGTCAGTCTTTGGGTGCTTTTGCAGCCCCAGGTTTGAAGATAGAAGTGTCAGGTGACGCCAACGATTATGTCGGCAAAGGCTTATCTGGCGGTATCATCGTGGTGCGTCCTCCGATGCACTCGCCTTTGGTTGCGTCCGAAAACACAATTATCGGCAACACGGTTCTTTATGGTGCGACTGATGGTTACCTCTTTGCAGCGGGTCGCGCAGGCGAACGTTTCGCTGTGCGCAACTCTGGCGCAAAAGTTGTAATCGAAGGTTGTGGTTCCAGCGGCTGTGAGTACATGACCGGTGGTATTGCGGTGATACTTGGGTCTATCGGCGCCAACTTCGGCGCAGGTATGACGGGTGGTATGGCGTATTTGTACGACCCTGAAGGCACTGCGTTACAGTTGATGAACCACGAGACCTTGGTGACCCGTCCTGTGACGGTTGAGTATTGGGAAACTGAGCTTAAATCTTTGATTGAGCGTCATCTGCGTGAATCTGGGTCTGTTAAAGCGTTTGAGATTCTGTCCAACTGGGATGCTGAAAAAGCCAACTTTTTGCAAGTTTGCCCCAAAGAAATGCTGGTGCACATCAAAGCGCCACTGAATTTGGAAAAAGGCGCCATTCCTGCGGAATAAGGTTTTGACACCTTGAAGACTTTCTAAGCCCCCAAGCGATTGGGGGCTTTTTCTTCTACCAAATACGCGTGTTCTTTGCACGACGTCTTGACCTGAACCTTAGGACCATGAATCACTGCGCTATGGCTAAAACATCGAAAAAAAAACAGACGACCAAGGGTAAAACCAAAAAGGCTAAAACACCTTTGCGACCTGTTGCAAAGCGCGAGCCTGCTGGGCTTGGCTTTTTCGCGCGGCAACGGCGACGGTTTTTTCAGCTGGTCATAGGCGTCATTGCTCTCGGTTTAATCTGGATTTTGGCGTACACTGTGATACCTGTACCGACGACGCCCTACATGGTGTCCGAGGGGCGTGTCGGGGATGGAGTTGATTATCAATGGGTGTCCTTGGAAGACATCGCGCCAGTCTTTGCACGATCTGTTGTGGCTGCCGAAGACGCGAATTTTTGTGAACATTGGGGGTTTGACCTTAGTGCCATCCGCGCGGCCATCGATGAGGGCGCCGGTAGGGGGGCGTCGACGATTTCGCAGCAAGTGGTTAAAAATGCTTTTCTGTGGCATGGCCGTTCATGGCCACGCAAAGCGCTGGAAGCCTTGGTGACTCCAATCGTCGAACTGACGTGGAGCAAACGACGTATTCTCGAAGTTTATTTGAATATCGCAGAGTTCGACGAAGGTGTGTTTGGCGCTGAGGCCGCTGCGCGCACTTATTTTGGGGTTGGCCCTGAAGAGTTGACCTCCAAACAAGCGGCGCAACTCGCTGCAGTGCTGCCTGCACCGAAACTCAGAAACGCTGGCAATCCTGGTCCTTTCGTTAAACGACGTGCGGCGCAAATTGTCGACGGTGCTGCTACAATTCGAGCGGACGGGCGCTCAGCGTGTTTCGAGGATTGAATTGGCCGCGCTTTCACGGCACTTAGGATAAAAACAAAAGAGTACTGTGCAATGATCCGACTTTTCCATGTTCCCTTATCCCCATTTTGTCGCAAAGTGCGTTTGAGCCTTGCAGAGAAAAAGCTCGAAGTGGAGCTGGTCGAAGAGCGGTACTGGGAACGTGACCCAGATTTTTTGCGTCGCAATCCTGCTGGAAAAGTCCCGATTTTGCGCATTGACGACATGATCTTGTCCGAAAGTGCCGCGATTTGTGAGTACATTGAAGAAAAACATCCAAGCCCGTCCTTGATGCCAAACGACCCTGAAGGACGCTTCGAGGTTCGCAGATTGGTGTCTTGGTTTGATGACAAATTCCATCACGAGGTGACGTCGAATCTTTTGTACGAGCGGGTGAACCGCAAGTTGACCAAGTCGGGTTACCCCGATTCGAAAAACGTCAAAGCAGGATCAAAGGCGATTAAGTTCCATTTGGACTATATGGCATGGCTTTTGGATCGTCGCCGTTGGCTTGCGGGAGATGCGATGACCTTGGCTGATTTCGCGGCTGCTGCACATTTGTCGTCGCTCGACTACATTTCGGATGTGGATTGGAACCGGTCTGCAGTTGTCAAAGATTGGTACGCTAAGATCAAATCACGCCCAGCCTTTCGTTCACTTTTGGCCGATCACGTTTCTGGGTTTCCACCACCTGCGCATTATGCTGACCTCGACTTTTGATATAGGTTAGCCCAAAGGGGCGCGGGCAGTGGCAGTATTGGACAAAGAGACGGTTCGTCAGCAGGCCTTGAACGAAGGGTTTTCACAGGTTGGGTTTGCCCGTCCTGAGTTGCCCGAAGCCATGGCGCGCTTGCAGCAGTTTGTCGATTTGGAGCGTCACGGCCAAATGGCATGGATGGCGGATCGTATGGCGTGGCGTGGTGATCCGTCAGCGCTTTGGCCTGCGGCGAAATCGGTGATCATGCTGGCCGAAGCCTATACGCCAGACGATGATCCGATGGAGGCCGTGAAGCGCAAAGATGCGGGGGCCATTTCGGTTTATGCGCGTAATCGCGATTATCATGACATCGTAAAAAAACGTCTCAAGCGCGTTGGGCGCTGGCTGATCGATCAAGCAGGCTCTGATACTGAAATCAAAGTGTTCGTTGACACGGCGCCTGTGATGGAAAAACCCCTTGGGGCGAAAGCAGGGCTGGGTTGGCAGGGTAAGCACACCAACTTGGTTGGTCGCGATTTGGGCAGCTGGTTCTTTTTGGGCGCAATCTTTACGACGCTTGATTTCGACCCTGATCCTGCAGAAGTCGATCACTGTGGGTCCTGCACAGCCTGCCTGACATCTTGTCCAACAAACGCCTTTCCTGCGCCGTATCAGATTGATGCGCGGCGCTGCATTTCTTATCTGACGATCGAACATCATGGACCGGTGGACGAAGATCTAAGGCCTCTTTTGGGCAACCGTATCTATGGATGTGACGACTGTTTGGCGGCTTGTCCGTGGAATAAATTTGCGGTGCAGGCGGCAGACATTCGATATCATGCACGCGCGGATTTGGTGTCTCCGCCATTGTCGGAGTTGGTTGCCTTGGATGACACGGCTTTTCGAGAGCGCTTTTCGGGATCACCTATCAAACGCATCGGACGAAACCGGTTCGTACGCAATGTGCTTTACGCTATTGGGAACTCTGGTGATAAAACGTTTGGTCCATCTGTGAGTGCGCTGATGGCTGACCCCGATGAAACTGTTGCAGAGGCAGCCGCTTGGGCTATGTCTCGGCTATGATCGGTATAGGTTCTAGCCGTCAAAAAACCGAAACCAAGATGTAGAGCCTCTCGACCCTTCAATTTTTTCCAGATTTTTAGCGAGTTTAATTTGGTGGGCTTTGACCAGTCGCTCGGCGCGCACCGCAGCTTTAACGCCGCTGGCAGCTTGCGTGATAGGGTAGGGGCCGATGCGGTTTAGTCCGACGAGGTATGTGACGGATATTTCGGAACTGTTTGGGACGGTGCGAAATTTGACCTCTACTTCGCTTTCCAAAATCTCGAATGTCGACTCTAGAGCTTTTGTGTATTCTTTTTTTGAAGTTTGTTTTGGGGACCGATCGCCAATCGAAATGACGGCGATAATTTCACCAGAACTTTCGATCAAACCCGCTTCGGTCAGACTGTCTAAAGTGATACCGAGAGGGCGAAAGTTCGGATTCTTGGTGATGAAGTAAGCGGAAAGACTCAGCGCTGCCGGCAGTACGATAAAAGCTGCGACCAAGCTGACAACGATTGTTTCTTTCTTAACCAAAGTGCCTCTCCACCAAATATCACCAAAGATATTTAGCAGAAGAGGCTTTAAGTTTTCCTAATTTAGCTGCGCACTAATTTTTCGTAAAATTCCGCGATGTCGCGTGTCAGCGCACCGACTTCAAATGTGTGTTCGCCAATTTGACCAACTGGGGTCACTTCGGCAGCGGTTCCAGTCAGCCAGCACTGCTCAAATCCGTCGAGTTCTTCAGGCATAATCACGCGTTCATGAACTGTGATGCCTTTGTCTTCCAGCATTTGAATGATGGTTTGGCGGGTGATGCCGTTCAAGATCGCGTCTGGTGTCGGTGTGTGCACTTCGCCGTCTTTGACGAAGAAAATATTGGCGCCTGTCGCTTCGGCAACATAGCCGCGGTAATCCATGAACAATGCATCGGAACAGCCTTTGGCTTCTGCCGCGTGTTTGGACATCGTACAGATCATGTAAAGGCCAGCGGCTTTGGCAGCTGTCGGAATTGTCTCTGGGGACGGGCGCTTCCATTTGGCGATGTCGAGCTTTGCGCCCTGCATTTTAGCATCGCCGTAGTAGGCACCCCATTCCCATGCGGCAACAGCCATGCGCACAGGGTTTCTATTCGAGGCAACACCCATATCTTCGCCAGCCCCACGCCAAGCCACAACGCGGATGTAGGCGTCTGTCCAGCCATTCGCTTCGAGTACGGCGTATTTCGCGGCTTCGATTTCATCGACAGAATAGGGGATCGGCATGTCCAAAAGTTCGCCGGAGCGCAGAAGGCGTTCTGAGTGCTCGCGGGACTTGAAAATTTTACCTGAATAGCAACGCTCACCTTCGAATACTGATGAGGCATAGTGCATTGCGTGGGTCAAAATATGGACTTGAGCATCGCGCCATTCGACGAGCGCGCCGTCCATCCAGATTTTACCATCGCGATCTTCGAATGAACCGGCCATTTTCTATTCCCTATAGCTGTGCAATTTGCAATTGTTGCGTGTCGATAGGATATATTTAACATTATCTTACGCAAAACATGCTACGCGCTAACAATTGCAGCTTGGAATGTCAATGTCGCTGACTTAAAATGCTTATAGGTTACGCAGATTGTGAATGGAGACAGTGTGGCAGAAGGCAAGAGTACACGTGGTGGCGAAAGCCTGTTGTTTCTGACAGACGAGCAATTGCGTCGCGGGATTGAGGCGATGTTTTTTGCCTACCGAGGGTTTACCGCGGACCCAGATAGAATTCTAGACATGCACGGTTACGGACGGGCGCACCATCGCGCTGTCCACTTTATCAATCGCGCGCCCGGTGCGACCGTGAATGCGTTGCTCGATGTTTTGGGGGTCACCAAACAATCACTCAACCGTGTGTTGCGCACGTTGATCGAAGATGAGTTGGTCGAAAGCCGTGTTGGGCAAAAAGACAAACGTGAACGGCACCTGTTTTTGACACCCAAAGGCAAATCGCTTGAGGCTGAGTTGTCAGAAGCGCAGCGGGCACGTATGCGCACGGCGTTCAGTAAGGCAGGGCCAGAGGCTGTCGCAGGCTTTCGTGAAGTGCTAGAAGCAATGATGGATACAGACCAACAGACCTATTTTAATGTTCTAAAGGAGCAAGACACGTGAGCGATATTCATCTTCTCATTGTTGACGACGATGAACGTATTCGCCAGTTGCTTCAAAAGTTTTTGATCCGCAATGGGTTTTGCGTGACGGCCGCACGAGACGCCGCCCATGCGCGTAGGCTATTGGCTGGGTTGGAATTCGACATGATTGTCATGGATGTGATGATGCCAGGCGAAGACGGGGTGACGCTCACGCGCAGCCTGCGTCAAACTTTGGTAACTCCGATCCTTTTGCTGACGGCCAAAGGCGAAACCGAAGATCGGATTTCTGGGCTTGAGGCGGGGGCCGACGACTATTTGGCCAAACCGTTTGAGCCGAAAGAATTGTTGCTGCGTATCAATGCCATATTGCGCCGCGTTCCGCAGCCCGAAGAGACAGCAACCTTACCGAAATTCCTGCATTTGGGCGACTTTAGATACGATATCGAGCGTGGCGAATTGTGGGAAGGCGATCAAATTGTGCGCCTAACTCAAACCGAAGCCCAACTCATGCGTATTTTTTCTGCGACCCTTGGTGCAACGGTATCACGGGGTGAGTTGGTGGAAAAATTGGGACGCGATGGGGGCCAAGCCCAAGAGCGCGCCGTGGATGTCCAGATCACACGGCTGCGGCGCAAATTCGAATCCGACCCGCGCCAGCCACGGTTCTTGCAAACTGTGCGCGGCGCTGGGTATATGCTGAGCCCCGAGTGAAAATTCTCTGACAACTTGCCTGACTGGGAACTGGCCAAGAGGTGGTCAATTCATGTATGCAGCCCATAATATACCGAGACAAATCTGTGTGGAGACGTCGATATGACTGAGACGACTGTATCTGAATTGAGTTTTGAAGCTGCAATGGCTGAACTTGACCAAGTTGTGGCAAAGCTTGAGCGCGGCGAAGTGGCGCTTGAAGACAGCATCAAGTTGTACGAGCGTGGCGCTGAACTTAAAGCTCATTGCGAAGCCAAGCTGAAAGACGCCGAAGAAAAAGTTGAAAAAATCTCAGTTGGGTCCGACGGCAAACCTGCCGGAGTTCAAGCTGTCGAAGGCCTCTGATGCAAACCGAACTCGACCGCTGTCGTCAATTGGTGCAAACTTGTTTCAAGGGCGTTTTGGCCCCTCTTGGGCAATCTCCTGTTGAGTTGGGTGTTCAATATGCCCTCACCGGCGGCAAGCGCCTGCGCGCTTTGTTGGTGTTGGAAAGCGCCGCTTTGCACGATATTGAGTCTGCTCAATCGGTTTGGTCCGCCGCCGCGATCGAGGCCATGCATGCCTATAGTTTGGTGCATGACGACTTGCCGTGTATGGACGACGATGATCTACGTCGAGGCCAGCCAACGGTTCATAAAAAGTGGAATGAAGCCACCGCAGTGCTTGTCGGTGATGCGCTGCAAACTCTATCGTTTGAATTGCTTTCGCGCGTTGAGACATCCTCATCCAGCCAGATTAGGGTCGATTTGATCGCCTCTTTGGCGCGGGCCTCTGGTGCGCAGGGTATGGTGCTGGGGCAAGCGCAAGATATAGCGGCAGAAACTGCGCTGACGCCCTTGGATTTGACCGCGATCACCGAACTTCAAGCCAACAAAACGGGTGCTTTGATCGAATGGTCCGCCACAGCTGGCGCCATTTTAGGCGGGGGAGATCCGCTGCCTTTGGCGCGCTATGCGCGTGCTTTGGGATTGGCCTTTCAAATCCAAGACGATATTTTGGATGTTATTGGTGACTCTGGCAAAACCGGTAAAGCTGTTGGCAAAGACCAAGATGCCGGCAAGGCGACATTTGTGTCTTTGCTTGGATTAGAGGCGGCGCAAAAACGTGCGGCCTCGCTTGTTGATGAAGCATGTGAGGCAATTGGCCCCTACGGGAATCGCGCTGAAACCTTGCGCGCGACGGCGCGGTTCGTTATTTCCCGCGAAACTTAAGAAAGATGATGCGCCATGTCTGATCTTCCTGACACGCCGACCCTTGACCGTGTAGCGACGCCTGCGGACCTTAAATCCCTGTCTGATGCCGAGCTGAAACGCTTGGCAGGAGAGCTGCGCGCTGAGACGATTTCGGCGGTGTCTGAAACAGGCGGGCACTTGGGCGCTGGTCTTGGCGTGGTCGAGTTGACTGTCGCGCTGCATGCCGTTTTTGATACCCCGAAAGATCGATTGATCTGGGATGTGTCGCACCAGTGTTATCCACATAAAATTCTCACAGGTCGCCGTGACCGCATTCGCACCTTGCGCCAAAAAGACGGTCTGTCTGGGTTTACCAAACGTTCCGAAAGCCCCTACGACCCTTTCGGTGCTGCGCACAGTTCTACGTCTATTTCAGCAGCACTTGGGTTTTCCGTGGCGCGCGATTTGGGCGGCGCGCCTGATCCGGCGCTTGGCGATGGTATTGCGGTCATCGGTGATGGCGCGATGTCAGCGGGCATGGCCTTTGAGGCACTTAATAACGCGGGCCATTTGGGCAAGCGTTTGTTTGTGATCCTCAACGACAACGAAATGTCTATCGCCGAACCCGTGGGCGCACTTTCCAGCTATCTGTCACGTCTTTACGCAGGCGAGCCGTTTCAAGAACTTAAAGCCGCAGCAAAAGGCGCAGTATCTTTGCTGCCGCCGCCATTCCAAGACGGAGCGCGCCGCGCGAAAGAAATGCTCAAGGGTATGACCGTTGGCGGGACGATGTTTGAAGAACTTGGATTTTCCTATATTGGTCCCATTGATGGTCACGATATGGATCAACTCTTGTCCGTTTTGCGCACCGTTAAAGCGCGGGCAACGGGGCCAGTTTTGATCCATACGATCACGAAAAAGGGCAAAGGGTACGCGCCTGCTGAGCGTGCAAGTGATAAGGGCCACGCGACTGCGAAGTTTGATGTCCTGACGGGTAAACAAGAGAAAGCGACGCCAAACGCGCCGTCTTATACGTCCGTATTTGGGAAGGCCTTGGTGCAAGAGGCGTCTTTTGATGACAAAATTTGTGCGGTGACGGCGGCGATGCCCGATGGCACAGGCCTCAATTTGTTTGCTGAGCGATATGCATCTCGTTGTTTTGATGTCGGGATTGCTGAACAGCATGGCGTGACTTTCGCAGCTGGTTTGGCTGCTGGCGGCATGAAGCCGTTTTGCACGATGTATTCGACTTTTTTGCAGCGTGGATACGACCAAATCGTGCATGATGTTGCCATCCAACGTTTGCCTGTGCGGTTTGCAATTGATCGTGCGGGTTTGGTTGGCGCTGATGGGGCCACCCATGCGGGGTCATTCGACATCGCGTTTTTGACCAATTTGCCGGGCTTTGTTGTGATGGCAGCATCTGATGAGGCCGAATTGGTCCATATGGTCGCCACTGCTGCGGCGCATGACGATGGGCCTATCGCGTTTAGGTATCCGCGTGGCGAAGGCGTTGGTGTTGAAATGCCAGAACGCGGCACACCGATTGAAATCGGTAAAGGTCGTATTATTCAAAACGGCGCGCGGGTTGCGATTTTGTCGTTTGGCACGCGCCTTGATGCCGTTAGGAAAGCTTGCGAAAGCTTGGCGCAAAAAGGCATAATACCGACCATTGCCGATGCTCGATTTGCCAAGCCTTTGGATCATGATCTTATCCGTGATTTGGTTGAAAACCATGAGGCGCTGATCACGATCGAAGAGGGTGCTATCGGTGGATTTGGGTCTCATGTCGCCGATTTTCTGGCCAATGAGGGCGTGTTTGATCGGGGTATGAAGTTTCGGTCTATGGTTTTGCCGGATACCTTTATCGATCAGTCTAGCCCCGCCGATATGTATGCGACTGCTGGCTTGAATGCCGAAGACATCGAAGCCAAAGTTCTCAGCGTTTTGGATATCACAGACATCGCGTCAAAGCGGGCGTGATTTAGCTTTCAGACGCTAGCAGCGCGTTGAGGCCTGACATGTAGTCGGGGTAAATCAGCTCGACACCAAGTTCCGATTTTATCCGGTCGTTTTTGACCTTTTTGCTTTCCGCATAAAAACTGCGTGCCATGGGCGTCATGTCTGCTGCCTCGAAGTCTTGGGCTGGTGGCAATGGCAGTCCGAGCAGTTCGGCGGCATAGCCAATCACATCCTCAGGTGGGGCCGCAAAATTGTCGCAAACATTGAATATTTGGCTGGATTTGGGTCGATTTATTGAGGCCAAAAGGACCTGTGCGATGTCTTGAACATGAATGCGTGAAAAAACTTGGTTCGGTTTGATGATTCGCCGTGCTGTCCCATTACGCACCTTTGCGAAAGGGCCGCGACCGGGGCCATAGATGCCCGCAAGTCGGAAAATTTTAAGGTTCAGGCCTAGATCTTCAGACACTTTAATCCACTGCGCCTCTGCCGCGACACGGGCTTTTCCGCGTTTCGTTGCGGGTGTCAACGGAGATGTTTCATCAACCCATCCGCCATCGTGATCGCCGTAAACACCTGTTGTAGACAGATAGCCAACCCATTCCAAATTTTGAGCGGTTTTTAGATCTTGCAAGTGGTTGAGCAAAAAGGGATCGCCGTCATTCGTGGGTGCGGCAGACATCAAAAGATGCGTAGCATTTTTGATATCACTTGAAATGTCGTCTTGCGGCGTGACGCGGGCGTTAATTCGCATTTTGCGCAAGGTTAGAGCCTTATCTGGATCTCGTGTTGTACCTGTAATGGACCAGTTTGCAGGTAAAAGCAGCTTGGCAAGGGCTGCAGCAGAATAACCGTGTCCGTATGAAAAAAGATGGCCTGACATAAATTGACATCCCGTTTGTAAATTATCACTGCGCACTGGGCTTGCGTCATCCTAAGAGTTGGTGACAATTGCGCAACCAAAGGTCAAGATGCAAGACCTGATTGGGTCAAAGAGTTTAGAACGGAGTTGTTGTGGTGATGTCGAACACGGGACTAAAGCTAGAAACGCCGCCGCTGCGCGAGTCTGAATTTTTTTCGGATGCTGTGGCTGCAGTCCAACGGTTGGAAGAGCTATACGCCGAAGCCACGGAATTTTTGATAGAACGCTTTTCCCAGGTCGCCGAGGGTACCAAGCCAGCTTCAAAATTTCGCGCATATTATCCTGAAATTAGAATCACAGTGAGGTCTTATGCATCTCAGGACAGTCGGTTGTCTTTTGGTCATGTGTCCAAGCCCGGGGTGTATTCCACAACTGTCACGCGCCCTGACCTGTTTCGGAACTACCTGACATTCCAGCTGCAGCAGTTAATCGAAAACCACGGTGTTAAAGTTGAAATCGGGCCATCACAAACGCCACTGCCAGTGCATTTTGCAGTCGCCAATGATGACAGTGTCACTGTGCCCCAAGAGGGTGTGATGGATTACCCCTTGCGTGATGTCTTTGATGTGCCGGATTTGGCAACAACCCATGATAACATCGTCAATGGGTATGCTTTTCAGTACGAAGACGGATCGGAGCCTTTGGCGCCATTTACCGCGCAGCGTATAGATTATTCACTCGCGCGCCTGTCGCACTACACAGCAACAGATGCCGGCCATTTCCAAAACCACGTGTTGTTCACGAACTACCAGTTCTATGTTTCTGAATTCGAGGCCTATGCACGCGCGCAGCTTGCAGATCCAAATAGCGGTTACACCAGCTTTGTGAGCACAGGGAATGTTGAGATCACTGATCCTGACACCCCGATTGAAGCGGTCAGCAAGATGCCGCAGATGCCGACCTACCACTTGAAGCGCGCAGACGGGTCTGGCGTTACCTTGGTGAACATCGGTGTGGGCCCATCGAATGCTAAAACGGCGACCGACCATATCGCCGTGTTGCGCCCCCATGCTTGGATCATGGTGGGTCATTGTGCAGGTTTACGTAATTCCCAGCGATTGGGGGATTTTGTTTTGGCTCATGCCTATCTGCGTGAAGACCATGTTTTGGATGCGGACCTTCCTGTTTGGGTGCCGATTCCTGCCTTGGCGGAAATTCAAACCTCGCTTGAAAATGCGGTGGCTCAAGTCACCCAGCTTGAAGGCTATGATCTCAAACGCATCATGCGTACAGGCACAGTTGCGACGATAGACAACCGCAATTGGGAACTGCGAGACCAATCTGGCCCAGTGCAGCGTTTGTCGCAATCACGTGCTGTTGGGCTTGATATGGAAAGCGCCACGATTGCTGCGAATGGATTTCGCTTTCGAGTTCCCTACGGCACGCTTCTATGTGTATCCGATAAACCCCTTCATGGTGAATTAAAGCTGCCAGGCATGGCGTCTGAGTTTTACAAAAGCCAAGTTTCACGGCACCTTTTGATCGGCATTCGCGCAATGGAAATTTTGCGAGATATGCCGATTGAGCGTATTCACAGTCGAAAACTGCGCTCTTTTGAAGAAACTGCATTCCTCTGAGGCGAAAAATCGCTGCAAAATGTGCGAAAAGTGGCTGGTTCTACACACTAAGCGTTGTGTGGGCCTACTATATTCGCTTAGAAATGCCCGATACCCTCTAAATCCAAGGGGGACACGAGGAGATACAGACATGTCGAAACCAATGACAAAAACACAGCTTGTTGCCGCTTTGGCAGAAGAGCTGGCCGCAGACAAAAAAACAGCGGGCGCTGCCCTTGACGCAGTTGTTGCCATAATCACCCGCGAAGTTTCCGCTGGCGGCGCTGTGACGCTTCCAGGTGTCGGCAAAATCTACTGCCGTGAACGCCCAGAGCGCATGGTGCGTAACCCACAAACGGGTGAGCAAATGAAAAAAGACGCAGACAAAGTCGTGAAAATGACTATTGCCAAAGCGCTTAAAGACAGCGTGAACGGCTAAGGCTTGCACGCAGTATTTTTAAAAGGGTCGTGCATTTGCGCGGCCCTTTTGCATTTCTATATGGACATAAAATGAAAGTGGATTCCAAAGCGATCTTGATGGGCGTGGCTTTCGTTTTGGTGTGGTCATCGGCCTTCACCTCAGCGCGTGTTATTGTTGCCGATGCGCCTGCGCTGGCGGCGCTGTCCTTGCGGTTCTTCATGTCTGGCGTTGTCGGCGTTGGTTTGGCGCGGGCCCTTGGCCAAACGTGGTCGTTTTCACGTCAGCAATGGCGCGCAATTATCATCTTTGGTGTGTGCCAAAATGCGGCCTATCTTGGCTTGTATTTCTTAGCAATGCGATCGGTTGAGGCCTCTTTGGCCTCGGTTTTGGCGTCCTCAATGCCATTGGTTGTCGCGCTGCTCTCTATCTTATTCATGCGCACATTTCCCAAACCCATCGCCTTGCTCGGGCTTGTGATCGGTTTTCTAGGTGTATTGTTGATCATGGGAACGCGTCTGTCCGCAGGCAGTGATGCGGTGAGCGTTTTAATGTGCATCGTTGGGACGGTCGCGCTGGCCGTCGCGACGCTCTCTTTGCGTTCTGTCGGTGCGGGTTCGAATGTTCTAATGGTGGTCGGGTTGCAAAGTTTGGTTGGCAGCCTTGTGCTGGGCGTTTTGTCGCCAGTGATTGACACCTATGAGCTGAACATGTCGAGCCAGCTGGTGGTAGCGATGCTTTACACCACTTTCGTGCCAGGTCTGTTTGCGACATGGCTGTGGTTCAAACTGGTCGAGCGCATTGGCACGATCAAAGGGGCCGCATTTCACTTCCTAAATCCGTTTTTCGGAGTGGCGATCGCGGCCCTCGTTCTGGGTGAGCAGGTGAACGGCTGGGACCTCGTGGGTGTGGCCACCATCATGGTTGCCATCTTAGCCGTTCAACTGTCTAAAGCGTAATTTATGCGCCGAAAACACCCAAAGGTGTTTCGCCATTTTGACCACGATGCAAAAGTAGGTGATCCAAGATCACGCAGGCCATCATCGCTTCGCCAACAGGAACAGCGCGAATGCCGACGCAAGGATCGTGGCGACCCTTTGTGATCAAATTGGTGTCTTCGCCGGATTTGGTGACAGTTTTGCGCGAGGTTAGGATCGAACTGGTCGGCTTTACAGCAAAGCGCACGACCAAATCCTGCCCCGTGGAAATCCCACCCAGAATGCCGCCTGCATGATTGGACATGTAACGAGGGCCATCGTTGCCCATGCGGATTTCATCGGCGTTTTCTTCGCCAGTCAGACGTGCCGCGTTCATGCCTTCGCCAATTTCAACGCCCTTAACAGCATTGATGGACATCATTGCAGAGGCCAAATCAGTGTCGATCTTAGCATAAATCGGCGCGCCAAGGCCCGCCGGTGCGCCTTTTGCGACAACTTCAACCACGGCGCCCACGGACGAGCCAGATTTGCGAATATCATCTAGATACGCAGCCCAGTTCTTGGCTGTCACAGCGCTGGGCACCCAAAACGGATTATTGTCGATTTCCGCCATATCGCGCGCGCCAATGATGCCGTTTGGCCCGATTTGGGTCATATAGCCTTTGATCTCTAGATCTGGGATCAAGTGCGCCAGTGCTGCGCGGGCCACGCCACCAGCTGCAACACGTGCCGCAGTTTCGCGCGCCGAAGAACGCCCACCTCCGCGATAGTCGCGAATGCCGTATTTTTGAAAATAGGTGATGTCCGCATGACCAGGGCGGAACTTTTCTGAGATATCACCATAGTCTTTTGAACGCTGATCCGTGTTGCGGATCATCAATTGAATGGGTGTTCCAGTGGTCTTGCCATCAAACACACCAGACAAAATTTCGACCTGATCGGCTTCGCGGCGTTGGGTCGTGTATTTTGATGTGCCAGGTTTGCGTTTGTCGAGCCAGACTTGCAGCATCTCTTCTGTCAGCGCAATGCCAGGAGGGCAGCCGTCAACAGTTGCGCCAAGCGCAGGTCCGTGGCTTTCACCCCAAGTGGTGAAACGAAAGAGATGGCCGAATGTATTGATGCTCATGCTGTGCTCCTAGATCGCCCTTGGTTTAACGGGTGTTGACCGTCTGGGAAAGGGGGCGATGCGTCTTGGTCTTGTGCTTTGCAAATTTAGCGCTAAGTTACGCCCTACCTCGGGGTGCCACCACATGTGGCTGAGATGCGTAAAGCGGACCCGTAGAACCTGAACCGGCTAACACCGGCGGAGGGAAGGTATTCGCATCACCAGACGCGACCTTTTTCTTCGCCCATTTTTGAATGGAGCGAGCTATGAACTATAGCCTGACACTTGCGGCCAGCCTTTTGGCCACGTCAGCCTTTGCTGACCCTCTTACAATTTACGCACCTGACTATTTTGGCTCTGAGTGGGGCCCCGGACCTGCGATCAAGGCCGCGTTCGAAGAGACCTGCGATTGCGAAATCGAATATGTCACTGGCGATCTTTTGCCCCGTTTGTTGCTTGAAGGCGAACGCACCAATGCCGACATCGCCATTGGCTTTAACTCTGATGTGACCAAAAAAGCGCGGGAGTCGGATCTGTTTGTGCCGCATGGCGTCGATACATCTGCGCTGACTTTGCCGCTGGAGTGGACGGATGATACGTTTTTGCCCTTCAACTGGGGCTACACGGCCTTTGTCTATGACAACACGAAAATTACCAATCCGCCGACCAGCTTTGCTGAGCTTGTGAACAGCGATGAAGATTGGAAAATCGCGATTCAAGATCCACGGACGTCGATCTCTGGCTTGGCTTTGATTCTTTGGGGCAAGCAGGTTTTTGGTGATGATGCTGAGGCCGAGTGGGCCAAGCTTGCACCGAAAGTGACCACTGTCACCAAAGGCTGGTCTGAAGCCTACGGCATGTTCACCGACGGTGAAGTTGACATGGTGCTGTCCTACACGACGTCACCAGCGTACCATATCATCGCGGAAGAAGATCAAACCAAGTCTGCTGCATTGTTTGATGAAGGTCATTACTTCATGGTCGAATTGGCTGCTAAGTTGAAAACCACAGATCAACCCGAGCTCGCGGATCAATTCATGGCGTTTATCATGGATGAAAAGTTCCAAAAACTCATCCCAACAGCCAATTGGTCCTATCCAGCAGCTTTGCCAAAAGATCAGTGGCCTGAAGAGTTTTCGCAGCTCAACTATCCTGAAAAAGCGATCTTCTTAAATGAGGATCAAGCCGCTGCATTGCGGGACGAGGCAATCGCCGAATGGCGTCGCGCGTTCTCGCAATAAATCCTTGGCCGGGGCTGATTGTCGCTGGATTGGTGACGTTTTTCAGCCTCGGCACCTTGGCGGCTGTGGCTCTTCGGGCCGACGCGTTTGGTGCGCTTGATTCCTTTGATGTGGCCGCGGTGCGCTTTACCGTCGTGCAGGCTTTTTGGTCCGCCGTTCTGTCTGTTGCTTTGGCCATCCCCGTTGCGCGCGCCTTGGCGCGGCGGTCTTTTTGGGGGCGCCGTGCGTTGATCACGCTTTTGGGCGCGCCCTTTATTTTGCCGGTTATCGTCGCGATCCTAGGGCTTACAGCTGTCTTTGGTCGCAATGGAATCGTTGCCTATGGTTTGACTTTGGCTGGATTAGAGCCGATTTCGATCTATGGGTTTCATGGCGTTTTACTGGCGCATGTGTTTTTCAACCTGCCGCTGGCCACACGACTTTTGATCCATGGCTGGGGGTCTGTTCCTGCTGAGCAGTTTCGTTTGGCTGCATCACTTGATTTCTCTTGGCGGGATGTGTTTTTGCATATTGAATGGCCTATGCTGCGCAATCTTGTGCCGGGGCTTTTGGTCATCATTTTCTTGATTTGCACCACAAGTTTTGCCGTCGCTTTGACCTTTGGTGGGGGGCCCAAGGCCACCACAGTGGAATTGGCCATTTACCAAGCTTTCAAGTTTGATTTCGATATTGGCAAGGCAGCCCTTTTGGCGGGGGTGCAGTTCGCGATTTGCGGGGCGGCTGCATTGGCGTCACTGTGGCTTTCTGTCCCGCAAGCCGCCATGGGCGGACAGGATCGCGCGGTGCAGCGGTTTGATAAGGGACGAGTAATGTCGAAAATCATCGATAGTGCTTGGATCACGTTCGCGACGCTGTTCTTGGCCGTGCCTTTGCTTGCCATCGTAATGCAGGGCGCGCCGTATATTTTATCCCTGCCAACGTCTGTTTGGTCGTCTGCACTGCGGTCTTTGGTGACCGCTTTGGGCTCCGCAGGCCTTACGATTGTCTTTGCGGTGAGCTTAGCGCTGGTGGCCCTACGATGGCGCTGGCTGGAAGGTTTGGGCATGTTGAGCGTCGCGGCCTCGCCATTGGTGATGGGGACGGGACTGTTCATCATGGTGTTCCCATTTGTGGACCCTGCGCGCATCGCATTGCTGATCACAGCCTTGGTCAATGCAGTGATGTCATTGCCGTTTGTATTGCGTTCTATTGGGCCAGCTGTGCGGGCTTGCGAAGATCGGTTCGGGCCGCTGTCTGACAGTCTTGGGGTGACAGGATGGGCGCGGGTGCGTTTGGTTATATTGCCCCGTATTCGCGCGCCCCTAGGGTTTTCAGCGGGATTGGCCGCGGCGCTGTCTATGGGTGATTTAGGTGTAGTGACACTGTTTGCACGCCCTGATGGGGCCACTTTGCCGTTGCAGATTTACCGACTGATGGGTGCTTACCGGATGGAGCAAGCGATGGGCGCTGCTCTGTTGTTGCTCGTGTTAAGTCTTGCTTTGTTTTATCTTTTTGATCGAGGAGGACGTGGTCGTGCTAAGTCTTAAGGGCGTCGTAATTGAACAAGATGGCTTTAGGCTTAGGGCTGATGTCGCGATCAATTCTAGTCGGCGGGTTGCTGTGCTCGGACCTTCTGGTGCGGGCAAAAGTACCTTGCTGGCGGCGATTGGTGGATACCTGCCTATCACGCATGGCGATATCCTTTGGCATGGGGACAGCATCGTCAAATTGCGGCCAAATCAACGCCCTGTGTCCAACGTTTTCCAAGACAACAATCTGTTTCCGCATATGACCGCGCTGCAAAATGTAGGTTTGGGAATCAATCCAAACCTGCGGTTAAGTGCGGCGGATGAAGACCGTGTTCTGAGGGCTTTGGGGGCTGTGGGCCTTTCTGGCATGGAAGCGCGTTTGCCCGCAGCTTTGTCTGGCGGACAACAAAGCCGCGTCGCATTGGCACGCTTGTTGGTGCAAGAAAAGCCATTGGTGCTTTTGGATGAGCCGTTTTCTGCGCTTGGGCCCGCGATGCGGGTCGAGATGGCTGATCTTGCGCGTGATGTTGGCGCGCGCATTGGTGCAACTGTGATGATGGTCAGTCACGACATCAAAGATGTGGAACGCTTTGCCCAAGATGTTGTGTGGGTCGAGGACTGTCTGTGCCATGGGCCACGTGCGCTGGACGATTTTTTGAAAGCCCCCCCCGCAGGGTTCACGACCTATGTCGGTGATTGAATGAAAAAAGGCGCCCCAAATGGAGCGCCTTTTTTGTTGGTCTCAGCCTGAATTTACAGGTCGAATTTTTTGCCTTTGTGCGGTGCCCACAATTTCTTGTTTGTGAGGTACAGCAGAACAGTCAGCAAGAAGAGGAACGTCACAGCAACGAAACCGGCTTGTTTGCGGGCCATCATTTTTGGCTCTGCTGTCCACATCAAGAATGAGGCAACATCTTCGGCTTCGTGGTGCAGCTCGTTAGAGTGTTCGTCAGCGAATTCAACGTCTTCACCGTAAAGTGGTTGCGCCATAGCGATCCAGCTGCCGCTGGTTGTATGAGCCCCGTGCTCGTCTTTGCACTCATCAGGGTAACCACCGGGTGCAAATGCTTGATTGTAGTAGCCAGGGAAATCCTCAGGCGCACAAGCTGGTGCATCAACGTAACCCGTCAAGATAGATACGATGTATTCTGGGCCGCCGATGCCGTTGAAGAGCTGGCTCATACCCGTACCCATTGGGCCATGAAAGCCCGCGCGTGCTTTTGCCATAAGTGACAGATCCGGAATGGTGGAATCTGACGATGTCGGGAAATGGTCAGCCGGTATGCGGGGGCGGTCGTCATCGAGTTCAGCATCATAGATGTCGAACTGGCCAGCATAGGCGCGCACTTGATCTTCTGGCAGGTGTGGCCCGCCTTCGTCGGCAAGTGTGCGAATTGGCACGTGCTGTAGGCCGTGACAGGCTGAACAGACTTCGGTGTAGATCTGAAGACCACGTTGAAGTTGGTTCTGATCGTATGTGCCAAACGGACCTTCAAAGCTGAAGTCCACGTCGTGCATGTGACCTGTGTCACCGGCAGCCATTGCCCCACCAGCGCCAAGCGCCAGTGCGGTAAAAGCGGAGAGAGTAAGTTTCTTAAACATTGTTCCTAAGTCCTTTCTCACTCTGCCGAGTCTTTGGCAGCGCCAGGATAGTGAGCCACGAAGTCATCTTCGATGGTCGCAGGCAGTGGCAATGGTTTCTCGAACACGCCGAGAAGTGGCAAGATCACCAAGAAGTAGGCGAACCAGTATGTTGCACCGATCAAAGAGATCCAGTCATGTGGGAACTCAGTGTCACGTGCACCAACCCACATCAGAACCATGAAGTCGACGCAGAGCAGAGTGAACCACCATTTGAACATCGGGCGGTATTTGCCAGACCGTACAGAGGATGTGTCGAGCCATGGCGCCAAGGCCATAACAAAGATCGCACCGAACATCGCCAGAACACCAAAGAATTTCGCATCAACGATGCCCGCTGTGATGAAGGAGGCGAATTGAACCGCCCATACATCTGCAGTGAAGGCGCGCAAAATCGCGTAAAACGGCAAGTAGTACCATTCAGGAACGATGTGCGAAGGTGTCGAGAGAGGGTTTGCAGGGATGTAGTTATCAGGGTGACCGAGGTAGTTTGGCATAAAGCCAACGACCGCGAAGAACGCCACCAAAACAATGCCGAGCGCAAAGAGATCTTTGATCACAAAGTATGGCCAGAACGGCAAGGTGTCTTTTTTCACTTCGGCTTTAGATCCACGACGTACTTCAACACCTGTTGGGTTGTTGTTGCCTGTGTGGTGGAAGGCCCAGATGTGAACAATCACAAGGCCAGCAATCACGAATGGCAGCAAGTAGTGCAGTGAGAAGAAGCGGTTCAGCGTGGCGTTGTCCACAGCCGGTCCGCCCAAAAGCCACGTTTGCAAGGCTTCACCAACGAATGGGATCGCGCCGAACAGGCCGGTGATCACAGTCGCACCCCAGAAGGACATCTGACCCCAAGGCAAAACGTAGCCCAAGAAACCAGTCGCCATCATAAGCAAGTAGATGAGCATGCCGATGATCCATGTGATCTCGCGTGGGGCTTTGTAGGAGCCATAGTAGAGACCGCGGAAAATGTGCAGATACACAGCGATAAAGAACAAAGACGCACCGTTTGCGTGCAAGTAACGCAACATATGGCCGCCGTTCACGTCGCGCATGATGTGCTCAACAGAGGCAAAGGCCATATCAACGTGTGGCGTGTAATGCATCACAAGAACGATACCGGTGACGATTTGCAAAACCAGACAGAACGCGAGGACAATGCCCCAAATCCACATCCAGTTCAGGTTTTTAGGGGTAGGTGCCGTCAATGTTGAATGAACAAGGCCAATAATTGGCAGGCGACCATTAATCCACTTTTCGATACCTGTTTTAGGTTCGTAGTGGTCGTGCGGAATACCAGACATCAGTTTCTCCCTCAGCCCAATACGATTTCAGTGTCGCCATCAAAGGCAGCTACTGGAACAGGCAGGTTGCGTGGAGCTGGGCCTTTGCGGATGCGGCCAGCTGTATCGTAATGAGAGCCGTGACAAGGGCAGAACCAACCACCAAAATCGCCAGAGCCATCGCCAAGCGGGACACAGCCAAGGTGGGTACATACACCCATCATCACCAACCATTCGCCGTTTTCGTCCAGCGTGCGGTTTGCGTCGGCAGCATCAGCGCCAGCCGCGAGGTTGTCATTTTCAGCGTTACCATCAATCAATACGGAAAGATCGACGGCGCGTGCGGCGTCTATTTCGTCTTGCGTACGGCGACGAATGAACACGGGTTTGCCGCGCCATTTCACAGTCAGCTGTGTGCCGACTTCGATATCGCTGATGTCGACGCGAATAGAGGACAAAGCCTTAACATCCGCGGAGGGGTTCATTTGGTTGACCAGCGGCCATACTGCGGCGCCTGTCGCGACTGCACCAGCGCCAGCTGTGGCGTAGTACAAAAAGTCGCGGCGGTTGCCTTCGTGTTCGTCTGCGTGGGACACGAGCAATTCTCCATTGTCTCAAGCCGGTAATCCGGCCAATGCATAAGAAGGCCACGGTTTCCCGAAGCCCTGCTGAGGCGCTTTTAGCCGCGTCATCGCGCTACGTCCAGCGTGCATTACGTCGCAAGTGGGGCGCGTTGTCGCGGGAGCACAGTTTGTTGGCATATCGTTTTGTGAGCTCTGTTGCCAAAGTCACGTAAACTCAACTAATATAGAGATGCATTTTTGTGCGATTCCTCTTATATTTGGATATGGCCATGTTTCGAACATCCTCTGCCGTGCTTTTCACAACAGCCCTTGCCGCCATCCCGTTGTCTGCAAATGCCGACACTGAAATTTCTTTTTATGGGGGCTATCAGACAGCACCCCATACTGTGATTACGGGTGACGATCCTGAGGCAACATGGACAGACACATTTACCGCGGGATGGGATGGCAAAAGCTTTGAGGCACCGCCCTACTACGGTGTGAGGGCGACGCTTTGGCGCCCAAACAACTGGGGCTGGGGAACTGAGGTCACCCACGATAAAGTTTACGCAGATGACGAGACGCTTACGACAAATGGATACGACCGGTTCGAGCTTACAGATGGTCTCAACATCATTACGGTCAACGTGATGCGCCGTTGGCCGGCTCAGTGGGGTGAGAAATTAACCCCTTATGTCGGTGGTGGCGTTGGCTTTGCCATGCCCCATGTCGATATTGAGGCCACCGGTGGGTCACATACTTATGGCTATCAGGTGACGGGCCCTGCCGTTCGGGCGACAGCCGGCGTCAGCTACGCCATTAATGATCATTGGGGCGCTTTTGCCGAATACCAAGGCACGTTTTCCATGAACAACATCGAGTTGGACAATGGCGGGTCTCTTGAGGCAAATATCATCACAAACGCTCTAAATATCGGCGTTGGTTACTCTTTTTAGCTTCCCGACCGTTTGATATCTGGAAAATACCCGCTTGGTGCGCCTTCACACCACAGCGGGTACTTTTGCATTATATCTGCAAAGCGATCAGATACCAAAAACCGTTCCAACCACCCTTTGACGCCGATCCAACTCTGCGCATCAAACCATGCGCGGTCCACATTGGCGAATTGGCGTACAAAGGTGATCGTGGCCAAATCCGCCAAACAGGGACGATCTGAAAACAACCAATCAGTTTGACGCAGCTGCTTGTTCACGGACAGCAAAATCGATTCGGCATTTGCACGCTCAATCTCTCGATCCACACCTTCATACCGCGTCGCGTATTTGTAGCGGTCTAGCGCATTTTTGAACGGGCCCTCAATGGCGGCAATCCAATCGGCGCCCTCGGCTGGCATGTCCAGCAGGCCCTCTGGATCGTTCTGCCCCAAGGCCCAGTCCATAATGTCACGGCTCTCGTCAACAACATCAGTTCCGCCAAGCCACAACACTGGCACGGTGCCCTTAGGCGACAGTTCCAACATATGTGTGGGCTTGGCGCGCAAAATAATTTCGCGCACTTCTACCGTGATCCCAGCACTCAACAGCGCCAAACGCGCGCGCATTGCATAGGGGCAGCGGCGAAAATTATAGAGAATCGGGTGATCAAGCGTGGCTGTCATGCGATCAATTGCGTGCCGTTGAGGCCAAGGATTGTCGAGGTGACCAGTGATCCTTCAACTCGTGGTGTGTCAAAATGCACTTCGGTGAACTGCTCTGTGCGTCCCATTTGGGGATTTTCCATCAAAATACGATGAGTGCGGCCAATTTGAGCAGTCAGATGTTTTTGCACTTGAGCATCCCCTGCGGCGCGCAACCGTGCAGCGCGCTCTTTTATGACCGCGCCATTCACTTGCGTCGGGATTTTGGCCGCAGGCGTCCCCTCGCGTTTTGAATAAGGGAACACATGCAGCCACGTCAGATCGCAATCACTGACCAGTTTGAGCGAATTTTCGAAATGCACGTCAGTCTCTGTCGGAAAACCCGCAATAATATCCGCGCCAAAGGTCATGTCGGGGCGCAATCTTTTCGCGTCCTCACAGAATTTGATCGCATCGTCGCGCAAATGCCGTCGCGCCATGCGTTTGAGAATCAGATCATCACCGTGCTGCAACGACAGGTGCAAATGTGGCATCAAACGCGGCTCGGTGGCGATGGCTTCCATCAGCGCATCATCGGCCTCAATCGAATCAATTGAACTGATGCGCAGGCGCGCCAAATCAGGGATGAGTTTCAAAATACGCATGACCAAATCGCCCAAGCGCGGCAAAGCGGGTAAATCGGCCCCCCAAGATGTTAAATCGACGCCCGTCAACACGACCTCATTATAGCCCTTGTCCACAAGACGCTTGATCTGATCGACCACAACACCTGCAGGCACAGAGCGCGAATTGCCACGACCATAGGGAATGATACAAAAGGTACAGCGGTGATCGCAGCCGTTTTGCACCTGCACATAGGCGCGGCTGCGCGTGCCAAACCCATCGATCAAATGACCAGCAGTTTCGGTCACGGACATAATATCATCGACCTGAACGCGCTCTGTTTGGCCAATAAAGTCAGGCCCCATGGCGTTCCATGTCTCAGCCTGCATTTTCTCGGTGTTGCCGATCACCACATCGACCTCATCCATACTGGAAAAGGTCGCAGGTTCGGTTTGCGCCGCGCAGCCCGTGACAATGATCTTTGCCTCAGGGTTTTCGCGGCGTAGTTTGCGAATCTCTTGGCGGGCTTTGCGCACAGCTTCGGCAGTGACGGCGCAGGTGTTGACCACCACGGCATCTTGAACACCCGCCTCGGCAGCAAGTTCTTTCATCGCTTCGGTTTCATAAGCGTTCAGGCGACAGCCCAGCGTGGCAAAAATCGGCGGGTTGGCAGCCATTAGATTTGCTCCAAAAAGGCGGTGCTAAAAGTACCGACAAACACCAAGGTCGTTGGCCCGGTCATCCATACGCCATCGTCGCGCCAGTCGAGCGTGATCCAGCCCCCATCCATCTCCATGCGCACCTTGCGCTTCGTCAGGCCGCGTGTGGCCGAAGCCACAACCGTGGCGCAGGCGCCAGAGCCACAGGCCATGGTGATGCCCGCACCGCGTTCCCACACCCGCATCCGAATTTCGTCAGGGCTGCGCACTTGCGCGAATTCCACGTTGGTGTGCTCAGGAAACAGCAAGTCGTGCTCAACCGTTGGCCCAACGCCCTCAACATCTACAGTTTCCGCGTCATCCACAAAGAACACAGCATGAGGGTTGCCCATGCCAACAGCCACAGGATCGCCCGCAAGCGGCAGATGTTCGACATCGACATCATGCGACAGCGGCACCTGATCCCAGTTCAGCAAAGGATGGCCCATATTGACGGACACCTCATCGCCTGCGCGCACAGCCTGCAAAATGCCGCGCTCGGTTCGAATGGTCACAGCATCTTTGCCCGTCTCATTGATCAACAGACGTCCGACACAGCGCGTGGCATTGCCACAAGCGCCAGCCCGCGACCCATCGCTGTTCCAAAAATCCAGATCAACGTCGGCTGAATCCGAGTCGCGAATCTCTGCAAGCTGATCAAATCCGACGCCACAGTTCCGATTCCCGATCGCCTTGGCCAAGGCAGGCGTTATTTGCGCTTCGCGTCCTCGCGAATCGATAATAACGAAATCATTACCAAGACCATGCATTTTAAGGAAAGAAAGCGTGGTATCGTGGGGGGGGGCGGTGTTTTGATCGGTGTTCATATTTAGGCATATAAACCTTGATGGCATCTTTTAAAAGATATTCTCAGTTTTGTGCTTGACGCTCCCACCCTGCAGCGGTAAATCCGCCCCACCACTAAGAAGTGGGCCCTTAGCTCAGCCGGTAGAGCAACTGACTTTTAATCAGTAGGTCGATGGTTCGAACCCATCAGGGCTCACCACTTCTTCTTTCAGCGTGGTATCAAAAGTGCGCCCTTTGGGCGCTCTTTTTGTTTGAAGCTTTAATTTTTCAAAACCTTATCAAATTGAAACGCTAAAAGTGGTCCACACTGAAGCTGCCATGCCACGCTTCAGCTAAGGGTATCATTTACATATGACGGAAATATGTGGGGTGCTGGCGTTCCAAGGGGACAATACGTTTGATCAATTGGCGCAGGTGGACTGACATGGCGGCGCGGGCTGCATCTGGATCTTGCGCTTTGATGGCATCCAGAATCGCGTGATGATCTGCTACGGCTTCGGCGGGGCGGCCCTGTTCAGGCAACAATAACATGCGCGCGCGGCGCAGTTGCAGCGACATCTGCCCTGCGGCCAGGACGACTTTGGGATACCCCGTGAATTCTAAAATCATATGGTGAAAGTCCACATCGGCTTCAAAGAAGCCCTGATAGTCTTTGTCGTCCACAAGCAAGCCTTGTAGGCGCAGGTTTCGTGTGAGGCGAGTCAGTTGAGCCTCTGTGCGCTCCTCTGCCACCTTGGCCACCGCGGCCACTTCAACCGCTTCACGTAGAAAGCTTTCCTCGCGCAGTTCTGATAGTGAAAATTGTGACACACGGGTGGCAGACTGCGGGATGATGTCTACCAAGCCATCCGATGACAATCGCCCCAAAGCTTCGGCTACAGGGGAACGCGATACACCTAGGTGTTCGCAGAGCGCACCTTTGCGCAAAACCATGCCCGGTTCGAATGTCATGTCTAAGATCTTATTGCGAAGTGCTGTATAAACGCGTTGTCCCAAAGGGCCTTCGAGTGCGTCGATATCAAGTGTTAGAGTTTGGTCGGGCATTGTTTATCCTTTAGGTGGCATGTTAGTTGACATATGTGTCAAGTCAAGCCGAGGTGCTTGTTATGTCACGCGTCGACAGTCGGCCACAAAAAAGCGAGTGCTGTTCTGACAGCAAGCGTCATTTATGATTGTCTGAAAAATCAGGTCGCAGGTGTCATGATCCGTCACGTTCGCCTGACGCGCGTGCTCTAAGTCTTGAGCCCTTGCACGAATTCCACATTACCTGCTGTAATATGAGCAGCAGTCAATCTGCCCGTGGCATAAGCCCCTGTATCGATAGAAATGATTCCGTTTTTTTCTTGCGGCATGTCGAATATGGTGTGGCCATGGGCGATCCACAGTCCGTCTTCGCGCGCGCGTCGCCCAAAATCAGAGTGCCCCCAAGTCAGTGTTTTAGGGTCTTGAGCGTCTAAAGGTTTGGCTGGATCGGCGCCAGCGTGGACCACGCCTAAGTTACCGCTTTTCCAAAACCGCGGCAGGTCGCGCAGCCAGCTTTCCAAACCATCGGGCATGGCCTCTTTCAAGCCATCTCTTGCGGCAACTAAAGCCTCGGAAGTATTGTGCTCCACCAGACGAAAGCTGCCAAAGCTTGCTATGGTTTGCAAGCCTCCATAGCGCATCCATCGATTTCCCGATTTGGCGGGGTCGTCGAGAAATGACAGCATCATCTCTTCGTGGTTTCCCATCAAAAAAACGGTTTCAGGATCAGTTTTTGACAGCTCATAAAGCCGGGTTAGAACTTGGGCGCTTTGATCACCTCGGTCAATGTAGTCGCCAACAAAAACCAGCCGACTTGGCGTGTAGTCTTGCGCGATTTTATTCATCAGAGATGTTAGGCAGCTGATTTGCCCGTGAATGTCGCCGATAACGCACAGTGGCTCATTCGGGGCAATTGACGCACCTTCAAATCGAGTGTCATGAAGCGGAAGATGAGTGGTTTTTTTTCGAGAAAACAGATTTCGAAACACAAGATTTTGCCCTTTGAAACGGTTGGATAGGCGGCGCTTCAACGCGCACACCGCTGCTAAGGCCCAGTCTAACATATTCTGTGCAGCATAGCATAGTCGGACCCAAGCCTACGTTGTATCGCTTTTCTTGGTTTTTGACGTTTATGCTATAAAAAACGCCGCCCCACATCGGGACGGCGTACTTTGGCTTGCCCTAATGGCGCTTACTTTTTGTCGTCTGGCAAAATACGCACAGCGCCTGTGGCCGCTGACGACGCAAAGGCTGCGTAGGCCTTGAGTGCTGTTGAGACGAAGCGCGGGCGATCCTCAGCAGGGCCCCATGGCAGTGCGCCAGCCGCTTCGCGGCGTTTTGCGATTTCCGCGTCCGAGATCGCCAAGTGGATTTTGCGGTTTGGAATGTCGATCTCAATCGGATCGCCATTTTGTACCAGACCAATCAACCCGCCTTCTGCCGCCTCAGGGGAAACGTGGCCGATCGACAGACCAGAGGTGCCGCCAGAGAACCGACCATCGGTAAGCAAAGCACATTTTTTGCCCAAGCCTTTGGACTTCAAATAAGACGTCGGGTAGAGCATCTCTTGCATGCCGGGGCCACCTTGTGGACCCTCAAAACGGATCACGACCACATCGCCAGATTCCACTTTGCGGGTCAAAATGCCATCCACAGCGTCGTCTTGGCTGTCGAACACATGGGCTTTGCCGTTGAACACAAGGTTGCTGTCGTCGACGCCCGCTGTTTTCACGATACAGCCATTTTCGGCCAAGTTGCCGAACAACACAGCCAAGCCACCTTCTTTTGAAAACGCGTGCTCCACAGAGCGCACAACACCGTTTTGGCGGTCGTCATCCAGCTCTTTGTAGCGGTTGTCGGTCGAGAAGGCTTGCGTGGTGCGCACGCCGCCAGGGGCCGCGCGATAGAAGGAATTGGTCTCAGGCGTGTTGGCAACTTTGATGTCCCATTTGGAAATCGCTTGCGCCATCGAATCGGAATGCACTGTCGGCACATCGCCATGCAGCAAGCCGCCACGGTGCAATTCGCCCAAAATTCCGAAAATACCACCTGCGCGGTGAATGTCTTCCATGTGCACGTTGATCGTGTTTGGCGCAACTTTACACAGGCAAGGCACTTTGCGTGACAGACGGTCGATATCGGCCATGGTGAAATTCACGCCGCCCTCATGGGCGATAGCCAATAGGTGCAAAATGGTGTTGGTCGATCCGCCCATAGCGATGTCCAAAGACATGGCGTTTTCAAAGGCGTCAAAGCTGGCGATGTCGCGTGGCAGCAAGCCCGGTTTTTCGTCCTCATAATGCGTTTTGGTGATCTCGACGATCTTGCGGCCCGCTTCCAAGAACAGGCGCTTGCGATCAATGTGCGTCGCCAAAGTGGACCCGTTGCCCGGCAACGCCAGACCCAAGGCTTCGGCCAAACAGTTCATAGAGTTCGCTGTAAACATACCAGAACAAGACCCGCAAGTCGGGCAGGCGTTTTCTTCGATTTCCTGAACTTGTGCGTCGGTGAATTTGTCATCGGCGGCAGCAACCATAGCGTCAACAAGATCGACTTTCATCTCAAGGTCATCGATGGTCACTTTACCAGCTTCCATCGGACCACCAGAGACGAAAATCACAGGGATGTTCAGGCGCATCGCAGCCATCATCATACCGGGGGTGATTTTATCGCAGTTGGAAATACAAACCATCGCATCAGCACAGTGGGCGTTGACCATGTATTCCACAGAGTCCGCGATCAATTCGCGCGAGGGCAGGGAATAAAGCATCCCGTCGTGGCCCATGGCGATACCGTCATCCACAGCGATGGTGTTGAACTCTTTGGCGACACCGCCAGCGTCTTCGATCTCACGGGCCACCATCTGACCGAGATCTTTCAGGTGCACGTGTCCGGGTACAAATTGCGTGAAGGAGTTTACAACAGCGATGATCGGTTTGCCGAAATCGCCGTCTTTCATACCTGTTGCACGCCAAAGACCGCGGGCACCTGCCATATTGCGACCATGTGTGGAGCGGCGGGATTTGTAATGAGGCATTTTGCTAACTTTCGTATTCGCGTGAGACGGAACCAAAGGTCCGGTGATGTGGAATGGGCAAGCGCCCAGATATTTGCAGGGATACATACGGGGTTTGGCAACGCATTTCCAGTTGGTACACCAAAATAGGATGCGTATACGTGATCCGCACGGCCTAACCCTTTACATTTAAATCTTTTTGATGCGCTTCAGCGTGTCGCCAAAGTCCAAAGATGGCTCTAGGGTGATCAGCTCTTTGCCTGCAGTCTCAGGATTCGCTGAACGATCGGCGATAATTTGCGCCGCAGCGCGGCCAATTTCGACGCGACAAGCGTCCATCGTGGCAAGCTGGCGTGGTAGACCATCAAGGAATTCGATGCCATTAAAGCCCGCAAGACCGATCTGGCCCGGCACGTCGATATTGTTGTCGAGGCAATACAGTAAACCGCCTGCGCCGATCATGTCGTTTGAGTAATACAAAAAATCTAGGTCAGGCGTGCGACTCAGAATGGTCTCTGTCATCTCGCGGCCTTTGGCCAAAGCTGATCCGCCAGAATAGAATTCTTGATCAGCCACTTCCAAACCTGCTTTGGCAAGCGCTTCGGTGAAGCCCTCAAATCGTTTGCGGGCGCGGTGATCAAGCGGCATTTTTGTGCCCAGAAAACCGATTTTTTTATAACCAGCGTCGACAATCGCTTGGGCCATTTTGCGACCCGCGCGGCGGTGCGAAATCCCAACCGCGGCATCAACGGCATCGCCATCTGTATCCATGATCTCTACGATCGGAATGCCGGCAGCTCCAAGCATCGCTTTGGCAGCTTCGGTGTGCTCTAATCCCGCAATGATCACGCCCGATGGGCGCCATGACAGCATTTCATACAACACAGCCTCTTCGCGTTCGGGCTTGTAATGCGTGACACCGACCACCGGTTGCAGCTCTGTGTCGTCCAAAATTTCTGAGATGCCCGTCATGACCTCTGGAAAGACCATGTTGGACAACGAAGGGATGATCACGGCCACCAAATTGACGCGTGACGAGGCCAAAGATCCTGCAATTTTGTTGGGCACATAGCCAAGTTCGCGTGCAGCGACCAGCACTTTTTCGCGCGTGGTTTCAGACACATCACCACGATTGCGTAACACGCGGCTTACAGTCATTTCAGACACGCCAGATACCTCTGAGACGTCTCGTAACGTCAATGGGCGTTTGGGAATTGGTCTGATTGGCGTTTGCGTCATTGTGTGCGGGCCTCCACTACATTTTACACAGATGACCATACATGGAAAATCGGCCTTGTCCACGCGCGCCTATGTCGCTATGTTAACGCTAACAGGTCTGGAGTCGATGGTTCCAGTCTAAAAGAACATCCGAATCGTCCTGCAAGCTCTCTAACTCTCAGTGCGGTCTCGGATTTAGAGGGGGAGTGGTGGGCCAAATTCGCTCCCCCTTACCTATTTCATACAGTGATTTATTTCAGTTTGCTCCATCGCCGAGGCGATAGGCTTGCCTTTGGCGTCAACGCGAGTAAAACAAACCCGCATGGCCCCGTGGCTCAACTGGATAGAGCAGCCCCCTCCTAAGGGGCAGGTTATTGGTTCGAATCCAATCGGGGTCACCAAATCTGCCAATAAATACAGGGCATTACGCCCTATCCGTTTGCCCGCTTTGCAAGATCATGCAGAATTTTGCGGCTTCTGTACGGGAACATGTAAAGAACACCGGTACAAAACCCGTACAGGCCGTTCCAGTTTCTGTGGATGCCTGGCGACACCAAGAAAAGAAAAATCCCCGTTCGGCGGCAACCGAAACAGGGATTAAATCTCTTGCAAAAGCGTCCAGCTTTCAGGTTAACAGTAGCTCAAATTGGCTTTTCAAAGCAAATGGAAACTCTAGTGCCTGTCAGATGATGGCGGTTGCGGTATGAGCGCCACCTTTACACATCAGGGCCTACCAAGAGGAACGAAACCTTTTGATTTGCTAGATATCCTCCACAGCATCCGAAGTAGCCTTATTCGAGATGGCTGGGCGTGCTGCGTGGCCGCGCCCGCTCGCAAAGAAAAGCAGAAGTTTGCTGACGCGCGTTCGAAGGTATAATTGCCGAAATGAAACCATTAACGGCTCTCTCGCGACAGTACGTTATTGGTATACTGATGCGACGCTACCTCTTTGGTATACCCTTGACTTGGCCCGTTTGCGTCACGCCATCAATCAGCACGAACATGATCGTGCACGGCTCTGTTCCACGGTTGGCCCAAGCGTGATTTGTGCCGCGTTGAACCACCACATCGCCTGCCTTCAGCAGCACGTCATCCTCTTCATTGTCCATCACCATCCAGATTTCACCGTTCATCACGATGCCATAATCGACACTATCGGTCCGGTGCATCCACGGATGACGCCCGCCTTGAACGATATTTGCGCCCGCGCCCATTTCGGCAAACGCCGCCGCCCCGTCTTCGCTGGACAGTTTGGCCATGACTTCCGGGTCTTCGGGCATGAATTCCACGCAACGGAACACCGATCCGTGTGATGGCGGGTGCAGGATGAAATCGCCCTCGCAGGTCTCGGTCGGGCCATCGTATTGGGCAGGGGTCTCATGGGTCAGCCAGAAATTCGTCAGCCGCACGCCGGGGCGGTTGGGGCGCTCAAGCTGTTGGGTCGCGATCTGGTCGCTTTCGATGATGGCTGTGCCTGTGGCGTCGTGGCCGGTGACAACGCGGCGGTAGTCTTTGTGTTTCATGTGGCGGTCTCTGGTTTTGGGGTGGCTTGTTTGGTGCGGTCGAGCATGATGATGCCTGCGAACAGAACAACGCCGATCAGCGCGGATAGCCAGCCTTGGAACAACAGGCACAGGCCTGCGACGGCGACCCCGATGCGAAGAAGGGCGGACAACCGGCCCGTCAGGCAGCCGATGATCGCAACCGCAATCGCAAAGGTGCCCACGGATGCGGTGCCCACGGCCATGATGTTTTCAATCCAAGTGCCGCCCATCAATAGTCCGGGGCCGTAAACGAAGGCAAACGGCAGCACAAACGACGTCGCCGCATAGGCCGCAGCCGTCCAGCCGACTTTGTTCACATTCGCCCCCGCGATTCCGCCTGCGACATAGGACGCAAGCGCCACGGGTGGCGTGATCGTCGAGATACAGCCGTAGTAGAACACAAAGAAATGCGCGGTCAGGGCTGGTACGCCAAGCTTGACCAGCGCAGGCGCCACGACCGTGGCAAGGATCAGATAGGCCGCAGTTGTCGGCAGCCCCATACCGAGGATGATCGACGTGATCATCGTAAAGAACAGCGCGAGGAACAGATACCCGCCAGACGCCACATCGATCAGCGTCGCGATCTTGGACCCAAGTCCGGTTACCCCAAGCACGCCTGCGATGATCCCCGCCGCCGCACAGGCCGCAGAAATCGTGACGACAGACCGCGCCCCCTCCGAGATTGAGCGGATCAGCTTTTCCGCGAACACTTTGTCGATTTTGCGTTTCCAGACAATGTCACCCGCGATCAAAACGACCATCGCCCAAAGCGAGGCCTTGAAAGGGGAATAGCCCATCAGCATCATCGTGATCAGCGTGCCGAAGGCCCCAATAAACGGCCCGCCCTTGATCAGGACGGACGACAGCGGTTCCTCGCTCGCGCTTTGGCCCGCGTTGGGTGCGATGCCGGATTTCGTGGCCTGCAAGTGGACAACCGCAAAGGCCGATCCGAAAAACAGCAGGGCAGGCAGGATTGCCGCCGCCATTACAGCGGTGTAGGGCACGCCCACAATTTCGGCCATGATAAACGCCGCAGCCCCCATCACAGGCGGCATGATCTGCCCCCCCGTCGAGGCGACAGCCTCAATCGCGGCGGCTTGGTGCGGGGCATAGCCCTCGCGTTTCATGATCGGGATTGTGACCGTTCCGGTGACAGCTACGTTGCCCGCCGCAGACCCGCTGACCATGCCGATCAGGGTCGAGAACAGTACGGCAGATTTGGCAGAGGCCGCGCGAAGTCCGCGCGTAGAGCGCACCGACAGCTCAAAGAAGAAATCACCCGCCCCGAAGTTCGACAGCAGCGCGCCGAAAATCGTGAACACGATGATATAGGTCGCGGCCACGCCAACGGGAATGCCGTAGATTCCTTGTGTGTCGGTTGTCAGGACAATGACGATCCGGTGCAGGGTCGATCCGCGCCCCTCTAACACACCCGGTAAATACGGGGCAAGAAAGGGGTATAGGAAAAAGACCAGCGTGATGGAGGCGAGGATAAGGCCGATGCCACGGCGGGCGGCCTCGAACACGATAAGCAACAAGACAATGCCTGCGTAAAAATCGGTCTGGTTCGTGATGCCGCCGCTAAAGGCGATGGGTTTCCAACGGCTGAGCAGCCAGAGGCTTGCGATGACAAGTGCGGACACGAGGATTAGCGATATAAGACTGTTTAGCTTGGTGCCCGCAAGGTTTTCAGAGGCAGGTTTGATCACAAACAACAGCGACAAGGCCAGCATCACATGGGTGATCCGCATTGGCATCGTCGAGATCGCAAAAAACCCAGAGACAACCATCAAATGATAGGCCCCCAAGACAAATCCGGCAATGAAAATTGCGTTTTGAACTGTGAAGTGTCGTGTCATGTCCTGCCCCTTGTCATCCGTTTGGGGCGCCCCAAACGGTGTCGCGTTACTGTCAAGTTATTGGCCGTCGAAATAGGCCTGTGCGCCGGGGTGCAAGGGGATTGCAAGGTTCAACGACATCGCAGGATCTATCTGGCGCGCGTTCGCGTTCTCGGCCTGCAGTTCTGCGAGGTTGTCAAAGATGGCGGCCGTGACGGCCTCAACCGTTGCTGCATCCAAATCATTGGGGGCGACCAGCATGTTGTTCACGCCGATCAGCATTCCGGCCTCTTCGGTGCCATAGACATCAGCGGGCACTTCAACTTCGACATAGGCACTGTTGGCCTCAACCGCCGCGTCCAACATACCGTCGGAGAATTTGATAAACCGCAGATCGGACCCCGCAGCTGCCTGCATCAACGCGCCAGCCGGAAAGCCGGACAGGGCAAGGGCTGCGTCAACGGTTCCGTCGGTCAGCTGGCTAAAACCGTCAGAATAAGAGACGAAGCTTGGCGTGATATCCTCAATACTCATATCATGGAGCGGGAACAGGAAGTTGACGAACCCCAATGTGCCGCCGCCCGCCGGGCCAACGGCCACGCTTTTGCCGCGCAGGTCTTCGAATGTCTGAATGTCGCTATCGGCCAGAACGACCATGTGCAGCACAGACGGGTGCAATGCTGCGACAGCACCAATATCAATCGGGCCCGTGGCCGTGTAGGGACCGATGCCTTTGGTCGCCAGAACCGCAAGATTGTTGTTGGTGATCGCAATTTCGACCTCGCCGCTGGCGATGAGATTTGGGTTCTGGACAGACCCGCCTGTCACAATCGGGACCATCGTAATGTCGTTGCCTGCATGTTCATTAACAACATTCGAAATGCTCTGACCCATGGGGTAGAATGCACCACCGAGCGAAGCCGTTCCAATACGGAGCTCCTCGGCTGATGCAGCCGCGCCAAGCGATACCACGAATGTCGCCGCGACGAGTGTACGGATTGAATTAGTCATTGAAACCTCCCAGTGTTCTCTGCAAGAAAAACCTATTTTTTTGGTTTTGTATACAAAAAAACGATAAATTTAAGAGCGCTGGTACGCCCGCTAGCGGATCAAAACACAATACTCAAAGTTATTTCATTGTCCCGTCAACGGCCTACGCCCTGATACGCGGACGCGTCGAGCAGCAAAGCTGTCATTATAAACAAGGCCACTGCACCTTGTCGCAACAAAGACTGACGACGATAGCAGACATTCCAAACCGCATCACCAACGGCAGAAAAGTCCCGCGAAGCAGACCTCGGGGCTGGCTGCGGCGAATGACCGGTTGGCCATACTGGATCTCCGTCATAGCAAACATTGCTCGAAAGAGACCGATACTAAACCGTCACAAGATCAAACGCACCTCTATGTGACGGGCCTAGATGCGGCTGAAATCCTTTTTTCCGATCATTGCTGAACCAGATCATCGAAGATGGCGCGTGAAGTCTGGCTGCGATCTAAAAGAACTTGGGCTGCTGATATTGTAATGCGGTTCTCGAGTGCGGGAAGCGGAGTTTCGTCTATGAAATGATCTGCTGCTGTTGCGAATTTTTTATCTTCTGAGGATGAAAGTCTTTCCCAGTCCTCAGCAAGAAAATTAGCGTCATCTGCGGCGATCCTTTGGTCCGCAATTTCGAATTCTTCTGCGGCCATTTTTGGCATTTCTAAACCCAAGTATAGCTCAGCGCGCATAAGTGCAGCTTCTTGCCCTTCGATGCCAACTAGATAGGTAATTGCATCTGTTTGATTGCCATTTTGCATGGCGATCTGACCTAAAATCATACGTTCACTGTCGGTTAAATCATCATCAAAGACCGCAAAACGAGAGGCTAAATCTGCAAAACCGATGGACAACATGCGTCGGGCAATTTGAGATTTTGTTTCATCCGTTAAAAGTTGATTTGCTCCATTGTCCGCTAATGACAGCGCTTCTCGAGCAAAAGCTAAGTCATCAAAATCCGATGTGAACTTAGTAGCAGCTACATTTATCAGTTTTGCTAGATCAATAGAGGTAAGCAAATTTTGAGTATTCGGGCGCGCCAATGCTTGGAGTGCTACATCGGGGTCTCCTGAAAAAATTCTGGCTACAATAGAAGCTCTAGCTAACGCCCCTTCCAAGGGCGTTCCGCGGTGCTCAATCATGAGCACTTCTGCAAGCTCGGCGGTTTTCTGATCAATGCTCCTATTCTGTTCAGCAAGTAGGTCAATAGAGCGAATTAGGGCTTCAGTGGCCGATGGTCCGTCTTCTTTAGAGATGTCGGTAAGTGTCAAAATCGCTTGATCTATATCACCATCTGCAAGTTGCATTTCGGCAGATAGTAAATCAAACGCGTCGCCATGTATCGCTTCCACACGAGACAGCGCATTTTGGATAATTTTTGCGGATTTGACATCACCGATTGCTAAAAAGCGTTCGGATAATGTAGGCCCTAAGTGCTGCCGTAAGTGTAGCGGCAGGCCTGAAAAATAGGAGGCGACTTGCTTGCTTGGAATGGCGTTTTCACGACTTAGATCTTCGCGTGCAGCAATCGCCCAAAACGCAGTTGCGCCAGGACATTGAGAAAACTGAGATAGCAACCCGTATGACGTGCTATGACCTTCATCCATCACATCAGCGATAAGCCTTAAAAACTGGGCGTTCGAAGCGAAAACGCCAAACTCGTCCAAAACCATTTTAGCTTCCGCTCCAAACGACAAGTATAAATAGTACTTTGCGAGTTTTTCGACACCTTTAGTAAGCGACTGGTCGAATTCCCCAAGCACCAAGCTGCGGAACTCAGACAACATTAGCCCATCCTGAGGTGGTTCGCCCCAAGTTTCGATGGCAAGTTCATTTTCAGGAGGGCATGAGAATTCGATCATATCAGCTTGTGATGACGTCGATAGTTTCTGATCGCGGTCTATCGCTGTTCGCACTCGAACATGCATTTTATCTTTGATCTCTGGCTTAAGAGGCAATGTCGGCGCCTGGGGCTCAACAACAGGTGTAGGCGTGTTGTGCAGCCGATTTGTTGCTTCGACCACCTTCTCTTTGTCAGGTAGGTCAGCTTTTAGTAACCCTTGTGAGACTGCGCGACTAATTTGACCAAATAGGGCGCCCTCCATTTCACGGACACGCAAACTCTGTTGCCCCAATGGATCAAGGTTGGGTGAAAAATACTCATTTTCAATTGGTTGAGATATGTATGCGTTCACTAAGTTTGGGAGAGTTGACGTTAGTGCACCGTTCGCCATTTCGTTAAACATTCGCAAGTTTGGAAGTGTTGTGTTTGCCGTCAAAAGTGCAGTTACTGCAGCGCTTTCATCTTCAACTCTAGTATCTGTTTGCGTTTGTTCCACTGGAAGTTCAAACTTTGAGCCAACTGAGGCTGGCCCATCTTTTATGTCTACAACCAGCCGGCCTGCTCGGAGATCAAAAGCATCCAGATGGAAGCCGGGTTTCGTAAAGATCTTTAAAGTGCCGTCAGGGCCGGGTTCCAATTTCACAATGCGTGTTTTAGGAATAAAATTGAAGATTTTAGTCATGTTGTAATCATGACTTCCGGAGGCCGTCTCGAGAATATAACCTTCATCGAAACGGCTGATGTTCCACTCTTCGGCATCGGGATATTGAAAAACGAGTCGCGAAAAGTCGGCATGCTCGCCTGAAATTACGTTGATGGTCGCCGCGCGAAGGTATGCTGGGAACGTAAAAAAACTGATGATTATTAAAACGCGGATCATGCGGCTTCTGATTTAACCTCTTTTAGAGCTTCCTCTAACTCTGCAAAGCTTGGACGGTAATGGCCTGGCGTATTTTGGCGTCCAACTTCAATACAAATATTCGTAGCGTGATTGTGTAAATTGGCAACGAGCACCTCTCTAATCAGTTGATAGAAGTGAGCATCTTCTTCGATGACAGACTTCATTTTTGCTGCAAATGGCCCAGCAAAGCCGTAGGCTAAAAACACACCCAAGAATGTCCCCACCAAAGCCCCACCAATCATTTTTCCCAAGATTTCTGGCGGTTGATCAATCGATGCCATCGTCTTGATAACCCCCAAAACCGCAGCAACAATTCCCAAGGCTGGAAGTCCGTCGCCGATCGCAGCCATCGCGTGGGAAGAGTGCATCGCGTGATGAAGATTTGCATCCATACGTTTCTCGAGGACCTCCTCAACTTGATGCGGATCATCGTAATTCATTGAGGCTGAGCGAAGGGTGTCGCAGGTCAACGCGATAGCTTCTTTGTCGGCAAGTATTTTTGGATACTTGCTGAAAATAGAAGAATTTTCAGGTGCCTCGATATGTTCTTCTAAGCCCACTGGGTTTTGACGTGCCAATCGGATAAGTTCAAAAAGCAGGCAAAGGAGATCCTTATAGTCCTCGGGGTGCCATTTAGTGCCCTTGAAAACCTTACCCATATCTTTCATGGTATGTTTAATTCCAGCCATATCATTTGAAATTGTGAATGCGCCCGCAGCAGCGCCGCCGATCATCATGAATTCAAAGGGCAATGCCTTTAAGATGAGGCCCATCTTACCGCCAGCGGCAATATAGCCACCAAACACCATCACGAAAATGATGACGATACCAACTATGCCAATCATATTGAACGCCCCTGTCTAACGAATCTGTAGGTTTAAATTTCGCACATGCGCATTAACAATTCGCTGACATTATTCGCGTGGAGCATTTGCATTTCGTCCCGCCAGAATGACGGAAATTGTATACGCCGTTTCAGGCTTCAACCCCGCCAGAACGGGTGCAGCGATATCGGACCGCATTCGGGCTAAGAATCCTGCGGCAAAATCAGGAGACATTTGTTCAAAAAGCGCAGCGGCATCTTTAGGTTTCATGCTCTCATAGACGGCCGTGAGTTTATCCAAATCATCTTGGGCAGCAGAGCTTGCGACAGTCATCGTTGCCGCCAATTGCTCTTCTGCTTTCTTCAATGCGGCTATGTTTTGAGCGAACTCTGCCTTTGCCAACTCGAAGGCTTTCATTTTTTGAGAGAGGGATTTTTCTTCAGCTGAAATTTTTATTTCTCTAGTTCGTAGACTTTTCAAAAGGGTTGCTGTGGCAGAGTCCGGTTCGCATGACTCGCCAAAAGTGTCGGCTTCGGTTGAATCTGCGGCACCTAGCTGAGACAGTTCGCGTGCTATAGCGGCACCAGTGCCTGACATTAAGCGCGCGCCCGCTGACATGATGAAAACAGCGGCTAGGATCAGCAAAGCACCGCGACCCGACCCGCGTTTTCTTTTCTTACCAACTTCCACGCGTTTTTCTTCGGTGCGGGTGTTCATTCTGCGGCCTCCACTTGAGCGCGGCGACTGAGGAAAAGAGTTTCTGACGGATCTTGTTCTTTGTTTTGCTTCGTCTCATTGTGGAGAGGCGAGGTTTGCGGTTGCGCGGGTGTCGGCAGATCATGCATTGAGGCCATTAAGAGCTCCAACCTTTTGGCCGCGTCTTCTGAGCGCGCTGTCAAATTTTCTAAATTTACGGCAGACCCCGCGGCGGTTTTTTGAGCCTTGGTCAGCATTTTTGTCATGTCATCGACCTGAGCTGACAGCACTGCTATAGCGCCGCCAACCCCTTTTTCGAGATCGGTAAAGCGGCTCAAACGTCGCGCCAGCACTATGCAATACACCGCAACGGAAAATGTACCTGCAATCATTAGAATATCTGCGATGAGTCTCATATCCGCCTCCTAATTAATAACAAATTCCATGATGAGGACGTCTTTGACTCGTCCTTCACCTGCAACAATTTGAAGTCGGCGCAACATTTGAGCCCTTAGTTTTACCAAAGCAGAGGGTGTTTCGAGTTCAGTTATGTCCACTGCTCTCAAGTAACCGTTCAGAACGTCGACGATTCGTGGCAAAAGGCTTTCAACTTCACTTTGATAATTCGAAGGCACCTCGATTTGAGCTTGAAACCTAAGGTGTCTATTTCCACTTCCCTGTCCCGCCAAATTGATGATCAGAGGTTCGATGGGCACAAATGCGACATCAGGAAGTGGATCCATTATCTCTTCTGCAAGCGCAGACAGTTCGTCTTCTGTAGGTTTTTGTGCGGGTGCAAACAGTAATCCTGAATACACAGCAAAAAATCCTCCGCCTCCAAGAGCCAGCATCAATAGGATGCCAACAATAAGAGGCAGTTTCGATTTCTTCTTTGGTTCTTCTTCGAGCTGTTCTTCATCAGCCATAGGTTTCGTCCACCAATTTCTTTGACGATTCCGTTTTAACCTGAATGTAGCTAACCGATTATTAAGGCTGTTCGATCAATCCTTGGACAACGACGAGGGCAGAAGCCCACACATCTAAGGAGTGACGTCTTGCAGCAGATTATTTCTGTTTGGTTCAATTTGGAGCCAAAACGCCGAGTTATTGTTATCGGTGCCACCCTGTTTATGTTCGCGGCGATCATAGGCTTGTCTCGGCTCGCGACCGCGCCAAGTATGACATTGCTGTATTCGGGGCTTGATTCTAGTGCCGCAGGTGAGGTCGTTCAGGCACTAGAAACACGGGGTGTTGCCTATGAAATTCGGGGCGGATCCATTTTTGTTGCCAATACCCAAAGGGATGAGCTGCGCATGACGCTCGCGTCAGATGGCTTGCCTGAAAATTCATCTAGTGGATACGAACTACTTGATTCTCTTACAGGTTTCGGCACGACATCACAGATGTTCGATGCCGCATACTGGCGAGCGAAAGAAGGCGAACTTGCTCGTACCATTGTGTCATCTGCACAAATTTCAACAGCGCGGGTCCATATTGCAAATCCTTCTGCTCAACCCTTTAAACGTCAAATTGCGGCGACGGCTTCTGTAACAGTTACAGCAAACTCGGGTAGTGTTTCTTCTGATCGCGCTAAAGCGCTGCGGTATCTTGTGGCATCGGCCGTCGCAGGTTTGTCTGCCGAAGATGTGTCTGTGATTGATGGTCGTAGCGGCGTTGTTATTTCAGGGGACGACCACGAATCAGGGTCGCCCCAAGGGACTGATCGCGAAAAAGAACTTAGACAAAATATTGAACGCCTTCTTGAAGCGCGTGTTGGTGTCGGTCGAGCTGTGGTCGAAGTGTCTGTCGAACATGAAACAGATCACGAAACAATCGTTGAAACCAAGTTTGATCCGGAGGGTCGCGTGGCGATCAGTTCTGAGACAGAAGAAAACAGCAATTCATCAACCGATAGTCGCGGCAATTCTGTAACCGTGGCTTCGAATCTGCCCGGCGGGGATGGGGCTGGCACTGGCGAGTCAAATTCTAACAACAGTGAGGTGCGTGAGCGCATCAATTACGAAGTTTCGGAAACACGTCGCGAATTTCAGCGTGGGCCAGGGGCGATAAAGCGCCTGACCGTTGCTGTTCTCGTTGATGGCATTCGCAGTCAAATTGAAGAGACCCAAGACGTTGCATGGGAGCCTCGCAGCGACGCTGAACTCGAGGCGCTGCGTGAACTCGTTGCGTCAACCGTAGGATTTGATGAGGCGCGCGGTGATATAATTACGATTAAAACTATGGAATTTCAACCCGTTGTCGTTGAGGGAACGATTGTACAAAGTTCGCTATTCTCAATGTCTGATCTCAATATCATGACAATTATTCAACTCGCGTTTCTTGCACTTGTGACAATTATTTTGGGCATGTTTGTTGTGCGACCGATATTTGCGACGCAAAGTGCAGAGCTTCCGGCGCCAAAACAGGCTGCCGGCCTACCTGCACCAACGGAGATTCAGGCCCCTTCGGTACAACAAACCATCCCTGTGGCAGAGATGCCGAATATGGGTGCCGCTGGGATGGCTCTTACCGGAGAGGTTTCCAATGGAGAATTCGAACTTCCGACATTGGGAGTGGTTTCGGACTTTGATTTTGGAGACGACGACTTTGGTATCTCCGCCGATCCAGTGAAAAGACTGAAAAAACTCATCGAAGATCGCCAAGAAGAAACGGTTGAGATCCTGCGTGGCTGGATGGAAGGCACTGAGGAGGATGCTTGATGAAACATTTATTTCCACTTGAGGATTTCGGAGTTTCTGAGAAGCTAAGTCGTCAGCGCGCACACATTTCTGTGGAGCCTGTGGTTCAAAAGGGCCCTGATCCCGCAGAGATTGAGGCCAATAGAATGGCCGCATATGAGCAAGGATACAAAGCTGGTTGGGATGATGCGGCACAAACTCAATCAGACGATCACAGTCGTATTGGAGCTGATTTTGCACGCAATTTACAGGATCTTGGTTTCACATTTCATGAGGCAAAGTCACATGTGATGAAGGCACTTGAGCCACTTTTGACCGAAATCGTATCAAAAGTTTTGCCCCAACTTATGTCAGAAACGCTTGGCCAAACAATTTTGGAAGAGCTGATTCCGTTTGCCGAAGAAATGTCTGATGCGCCAGTTCAAATCGTGGTTGCGCCTTCTGGACGGGCCGCTGTTGATGCCTTGATTGACACTTCCTTAACCATTCCATTGGAAATCATAGAAGAGCCTTCCCTCGCAGATGGTCAAGTCTATCTGCGTATGGGCGAATTGGAAAAGAAAATTGATATGGACGGCGCAATTGAACGCATCGGCAACGCAATCAAATCAGCTTATGCACTTAACGAAGAGGCAATGAAACATGGATGAGTCACAAGGTCTGGAACAAGGCCAGCAGAGTCCGTTCACACAGGTCCCGATAGAAATTACGATTTCGGTTGGCCGAGCGCGTCCTTTGATAAAGGATTTGCTAAACTTGCAATGCGATAGTGTCTTGCCTTTGGATCGTAGAATTGAGGATCCCGTTGAACTTTATATTGGTGACAAGCTTATTGCGCGTGGTGAATTGCAAGAGATGGATGGCGAGAACACTGGGCAGTTGGCTGTCCGTTTGACCGAGGTCGCTGACCTCAAAAATGGGCTTTAAGGTTTTGCGTTCATCGACATCTATTTTTGTGTTTGCCGCGTTAACCATGATTTTGGTTGAACCTTCCACTGCGCAGGACGTGTCGATCTCATTCGGCGATGACGCGTCCCTCGCAAACCGCTCGATTCAGTTAATGCTGCTGATCACGGTGCTTAGCCTTGTACCGGGTTTGGCCGTCATGGTGACTTGTTTTCCGTTTATTGTAACCGTGCTGTCTATTCTACGCCAAGCCTTAGGGCTGCAACAGGCGCCACCGAACATGCTTATCATCAGTTTGGCACTGTTTCTAACATACTTTGTTATGGAACCGGTGTTTGACCAAAGCTGGGCAACGGGCATTCAGCCGATGCTCGATGGTGACATTGATGTGGAAACGGCCTTTCCGTTGGTTATGGATCCATTTCGCGGGTTCATGACCAATCGAATAGACCCAACAACTTTTGGTCACCTGGCGGAACTACGTCCAGATTTTGCAAGTGTTGAGACAGTTACAGAGGATGCTCCGTTGTCTCTGCTTGTCCCGTCGTTTTTATTATCTGAGATTGAGAGAGCCTTTCAAATTGGTTTTTTGATTTATCTTCCGTTCCTTGTAATTGATCTCGTGGTCGCTGCTATCTTGATGTCCATGGGGATGATGATGGTGCCACCTGCTGTTGTATCCATGCCGTTCAAATTGGCGTTTTTTGTTGTTTCCGATGGCTGGGCTCTTGTCTCAAGTGCTTTGGTGCGCAGCTATTTCTAGCGAAGAACTTATCTTAGTGAATAAAGTATAAGCCTAAGATATATCGAAACTTTTCGATCAATTGGTTACCTATTGTAAACTATAACTCACATATTCTGAGAGCCTAGTCAGCAAGAAATGCGGTGGGCAAAATGACGTTAAATACGAGCAATTTTATGCGGGAACATACTTTGTTTGAATGGGTGCAGATCGGTGCGCCGCAGCCTTACATGGAACGCAATGTCGCGCTGAGGGCGTTGCGATGAAACTTACACTTAGCTCCATATTCCGGCCAACAATTTTACTTGCACTCGCTTTGATGGCCGTCATCGTAATGATGATTTTACCTGTGCCTGCATGGGTTCTCGATGTTGGTCTTGCGGCAAGTTTCGCGCTTGCAATTTTAATTTTTACAGTAGTCCTGTTCATCGAAAGACCGTTGGATTTTTCGGTCTTTCCCACAGTCCTACTCGCCAGTTTGATGCTGCGTCTGTCTTTGAATGTATCTTCGACCAAGCTCATAATCGGTCAGGGGCACACCGGAACAAGTGCGGCTGGCAATGTCATCGAAGGCTTTGCGAGTTTCGTGATGGGGGGCTCGGTACTCTTGGGCTTGGTTGTCTTTATCGTCTTGTTGATTGTGAACTTTATGGTGATCACCAAAGGCGCTGGGCGCATGGCCGAAGTGGGCGCGCGTTTCGCACTTGATGGTATGCCTGGCAAGCAGCTTGCGATTGATGCCGACATGTCGGCTGGTGCCATTTCTCATGAAGAAGCCAAAGAGCGACGCGAGCGAGAGCTTGCGGAAACAACATTTTTCGGGTCATTGGACGGGGCATCAAAGTTTGTCAAAGGCGATGCTGTCGCGGGACTTTTGATAACCTTGATGAACATTGTCATGGGGCTTGTTATTGGTATCGTAGTTCATGGAATGCCGGCGGGACAAGCATTTGAAACATATGCGATTTTGACCGTCGGTGATGGGCTTGTAAGTCAAATTCCATCCGTCATCATTTCCATTGCCGCAGCCCTTCTTTTGGCGAAAGGCGGCGCAAGCGGATCGGTTGATCTCGCGCTTTTCAAGCAACTCGGTCGCTATCCACCAGCGCTTATAACTGTTGGGATTTTAATGGGGCTTTTCGCCCTCGTTCCAGGCTTGCCATTTTTCCCGTTTATGGCTGGGGCTGGCGGGTTATGTGCTGCAGGTTGGTTTGTTGCAAAAAAAGATCGAGATTTAGCACACACTGCTGCAAATCCCCCCGCTGTTATTCCCGAGGAAGTGAAAGAATCCCTTGGCGATATCTTGGATTTGGATGACATCCATGTTGAGTTCGCGCCCGATTTGGTTGCGATGGTACTCGATCCGCAAACAGGGCTGGATGCGCGGATTACAAATATGCGCAATCACGTAGCCACCGTGTTTGGACTGATTTTACCGGAAATAAGATTGACCGATGATCCCACTCTTCCGGCAGGAAGTTATGTTGTTCGCATTCAGGGCGTCGAGCAAGCACGGGATCAGTTGCGGCCAGATTTGGCTTTGGCCCTTCTGTCGGGTGATACCACGGGCTTCCCTCTTGGCGAAGACGTGAAGGAACCCGTGTATGGCGCGCCAGCGCGATGGGTTACCGACGATCAAAAAGAAGAAATGTCTTTGTTGGGGTGCACTGTTGTGTCGCCTACGGAAGTTTTGGCCACCCATTTACTCGAAGTCATCAAACGAAACTTCCAACGCCTGCTAACCATGCGAACCTTGCGACGTCTTCTTGATGAAATGACGAATTTATCTGATCAGTCTCGATCAGAGTCTAACCAACGTTTACTGGACGATCTCGTGCCTGAAAAAGTGCCCATGGATTTGCTGCTATCGATTTTACGTCTTTTGCTCGAAGAGCGCGTTTCCATTCGCAACTTAACGCTGATTTTGGAAGCCATTTCTGAAGCACGGGGCGCACATGCGACCCCTGAATCCATTTGCGAACATGTGCGGCACCGTCTTGGGTTCCAATTGATTTCTGAAATCAAACGTGCTGACGGAACTTTGCCTTTGTTGCAACTGGCGCCTGAATGGGAGGAAAAGTTTGCGACCTACCAAATCGAAGGTGAACGGGGGCAATCTGACGTTGCCTTACCTCCGAGTGAGTTCAATAGGCTCGCGAAATCCATGGCCGATAAGATTGCCAAGGCTGGCGAAACAGGTATCTACCCTGCAATCGTCACATCAACACGCCGCCGTCGTTTCTTGAAAACAGTCCTGTCGGCGCAAGGGATTCAGAATCCTGTATTCTCTTTTGAAGAAATCGGGACAGAGGCGCGCCCTTCATTGGTTGGGCTTGTTCCCGCATGATGGAGTTCATTCCTTCCACGTTCGGGGTATCCCAAGATGCATTGACGATCGCGTTTTTGGTTTTTTTGCGCGTGGGAGCCATGATGGCCGTGTTGCCGGCCTTTGGGGAGCGCAGCATCCCTCAGAACATTCGTTTGGCTTTAACCTTATGCTTTACTATTATTGTTGCGCCTGTTGTTAGCGCAGATCTTATTCCACTTGCATCTGAACAAGGCATCATTGGGCGCGGCTTGGCGACTGAAGTTTTGGCGGGGTTAGCGGTTGGAATTGTTTTACGCATTTTCGTTATGATCCTTGAAATGGCGGGCGCGATGATTGCGCAGTCGACCTCATTGTCGCAAATGTTCGGTGGCGGCGCAGTCGATGCTCAGCCTGTGGTTGGTCACATGCTTTTGGTCGGAGGGCTAGCGCTCGCCGCGAAGCTTGATTTACATGTGCGCGTTGTTGAGATTCTCATTATGTCTTATGACTATGTGCCCGCGGGGACATTCATTGGTGCCGGTGATTTGTCTGAGTGGGGTTTGCAGCACATTCGTACAGGGTTCTCGATGGCGTTTTCCCTGTCCGCGCCCTTTGTTATTGCCTCATTGGTGTACAATGTTGCACTTGGGGTCATTAATCGAGCGATGCCACAGCTTATGGTCGCCATGGTTGGCGCACCTGCCATCACACTAGGCGGTATGGTTCTGATGTTGATTACCCTGCCGTTGTTGCTTCAAATTTGGCGGCGTGGTTTTGATTTGCTCTTGATGAACCCCTTTGGTGTGTTCTGATGGCAGAGGGTGAAGATGACGACGACAAGCAATACGAACCAACACAAAAGAAACTCGATGACGCACGCAAAAAAGGTGAGATTCCTCAATCTGCCGACCTTGTTACCTCTGCAGCTTATATGGGGTTTATTGGCGTCGGAGTAATCTTTGGTGGCAGCTCGCTCACCAATCTTGGCACGGTTTTGCAAGAGTTATTGGAAAAGTCGGATAGCCTGTCTACGGAATGGTTCTCCGGCTCTGGAACTGTTCTTGGTGGCGAAGTACTGCTTTTTGTCGCTAGTTCGCTTTTACCTTGGTTTGTGGTGCCTGCGTTGGCGGCAATGACCGTTATAATTGCAACTCGGTCTTTGGTGTTTGCTCCAAGCAAAATTGAACCGAAGCTGAGTAAAATTTCGATTATTTCAAACACTAAAAATAAGTACGGACGAAAGGGATTGTTTGAGTTTGCCAAAAGCTTTTTCAAACTCACGGTCTACTCAATCGTACTCGGCGTTTACTTGGTCAAAAAAGTACCGGTGATTTTGGCGACTATGTCACTTAGCCCAGGCATGGTGACTGTGATGCTATTGGAGTTGTGTTTGGGATTTATGCTGATCGTGCTTGTTATTTCGATGACGATTGGAGGGGTCGATTACCTATTTCAATCGGCCGAGCACACACGCAAACACCGCATGTCGCGCAAGGAAATGACGGATGAATCAAAAGACCAAGAAGGCGACCCGCACGCAAAGCAAAAAAGACGGCAACGCGGACAAGAAATTGCGCTCAATCAAATGTTGGGCGATGTTCCTAAAGCTGACGTCATTGTTGTTAACCCGACGCATTATGCGGTTGCCCTAAAATGGGACAAGTTGCGGGGCGGTGCACCCATTTGTGTGGCAAAAGGCGTTGACGATGTCGCTGCCAAAATGCGCGAGATAGCCAACGAAAATTCAATCCCTATTCACCGCGACCCGCCAACCGCGCGCGCGCTTTATGCGGCTATTGAGATCGGTTCAGAAATCTGGCCAGAGCACTATAAAGCTGTTGCCGCTTCGATCCGGTTTGCAGAGACCATGCGCGCCAAAATGAAAAGCAGATTTGGTAAAAGACGATGAGCGATAACCTGATTAAGATTCAGCAACTTCAATCTTTGGCCGAGTTGAAACTCAACACGGAACGTGCACGCCTCAAAGGTATTGCCCGCGAAGAAGATGGACCAAATGCGGTTCTTCAGGAAATTTTACAAGAAAAACAACATTATGGAAACATGTTTGGGGCAGAGGTTGCACAATCAACACGGGCTGGGATGGATGGCAAATGGCGGGTCTGGGCCGAGCGAAAAACGCTTGCTGCGATGCTAGAACTCGCGCGCATCGCCAAAAAGCGAGAAGATCAGTTGCTTGTCACCAATCAAGCCTTCGGCCGTACCGAAGCTTTGAAAGCTATCGTGAAAAAGGCCAAAGAAGCTCAGAAAAAGTAACCCTATCCACACCAGTTTTGGGTGTTTATTGGGTCACTGACTTCGATAAATCTATTGCACGTCTTGGCGCACAATATCGATGACCAGTACGTCATTGATTTCTTTGCCAATCGTTTTCTGTGCGATTTCAGTTAGCGCATTTCGCAAGTTGGTCATGGTGCCACTGTCCGTAAATGCGCCTTTGAACCCACCGGTATTTGCGTGATCAAAAAGGACTTGCAAAAAGGCGTCTCTAAGCTTTGGTTCGCGTGCATAAATTGCTTCGCGCGCTCCTGTTTTGGCTTCCAAGCTTAGGGATAGAACAACCATTGCTGTCACGCGCCCGTCGTCTAAGTCAGGGACGACAAACTGATTATTGAGTTTGACGTACTCATAGGCTGAATCAGTTTCTTCATCTTCCTCGTCGGCAGGATTTCCTTTCGCATGCGTGTCACCGGTTTCCATGTCGCCGCATGGATCGATGGACACAATTTCTGGATCGGGTCGAAGTGCCATACCACCACCAACACCGACGCCGAGCCCAACCAAGGCAAGCACAATGGGGAGTAATTTTTTGATCATTTTGACCTCTGCTAAAATGGAAGAACGATATCGGCGATTTGTTGACCATATCGAGGTTGCTGCATCTGCATGATCTGACCGCGTCCACCATATGAAATGCGCGCACTTGCGATTTTATCGTAGGTGATTTCATTTTGACGCGAGATGTCTTCTGGGCGCACATAGCCTTCGACCAACAGTTCACGGATTTCAAAGTTCACCCGTACTTCTTGAGAACCCTGGATGTGTAGAACCCCGTTTGGAAGCACATCTACGATGGTGGCTGCAACCATAAGTTCCAGCTTTTCATTGCGACTGATCGAGCCATTCCCCGAAGAGGACGATGTTCCCGATGTGCTAATCAATTCGTCCATGGACGCACCCTCGGGTAGACTTTCGTTAATCCGCTGGGGAATTCCGAGCAAAGACGGAATGCCTGCCGTTTCAGTGCCGGTTCTGCCACGTGACGATGTGTTAGAAAACTCAGCACTGTCATCAATTTCGATGACGACAGTCATGATGTCGCCGCGCTCAATAGCACGTCGGTCGCCCAGAAGAGATTGACGAGAGGCCGTCCACAACGACGCACCGTCCACTGGACTTTGTCTCTCAATGCGCTGAGGTAGTGAAGGGTTCAACATCGCAGAAGTTTCTGCTGAGATTTGTACTGGCGTGAAGTCTGGCAAACGGCCGACTTCTTCTAGACTGCTGCAACCAGTTACTAAAACTGCTAGCGGCAAAAAATGGATTAATCGCATATTACTGTTCCTAATTATGATCTTGGCAGTCCGCTGACATAGACAGACCCATCGGGGGCGACGATGCCAGACACTGTGGATTTTGATGTGAGGTTCATGACGCGCAGCATGTCACCGGGGCCTGCACGGGCCAAAGCGCGCGCATCAGCTGAAATGGACAGGGTTCCAACCGTATAAAACAGTTTAACAATTTGATTTCGTTCTATAATCGCGGCTGGACCGACGTCGCCGGCCATGATCGGTCGTCCTGAGTAAAGCACAACACGGGCTTCCAAACCGACAGCTTCGCTTAGTGAAATCAGCGCGCCAGGTACGTCGCCCTGTACAACATTCAAATCGCTTGGTGCCAAAAGTGTTTGAGCGCGAATGGTGCGAGCTGCAACGATTGTCTCCGCCAAAGCGGTCTGTGAAACGAGCGTTAAAATTGCGGATATGAGGGCTAAAGTCTTCATCGTATTTGCGTCGTTGCCGACATCATTTGGTCGGCGGCGGTAATGACTTTCGCGTTCAATTCGTACCCGCGCTGCGCCTCAATCAATTCTGTAACCTCGCGCACGGCGTCGACTGAACTGTCTTCAAGATAGCCTTGTCGCAGCGTTCCGGCCCCATCGACGCCTGGCTCACCGACCGTTGCTGGACCGGATGCCTCTGTTTCTAAGAACAGGTTTGATCCGACGGCTTCTAAACCTTTGGCGTTGGTAAAGTTTGCTAAAGTGAATTGCCCGAGAAGCTGCGCTTCGACCTGATCATTGAAGTACGCATAAACTTCGCCTGACGCGTTGATGGAAATCGAACGCGCATCGTCTGGGATAGTGATATCTGGCACAACACCATATCCATCTGAAGTGACAATGAGACCGTCTGCAGATCGCTTCAGAGCCCCATCACGTGTAAATGCGGACTGTCCCGAAGGGAGCGTCAGTTCCAGATAACCGTTACCTTCAATCGCGAGATCAAGATCGCCGCCAGTTGCGGACAATGAGCCTTGAGCAAGCTGAATGGTAACAGATGAGGGCCGCACCCCAAGGCCAAGCTGCACGCCTGTCGGAAGTACTGTGCCGTCAGATGAGTTGATGGTCCCTGGTCGGGTCATTTGTTGGTAGTGCAGATCGGCAAATTCGGCGCGGCGCGCGTTGTAGCCCGTGGTGTTCATGTTCGCTAGGTTTTGCGAAATTGTTTCCACACGCATTTGCTGGGCGCTCATACCGGTCGCTGCAATTTTTAGGGCACGCATAGTGTTTGCTCCTTATCGACCAAGGGTTGAGAGGACAGAGCGAATGCGCTCATCCTCTTTTTCGATGAAACTTTGGCTCATCTCATAGGCGTGTTGCACCTCAATCATTCGGGTGATTTCGGTGACCGCGTTGACGTTCGAGTTTTCGACATAGCCTTGCAAAATCACCGCCCCTTCAATGGGTTCGATGCCTGCATCGGTACTGAACCGTACACCGTTCGAGCGACCTAAGCTGGTGGGGTCGGTTGGCGTAAACAGGCCGATCTGCGCAATGGGTTGACCATCGGCTGACAAAGTCCCGTCGGATGCGGCAGACACATTTTTTGCATCTGGGGGTACGAAAATCGGTGCGCCACCATTGTCGAGCAAACGGTAGCCATCATGGGTCGTCAGTTCGCCCGCTTCGTTGGGGGTGAATGCGCCGTTGCGAGTGAGCGCTTCGCCCTCCGCCGTCTCAATGAGGAAAAATCCATCGCCCTCGATGGCGAAATCAAATGTGCCACCAGTTGGCGTCAGCGGACCTTGGCTTGTGTTCGTGTGGCGCACATTGCCTTCGGCCATAGAGAGAGATTCTTCATCCTGCCCAAGGCGCGCAATGTGTTCAGAAAAAATCAAACCCTCTTTGCGAAAACCCGTGGTAGAGGCATTGGCGATGTTGTTCGCAATTGCCGTCATCTCGCGTTTAAGCCCAGACATTCGGGTTATTGCGGTATAGCCTGTGCTGTCCATCATAGACCTCCAATCAAGGGGATGATCCGGTCAACAAAAAACGCGCTGAGCGTTTCGGTCATAAAGCCCATAGTCATCCAGAAGACGATAAGGATGGCGCCAAGTTTGGGCACGAAAGTGAGGGTCATTTCTTGGATACTTGTGAGTGCTTGCACCAAGCCAATGGTGACCCCCGCTAAGAGAGCAACGATAAGAATTGGTGTGGAAATGATCACCGAAATCCAAAGGGCTTGACGCAAAGTGTCGTAGAAAATGAGATCGTCCATCACTACACCGGCATCCGTAGAATTTCTTGATAGGCCTCGACAACTTTGTCGCGCACAGTCACAGCGGCTTCGACGGCTAGTTCAGTTTGCGCCAAGGCTTGAACCAACGACTGACTGTCTGCGCCCCCAGTCATCCCTGCTTGGGCGACAGATTCGCTTTGTTGCAACTCTTGAGCAAAACTGCCGAACGCTTGCGCGACTTTGCCACCTGCGCTTTGTCCGCTGACCTCAGGTTTGGGGGCTGTTGCGGGCCGCGTCGATGCGTAACCTATAGCTGCATTTGCTGATCGGATGTCCATTCTGGTCTCCTATTATCTGCGTAGAAGTTCGAGCAATGACGTCGACATTTGCCGCGCCTGATCAAACATTTTAAGATTGGCCTCGTAGCTGCGCTGCGCTTCGCGCGCGTCAGCCAATTCGACCATGATGTCGACATTTGAACTGTCGTAATATCCGTCTTCGCCTGCCATTGGATGACCTGGATCAAACACTTTCCTCACAGGCGTCTGGTCCAACTCCACGGGACCGGACTGTACAGCCCCTGTCTTTTGTCCCTGTTCTACAACCTGTTCAAAAGGCGCTGTTTTGCGTTGATATCCAGGCGTATCGGCATTGGCTATATTTTCAGAAACGTGACGCAAACGATCTGCTTGCGCTGCCATTGCTGAGGACGAAAGGGAAAGGATGTTGAAAAGGTCACTCATGCGCTATCTCCTATCTGCCAATTGAGGTTCTGAGGATGTTCATGGAACTTTTGTAAACTGACATCGCAAGATCGTGCTGGTGACGCACCTCGGTTGCTTTCATCATTTCAGCTTCTAAAGTCACCGAATTGCCATTGGGCGAACTGGGCCCCGGCGCATCCACGAATTTGATTGGTGTATTTTGTGCATCGTTGCCATGAAGATGGCCTGCGCGTGAGCTTTTCATCGACGTGCCTGTGGCTTCGTCGCTGTAGGTCTCTTCGAAAGACGCAATGTCTTTAGCGCGATACTCGGGTGTATCCGCGTTCGCGATATTCTTCGCGATGGTTTCTTGACGGGTGCTGGCATGTTTTGCCAAGCCACTCGCCATTTGGAAAATGTCCAATTTCTGGAACATCGGGGCTTCTCCCTCGATCTATGTCAACTAAGGCTTAACCCTGATTCCTTTAGAAAGGGTTGTCGAACGTGGAGAGAGATATGGCTGGCATTGGCTTTGACGTACTGAAAACCGAAATTTCGGCGGTGAAACCCGTTCAGCGGTTGGGGCGTGTCGTCGAAGTGGCGCGCGGTGTTCTTGTGGTAAGTGGACTCAGCAATGTGGCCGCATCAGGCGATCTCGTGGAAATCGGGCAAGGCGTCAACTCTCAGATTGGGGAAGTGCTTCAGCTAGATAAGCAAAGAATCACGGTGCTTCCGGACGGCGGTTCCGATGGTTTCTCGATTGGTGATCCCGTCGCACATATTGGTAACAATGAAATAGCGCCACATGACACTTGGGTCGGACGTGTCATTGATCCGTTTGGCAACGCACTCGACAAACAGCCTATTTTTCGTGGTCAAACGGCTCGGCCATTGCGAGGGTCTCCGGTAAGCCCAACGGAACGCCGCTCTTTAGGTCCACGTCTTGAGACGGGTTTGGCAGTTTTCAACACGCTTTTGCCGATTGTGCGCGGACAAAGGGTTGGTCTGTTTGCTGGCTCCGGTGTTGGAAAGTCCACACTTTTAGCCAAACTGGCCACAGGGCTTCGTGCCGATATCGTTGTCATCGCGATGATTGGTGAGCGCGGACGAGAGGTGCGCGAATTTGTTGAACGCGTGCTTGGGCCCGAAGGCATGAAACGCGCAGTCATCGTTGCCGCCACTTCAGATCAATCGCCGTTGGTGCGCCGCAGATGTGCTTGGACCGCTATGGCAGTCGCGGAACATTTTCGCGACAATGGCCGCCAAGTGCTTTTCCTAGCGGACTCCATCACTAGATTTGCCGAAGCTCATCGAGAGGTCGCTTTGGCGATGGGAGAAACGGGCAGCTTGCGCGGTTACCCTCCGTCTACGGCTCATCTGATCACGTCCCTATGCGAGCGAGCTGGCCCTGGCTCTGCTGATGTAGGTGACATCACGGCCGTTTTTTCGGTGCTTGTCGCTGGTTCAGATATGGAAGAGCCCATTGCAGACATCCTGCGCGGTGTTTTGGATGGACACGTCGTTCTGGATCGAAAAATCGCTGAGCGTGGACGATTTCCTTCAATTGATCTACTGCGATCTGTTTCGCGCGCTTTGCCGGGTGCGGCGAGTGAAGCGGAAAATGCCGTGCTCGCGAAGGCGCGAAAGCTCATGGGAACGTTTGATCGTTCTGAAATGATGATTCAAGCGGGCCTCTACGCGCATGGTTCTGATGCCAATATTGACGAGGCAATAGCATGCTGGCCAAAACTTGATGCGTTCTTGGCAGAACCAGAGTTGAAATCAATTGATGCTAGCTTTGAGCGCCTGCAAAAATGTGTTGAGTGAGATGCCCTGTCAAAGGTTTAACTGGAAAGCAATGTTAACGCGTTTTGAGCAGAAGACGTGCCAGCGCCTCCCGCAGCTATTTCGCTGCGCACCATGAACAACCGAACCAACTCATCACGTTTTTCTGGATCCGAAAATTGGGCTATTTCGGTTTCTCCAAAATACTGGTCAGTTTTTTCACGAAAGCTTTTCAGTTGCAGATCAAGATCGAGGGTGCCGATGGAGCTCGGCAACCCGAGTGCTGTCTCAAAAACAGTTCGCACGGCTTCATCTCCCAGCACAGCATACCATGCGCCATTGTCAGTGGTGTCTGAATCGACGATCTCCGATAGTTCGCGGTCGACATTAAGGGCCATTCGCATATCATTATCTTGTTCGCCGACTGCGACTTCAAACTGAGTGTCTTGATATTTCGAAATTATTTCGTCGGGAAAAAAACTTAAAGCTGTGTTAGGTGTATCGAAATCTCCAAAGCCAAAGGCTTTGGAGAGCTCTAAATAGGCCGTGTCTGATAGTTTGTTGGCGAGCGCATCATCGTCGATTGTTCCGTCGGTCAATACTTTTTGGATAAAGTATTTGTTGCCGATATCCTCGTCCAAGCCAAATGCCCCAAGAGCCACAGTTAAGAGGCGGTGATCGGACATGAGGTCTTCGGCGGAGGTCACCGATCCAATGTTTTCTCTGAAGTAATCAGTATCGCGTTGGATCGAGGCCGATTCGTTGAATGCGCTTTTCTGAGACTCCATCGTTCTGTTGAGAAACGCCCAGCCAGAGAAACCAGACAGCGGAATGATGGGTTGATAGGTCATTGGGCTCTCGAAGCTGCGAGCAATCGATCTTCACGCGGCAATAAACTTCTTAAAGCTTTGAGTGATTGATAAAACTGATTGTCTTGTACGGCTTCGGTTGCATCATTTAAAAGAGCTCGGCTATCATCGTCCGTTAAGACTTGGCTGAGTTGCTCAATGCCGCGCATCAGTTGTAGGCGCGCGTCATCAGGCTCTGCGTCACCAGACAAAACCAGTTGAGCAATGTAGCATACGCGGCGTACAGGTGTGTTGACATCTTCGGGGTGAATTGCGTCTCTAAGGCGCAAGATATTAGCGTTTGGCGTAACCACAGACAACCGCGAACGCCGGTCACCGTTTTCGATGACGGCACCATTGATCAAGACTCTCTCTTTTGGCCCAAGTTTTAAAACAAGTCCGCTCATTCCTGTCCTCCTTCGTGGCGAAGGCCACGCATTATGGATGTATTTATTTCGATGAGCGAAGCTTCGTCGGCCTTACCTTGTAAGATGTCTGAAGTGTGCTTTCGCGTAAACTCGGCGAGATAGAAAATTTGAGCGCGAAGTTCTTTTGGCAACTGATTGTTTGCTGATGCAACGTCTCCTGCAAGTATGTTCCAAAGCTTGCGATTGTCGTCGAGTGCTTTCACAAATTCAGGAAATGAGGTTTTCTTTTTTACAGCTGCCGCACGCAATTGATGCGTGATTTTTGCGAAGGCGGTGTACTCTGTGCTTCGAGCTGTGCGGATTGGCGCAGCAGGAGAGGTGTAGGCCGTTCGGGCCATATCGAAAGCGTTCACGTCGGATCCTTCCGGTGACAATGAAATCTATGACGCGGTTTTTACCGCGGAGGTCTCTGGGCGGTTTTCAAACGCCCAGAAAGATGCCCTTAACGGAAGAGCGATAAGATGGTTTGTGGAGCTTCATTGGCGATCGACAAGGACTGCACACCAAGCTGCTGCTGAACCTGAAGAGCTTGTAGGCGGGCTGATGTTTCTTCCATGTCGGCGTCGACCATTGAACCGATGCCATCTGTAAGGGAGTCGGTCAGATTGCTAATAAACGTTGACTGTGTTTCAATTCGACCCTGTGCTGAACCAAATGCCGCCGCTGCGTCGATGGATTGAGTTATCAATTCGTCGATTGCCGCGAGTGCGCCTGTCGCGCCTGCATCACTTGTCACATCAATCGTTTGTAATGCGCCAAGACCACCAGTTGCGGCTGAGGTACCAGGGGTGCCGTCCGTCTGAATGCGTTGACCAATATTGATCGCCGCACCAGAGTTGTTGGTAATCGTGATTTCGTTACCGTCCGTTCCACCCAGGGCTACAGTGTAGTCACCTGTGTCAGTTGCGGCCTCAAAAAAGCTGCTGATCTGATCATTTAGGTTTTGAGCAACATCTTGAATACTGTCATCTGCACCTGCAACGTATTGGAAGGTGCGATCACCGATTGCTGACCCGCCCCCAACGACATTGATCCCGATGTCTTGAAGCTCAATTTCATAGCTAACGCCTGCGGTCACCTGGCCAACGGTAATAGTTTCTGAAGCTGCGTCTGCAACAGCCGTCAAATCAGCCGCCACATAGTCTGCATCGTCTTCTACAGTTGGCCCCGTACCAGAAAGATAAACTTGCGCCGCGGCCGTACTTGCAGCATCTGTTGTACCAAAGACTGCTGCGTCAGCAGAGGTTGAAACAGATAAACTTTGGCGTTCCACGGAAATATGAGACGCGCTAACAGTTCCATCTGCAGAGCGGTCAAGTGATGATAAGACATTCATATCATCGGTTGATGACCCGTCAATTAGGTTGAGACCATTGAATTGTGCAGCGCCTACAACAGATGCGATTTGATCTGTTAACGCCGTAATATCAGTTTGAATTTTGGTGCGATCAACATTTTCTTCCTGAGCAGCAACGATTTTGCCCTTAATATCAGTGAGCAGATCCGTAATTGTCTCAGAGGCGCTGGCAGCAACTGCGAGTGTTGATTCGCCAAGTGAAAGGCTGTCAGAAATACTGTTAAAACCCTGCACGTCCGATTCCATCACTTTTGAGATGGCCCATACGGATGCGTTGTCTTTCGCAGATGACACAGTTTTGCCTGTGGAAATGACGTTTTGAGTGTCCGAGAGGTTAGAGTTGATAGATTTCAAAGTTTGAAGCGCAACCATTGCGCCGCTGTTGGTCAGAATACTGGACATAGTATATGTTCCTTTGGTCTAGTGGCGCATTTTACGCCGCATGATTTACGTGATCCGTCCCCACGGACGGTTTCAGGTTTGTCATTCTGACTAAATACGGATGAACCGTTTCCGGTTTGCCGTGCCACCCCCTCGGGATGCGCTCTGAACATAGCAGCCTAATGATTGAAAGTTTCCTAAGGCATTTGCCGAATCTGTCAAGAATTTGTGGCAAAAATCGGGCAAGGCATCATATTTTTCTTTTTATAGTTAATGACTTATGTCCAATGTCGGACATTGACCCAGATGGTCCGTAGGTTTGAAATGTAGTTCTAGGCGCACGCAACATGGACAGCCGCTTTCGTGCAGATTTGAAACCTTGAGCTGAGGCTGCCAATAGCTTTCGGTTTCTTTCTGTGAGCGATTTCAGAGCTTCAAGCTCGCTCGCTGTCGCAGAAGATTTTGCAACAGATTTCATCAAAGACATCTTAGATGCGCTGATCTGGGCTAGAGTGGCAAACTCTGCCTTTAGAATGGCGACACGTTCTTTTTCAAGAAGTTCTGTTAATGCCTGTACCGGCTTCATTGTACTAAAGAGACCCATCAGCACGCTCCTTTAGGGCTTCGAACAATTGTTCGGCCAATCCGATTCCGCCTGCCTCAACCATTTTATCGGCCTGCGCCTGAATCAGAAATGAGGCGAATTGATCTTCGCCTTCACCACCACCGAACGACTCTGGAGTTCTACCAAAACCTGCAGATTTCAACATTTCAGCTAGAAAAGACGCCTCAAGTTTTTCCGACGCATCACGCAGCTTGTCGTCACGCGTTGGTGCCTTTGGCAAGTCTGTCGATGCATTTATTGCATTCGTCGTGAGCTGCATGATGTAATCGCTCCAATTCATTTTTTTCAGAATAATCGTGAACTGGTAAAGAACCGGTAACTCTATCAGGACATAATTGGGCATCGGTGAAAGAATTTCCGGATGTTTAAAATGCAGTTTTCAAATCTACTACAACTCAATAGTGCTGTCGCTGGCGCGCAAGCTGACTCTGTTTTGACAGCTCAGTCAGATGAGATTGTCGCGGCGCCTACAGTTTCCGGCTTTCATGCCGTTATGGAAGAAGGAGACAACGCTAGCACTGAAACTGAAATTGCAGTTCCCGACCTTCATGTTCTTGGGCACCCTGTGTTTAGTTTCGTCGTGCCAGCAGCCGTTGAATCTATTTCTCAAGTCGGCGTCTTAGTATCCTCGCAGGAGTTTCAGATCGGTGGCGAGGCCATCAAATCGGTTTCTGACAATGTAGTTGATGCAAACATATCTATCGAAGAGGGCTTGCTTGCAGAGGCTTCAGCAGTAGATGTCGAAACCGTCCAGTTGCCTGACGTGATATCTGAACCCAAGCCTGTAACTGTTGTCATCGATACGTCTAAATTTGATGTTTTTTTGACTGAACCTGCGCGCCCTTTGACGCTTGAGCCTTCTGTTCTGCGGGGTGTTTCTCATGTCGATAAAAGCGTGGCGCTGAGTGCGAGCCTAGGTGCCGAAGCTATTTTAATGCAAACAGCAATGCAAACGTCGGAGTCACAGGCTTTCACAGATGGCGGTGCTGATTTCAGTGTCAAAGGTGGCCCAAATGAAACGCATCTCTTGGCTGCAGCACCTGCGAGGAACCGCCCCGATATAGATACAAGCCTCGGCAAGTTGATCGCCCCTGACGTGTTCACAGTGCAGAAATCCGAAAGTTTAACTTCTCCACAGACAGATAATTTAAACCAAGATGGTGTTGCGACGCTGCCGTCGCAGAAAAGTCTCGTGCAGGTTGAGTTGACCGGCTCCAGTCCATTATCTGCGCCGAGTGAGCATCGCGACGTTTCGGTGTTTGATGTGATGCTGGGCGATGTTCATTTGGCGGAGGCGGATAATACGTCGAGTCACCACAAGGTGCCGCAGTCTCAAGTTCAAAGTCCAGTTCCAGAAGCGGCGGCAGTTCTACCTTTTAACGAGCCGTTTCTGAAAGAACCTGATGCGATGATTGAGGCCGACTCTGTTGCGGCTCGGGTGAAAAAACAAGATGAAATTGCGACGGCTTCGCCTACGCCTTTAACGTCTACGCAGACAGCAGCGTCGCAGCCAACTTCTTTTGCTTCAAAGAGTGAAGTCTTCGGCGCGTCTCAGCGAGCGGTGGACGCTCCAATTGTCGAACATGGTGAGGCTGAAACGACAAGCTCAGATGGCGCAGCTGCAGAATCCCCCACTGGCACGGCTTTTCAATCTCCTTCTGCATCCTTCGCGATTGAGCGCCACGCCGCGTTTTATTCGGGCCTGACCGAGAACGCTGCAATCCAAGCCGTTGCTGACGGAGGATCACAGCTGCAAGATATTGAAATAAAGTCGTTCTATGGCGGCACTGATGGTGTATTGTCTCAGTTGGATCAATTGTCCCAGACTGACCCATTAACCCAAACCTCACGGGTTGAATTGCCAGCGCGACTCGCGGCACAAATTGCGGATGTTGCGCGACAGCTTCCAGATGGTCCGATCGAAATTAGTCTTTCACCAGAAGAGCTTGGAAAAGTGAAACTCACATTTCAGGTGTCTGAAAATGGCGCCATGAACGTTGTGGTGGCCGCTGAGCGCGCTGAAACGCTTGAACTTATGCGGCGTAATGTTGACAGCTTGTTGGCAGAGTTCTCAGATCTTGGGTACGAAGGCAGCAGCTTTCAATTCCAACAAGATGATCAGGGCGCGTCAGGGGATCAGTCGGATCAATCTGAGCCTAAAGATTCGAATGGGACATTTGGGTCCGCAGACCGTGTTCAAGCGTCTCATTCAGACACAAACCGATCATCGCCCGTGCGGCTCCATTTGGATGGGACCTCGGGCATGGATCTAAGATTGTAAGGAAAAGCGACATGGTCACTGCCACAACCGCGACTCAAATTGCAACAACAGCGACAGCTTCGACTGCAGCGACAGCCACCGTTGTTGAAGAAGAAGCAAATTCAGTCATTAGTTCAGATTTCGAAACATTTTTAACGATGCTCACCGTTCAGTTGCAGAACCAAGATCCGATGAACCCAATCGAATCATCAGATTATGCTGTTCAGCTCGCGACGTTTTCAGGTGTGGAGCAACAGGTTCAGACCAATGACCTTTTGAGATCCTTGGCCAGTCAAATGGGCGTCATGGGTATGGCGCAGATCTCGGGATGGGTTGGCATGGAGGCCCGAACAGACGCGCCTGTTCATTTTGATGGCGCGCCGATTACCTTGGCTCCGTCACCCGACGGGTCTGCGGATCAGGCCTTTTTGATTGTGCGTGACGCATCGGGCGGTGTGGTTCAAACGACCGAAGTGCCCACGACATCAGACTATGTGGAATGGGCGGGTGTCGATGACAACGGCGACCCATTCGCATCGGGCAACTATTCCTTTGAGCTAGAGAATTTCGCCTATGACGAGTATTTATCGACAACGACGGTCGAAGCCTATGGGCATATTTCTGAGGCACGAGCGGATGGCGCGAACACGGTTCTTGTGATGGAAAGCGGAGCAGAGGTGGACGCCGAAGATATTTCTGCGCTGCGCGAACCTGCTTAGACCACAATCAGTTGCATCGCGCCGCGCCACATCTGTAAACTCGCCCAATCAATATCCGACACATGGAGCAGGGCGTGCAGCGTATAGACACAGAGTTCACCGGACCAATACAGGCCGCCGCCGCCGCTCTGGGTCTGGGTGTGCCGCCAAAGTGGCACGCTTTGCATGGCGGGCGCTCCAATCATCTGTTTTGGGGCGACTTTCCTGACGGCAAACTGGTGCTGAAGTTCTTTGATGACGCAAGGTCCAATCCTTTGTTTCCCAATACAGTGCGCGATGAACAAAACGCTCTATTGGCCCTGACAGATACCGGACTGGCGCCTATTTTTCGTGGCTTAACAAAGACCGATTTTGGTGACTGTATTGTCTATGATTTTGTTGATGGAACGGTTCCACTGCAAACTTCGGCGCAAACCATGACAGCACTGGCTCGCTTACATTCTCATGGGGGCGCTCAAATTTTTCGACATATCCCAAGCGCGCCAAGCGATATTCGGGCGCAAGGCATGTCGTTTTTAGAACATGATCTGTCACCACGTGCAGTCCTATTGCGCGCAAATGTGCCCGAGGTGTCAAATGTACCCGCTGCTGTGTCTTGTTTTTTGCACGGTGATCCCACGCCTGCCAATTCTGTCATCACGTCACAGGGACTTAGCTTTGTGGATTGGCAATGCCCCGCTTTGGGCGATCCCATTCATGATCTGGCGATTGCCTTGTCGCCGGCAATGCATGTGGTTGATGGCGCTGATCCGTTGAGTGACGCGCAAACAGATACGCTGCTGGCAGCCTATGGGAATACCGAAGTGACGGATCGCTACCGCGTGCTCGCACCGCTCTATCATTGGCGCATGGCGTGTTATTGCCAGTGGAAGGCACGCAACGGTGAAGCTGCCTTTGCGGCTGCTGGTCTGGCCGAGTTTAGCTGAACAGTACCGCAACAAGAGCGCCAATTCCGGCAGCCACAGCCCCTCCAAATATAAGCAATGCCGCTTGGCGCAACGCGCTTTGAGGCTTCACAGGGTCGTGCTGTTTGGATTGTGCCATAAGAATAGATTCGGCGATTTGGGGCAGTTTGGGACCAAAGCGCGACAGTACGATTGCAGTGCGACCTAGATCGCGAGCCAAAGCTTTGGGGCCGATGTTTTCTTTGATATAGCTTTCAACAACGGGCTGGGACACTTCCCAAATATTGATCTTTGGATCGAGCGAGCGCGCGACGCCTTCGACCACAACCATCGTGCGTTGCAGCAAAATCAATTCGGTACGAGTGCCCATGCCAAACCGTTCGGTCACTTCCAGCAAGTAGGCCATCACGCGACCCATTGAAATTTGCGTGGCATCCATGCCAAAAATCGGTTCACCCACAGCACGCAGCGCACGGGCAAATTCATCAACATCTTGATCGGCAGGTACATAGCCCGCCTCGAAATGCACTTCGGCAATGCGTTGATAATCTTTACGGATAAAGCCGAAAATGATCTCGGCATAAACGCGGCGCGTGTAGGCATCTAGCACGCCCATGATGCCAAAATCGAGCGCTGCCACATCACCGTTGGGCATTATCTTCAGATTGCCTTGGTGCATATCGGCATGGAAAAATCCATCGCGCAAAGCGTGGCTGAGAAACATTTGCAACACGATCCGACCAAGTTCGGCACGGTTATGGCCTGCAGCAATGATCGCGGCCAAATCAGAGGCCGTGATGCCTTCGATCCATTCCAATGTCATCACGCTGCGCGAAGACAGGGTCCAATCGACCTTGGGCACATAAAAGCCCGCATCATCAATCGTATTGGCGTGAAATTCTGCGGCAGAAGAGCTTTCCAACCGCAGGTCTAATTCGCCGCGCACAACGCCGTCGAAATGCGCGATGACCTCGAGCGGCTTAAGGCGTCGTGATGAGGGCAGGAACTTTTGGACAAACCAAGCCGCCAGATAAAAGGCGTCGACGTCTTTGCGAAATGCACCTGCGATGTCAGGACGCAAAACTTTGACGGCGACAGCTTCGCCGGTGTCGCGTTTGATGGCTTTGTGAACTTGGGCAATACTGGCGGCGGCAACAGGTTCGGAAAACTCCGAAAAGATATCGTCGAGCTTGCAGCCCAGATCAGCCTCGATCATCGCGATGGCTTGATCTCGGGGAAAAGGCGGCAACTTGTCTTGCAAGACCTGCAACTGTTGCGACAATTCTTCGCCGACCACATCAGGGCGCGTTGATAGAATTTGACCGAATTTTATATAGGCAGGGCCCAGCGCAGTGATGGCGCGGGTGATCGGCGGGCGCGATGTGTCGCCTTTGATGCCCAGCCATTGAAAGGGCCAGACAAGTGTGCGCAACGCGATCCGCATTGGCCGTGGCGCGTTTGTCGCCTCAAACAAGGCGGTCAGCGCGCCGGTGCGTTCCAGCGTGGCGCCTGTGCGAATGAGGCGCCAAATATTATGCGGTCCGCGCATTAAATTTTCCAGCCTGTGTGAAGCGCTGCGATGCCAAGGCTGAGGTTGCGGTAACTTGCGTTGGCAAAGCCCGCATCGCGGATCATCTGCAAAAACGTCTCTTGGTTGGGGAACTGTCGGATGCTTTCAACAAGGTACTGATAGCTGTCCGCGTCATTGGCGATGAGTTTTCCCATCTTTGGAATGACGTTGAAGGAATACAGATCATAGGCCTTTTGCATCGCTGCGTTTGGCAGTTGCGAGAACTCCAACACCATCAAACGGCCCCCGGGTTTAAGAACACGGTAGGCCTCGGACAGGGCTTCGTTCACGCGGGTGACATTTCGGATGCCAAAGGAAATCGTGTAGACATCGAACTGATTGTCTTCAAAAGGCAAAGCCATCGCGTCGCCGGTGACCCAAGACAGGTTTTCGGCCATCTGTTCGGCTTCGGCGCGTTTGCGGCCTTCGATCAGCATCGATTCCGTCATGTCGAGCACAACAGAGGTCGCCCCCGGTGCGCGTTTTAGAAAGCGAAACGACACATCGCCGGTGCCACCAGCCACATCCAACAGATGTTGGTGGGCGCGCGGGGCAAGCCAATCCATCATCGCATCTTTCCAGATACGGTGGATCCCCATAGACATCACATCGTTCATCACATCGTATTTCGACGCCACATTGGTAAAGACCTCATGGACCATTCCGGCCTTTTGATCTTCAGCCACATCTTTAAAGCCAAAATGTGTGGTCTTGTCGCTGGTAGGTCCGCTTGTCCGTGTCATCTCTCTTGCACCTTTTGCAAAACTTATCCTTCTTATAGGCCACAAGTTGGGCGTGACAATCGTAAGCGCCAGCAAAGAGGGGTCAAAATGCCAGAATTACCTGAGGTCGAGACAGTACGACGCGGGCTTGAGCCCAGTATGACCGGTGCTGTGATCGCGCGCGCCGATGTGAACCGCCCTGATTTGCGTTGGCCTTTCCCTGATAAAATGGCGGACCGGTTGACGGGCGCGCGGGTTTTGCAGCTGCGCAGGCGGTCTAAATACATATTGGCCGACTTGGATACCGCTGAAACGCTGTTGATTCATCTTGGGATGTCTGGGCGCATGACTGTGTCGGGCGATCCTTTGGGGCAGTTCGTGCACGATCATCCCAGCCTGATCAAACATGACCACGTGGTGTTTCACATGGACAACGGTGCACGCGTGACTTTTAACGATCCACGTCGGTTTGGCGCGATGGACTTGTTTGAGACTGCCACGGCTGAGGCGCATCCGCTGTTGAACAAGATTGGTCCAGAACCTTTGGGCAATGATTTCAACGAGACGCATTTGTCCAAGGTGCTAAAGACCAAAAACACACCGATCAAAACCGCGCTGTTGGATCAAAGCCTTATTGCAGGTTTGGGCAACATTTATGTCTGCGAAGCGCTGTTTCGCGCTGGGATCGATCCGACGCAGAAGGCCAAAGACATTACAAACGCCAGAATTTCCGCCTTAGTGCCGATCATTCGCGAGATTTTGCTGGAGGCCATCGAGGCAGGGGGATCATCGCTCAAAGACTTTCGCCAAGCGGGTGGAGAGCTGGGATATTTCCAACATAGCTTTCGCGTTTATGGCCGTGAGGGCGAGCCCTGCGCGACGCGCGATTGTGCTTCTGCTATCCAAAGGATTGCTCAATCGGGCAGATCGACTTTCTTCTGCCCGTCTTGCCAAAGTTGATTTGAATACGCCGCCCAGCCTGATAGGTTATGGTCAACAGACTGATCTTTGGAGCGCCCATGGCCTATAAAACTCTTATCGTTGAGATGCAAAACTGTGTGAAGTTGATTCGATTGAACCGACCTGATGCGTTGAATGCTTTGAACATAGAACTGTTGGGCGAATTGACCGATGCGCTGGGCAAAGCGGATGCCGATCCTAAAGTGCGCGCTATTGTGATCACCGGCTCTGACAAAGCTTTTGCGGCTGGGGCCGACGTCAAAGAAATGTCAGAAAAATCCTTTGCCGACATGGCTGGCGCAGATTTTTTTGGTGCCGAGGCCAATGCCATTTCCGCAATTCGCAAACCGATTATCGCGGCCGTTTCAGGCTACGCGCTGGGCGGCGGTTGTGAGCTGGCGATGATGTGTGACTTTATCATTGCCGCAGATACAGCCAAATTTGGGCAGCCTGAGATTAATCTGGGCATCATGGCCGGCTTGGGGGGGACGCAACGTTTGACGCGGTTTGTTGGCAAGTCGAAAGCGATGGAAATGAATTTGACCGGTCGCTTTATGGATGCGGACGAGGCCGAGCGTTGCGGGCTGGTCTCGCGTGTTGTGCCTGCAAAAAATCTGGTCGAGGATGCAATGGCAACTGCCACAAAGATCGCAGAGAAAAGCTCGATTTCCGTTATGGCGGCCAAAGAGTCAGTCAACCGGTCCTATGAGACGACGTTGTCCGAAGGGTTGTTGTTTGAGCGCCGTTCGTTCCATGCTTTGTTTGCGACCGATGATCAAGCCGAGGGTATGGCTGCGTTCCTAGAAAAGCGCGCGCCCCACTTCCGCGGCAAATAGGGTATTTTAGGCTTTTCTTTTGGGCGATTCTACCTTAAAGGACGACCTTACATGCGCGTGGAGCCCGCTCAGGCTATGACTTTCCCGTCCGTCTTTGACGTGGGGCTTCCTTTGCGCAATCGTAATTTAATCAAGCCCTAGAGAGGGAAAGACACCATGGCAAATTCGCCCCAAGCTAAAAAACGCGCCCGTCAAATCGAGCGCCGCACACAAGTCAACAAAGCGCGCCGTTCGCGTATCCGCACATTTTTGCGCGCTGTTGAAGAAGCAATCGAATCCGGTGATTCCGCAGCTGCAAAAGCAGCTCTCCGCGCAGCTCAGCCAGAGCTGATGCGTGGCGTCACAAAAGGTATTGTGCACAAGAACACAGCGTCACGTAAAGTGTCCCGTCTTTCTGCACGCGTTAAAGCACTCGGCTAAACGCTAGACAGTATCTAGACACCTGAATGTATTGAAAGACGCGCCTTCGGGCGCGTTTTTTTGTTGTTTTCCCAAGAAAAACGCTCTTTTTGTGCGGCATTGCGGCGAATCTGCTGCATGCGCGGCGCTTACAAATCTGTGGATGGATTCGCAATCTCCAGTTTTCCGTCCAATCGGTTTCCTGATATTTGAGGCAATTGAGACACGTCTCACCTGAGCCAAAAGGACTTTTGAGATTCGGTTTTGGCAAAGACAGAGTCAAGCGCGAAGATCGGTTGCGCGACCAGAGCTTGGATTGCTAACTTGTAATTGCGATTCATGTCGTCTTGGGGGGACATTCACCAACCACATCGATTTGGAAAACATCTTTGGCAACGACCGAAAGATGTTTTCTTGGGGCTGTCCCGATCTGTGTAGAGGTGTTGTTTGGTCAAAAGGATAGGGGTATCCTTGGTCAAACTGTCCAGAAAGCTTACGCGCCTCGGCGTGGTGTAGATTTTTGGTATGTCCACTTGCGTTGAACAATATTGGCACGATCCAACCAGATAATCTTATGTCTGGGCTGGTTATCTACGCCATGTTGGTGTGCGCGATTTATACAGGCACTCTTTTTGAAAGGGTAAACCACAACAAACTGTGAGGGGTTTGGAATGGTTGGTTAGACGTCAGTCTGACCTCCGCGTGTAGATGTTGAAGACCTGAGGCGTTGTGTCTTGGGCGGTGCTTCGCATCGTTCAAGGGTCGGTTTTGCCGCCGAACCATAATGAAAAAGAACTATAATTGGGTCGAATACGAATATGAAAAATGATACGTGGGGACGTGTTAAACAGCAGTTGATCGAAACAGTAGGACGTAACAATTACGCCAACTGGATCGAACCTCTACAACTGCAAAAAGTCGACAATGGTGTCGCGCAATTTTCTGTCCCAACCAGCTTTATGGCGAATTGGGTTGCGCGCAATTTTTCCGATCAAATTTTGTCTCACCTCAAAGCGTCTGGTGTGCCTGCATCACGCGTTGAATTCAAAGTTGAAACCGTGCGTGCCGTTGACACATTGAGCACAGGTTCTGATCAATCGTCCGCGAAAGCGTCGGCAAGCCTGTCTGCTCAGGCCGCTCCTGTTGTTGAAGAAGCCGAGCTTCCGGGGGCGCCTCTTGATGCGCGCTTTACCTTTGATAACTTTGTTGTCGGCAAGCCGAACGAATTGGCCCATGCCGCGGCGCGTCGCGTCGCAGAGGGCGGTCCTGTGACCTTCAATCCGTTGTTTTTGTACGGCGGCGTTGGGCTTGGTAAAACCCACTTGATGCATGCGATTGCGCATGAAATCCAAGTGCGCGATCCGAAAACGCGTGTGCTGTATCTGTCTGCCGAACAATTCATGTACCGCTTTGTTCAAGCGCTGCGTGATCGCCAGATGATGGATTTCAAACAGCTCTTCCGCTCCGTCGACGTACTGATGGTCGATGACGTGCAATTCATCGCCGGCAAAGACAGCACCCAAGAAGAGTTTTTCCACACCTTCAACGCGCTGGTGGACCAAGGCAAACAGATCATCATCTCTGCGGATCGTGCACCTGGCGAAATCAAAGATCTTGAGGATCGTATCAAATCGCGCCTGCAATGCGGTCTTGTGGTCGATCTGCACCCAACCGATTACGAATTGCGTTTGGGTATTCTGCAGATCAAAGCCGAAAATTACCGCGCGCAGTATAAGGGTCTTGTGTTCGCTGACGGCGTTTTGGAATTCTTGGCGCACCGGATCACCACGAACGTGCGCGTGCTCGAAGGGGCCTTGATGCGTCTGTTTGCTTTCGCCTCGCTTGTCGGGCGTGAGATCACCATGGAACTGGCCCAAGAATGTCTCGCGGATATCCTCAAAGCCTCTGATCGCAAGGTCACGGTCGAGGAAATCCAGCGCCGTGTGGCTGAGCATTACTCTATTCGTCTGTCGGACTTGATCGGCCCGCGTCGTGTGCGCTCTATCGCGCGTCCGCGTCAGGTGGCGATGTATTTGTCCAAGCAACTGACATCGCGGTCTTTGCCTGAAATCGGCCGCCGCTTTGGCGGACGCGATCACACCACTGTCATGCATGGTGTGCGTCGTATCGAAGAGCTGCAAACCACAGACAGTCAGATGTTTGATGACGTCGAAATGCTGCGCCGCGCGCTTGAAGCCTAAGCATTTGGTTCAAAACCTGACTCTTACCTGCTGCACTGCCGCGAATTCACACGTGGCAGTGCCTTGAGCCCTTGACGCTCAGGTAAAGACGACGGCAAAGTCCGTGCAACAACATCTTGCACGTGATGGTGAATGATATATCGTCAACATCCGGCCAATAAATAAGACGAGGGTGGTATGAAAATTAGCATTGAACGCGGTGCGCTGTTAAAGGCCGTGGGCCAAGCGCAATCTGTAGTAGAGCGTCGGAACACCATTCCAATCCTAGCCAACGTGCTGATCGAAGCCGAGGGCAACACAGTGTCCTTTCGCGCGACAGACCTAGACATCGAAGTTATCGACAAATGTGCGGGCATGGTTGAGCGTGCGGGCGCGACCACTGTCTCTGCCGTGACGCTACACGAAATCGTTCGCAAATTGCCTGACGGCGCGATGGTTATGTTGGCTGACGATGGTGCATCTGGTCGCCTGACTGTTGAAGCGGGCCGGTCGAATTTTTCTTTGGCAACGTTGCCCAAAGAAGACTTCCCCGTCATGACCACATCCGAATATGAAAGCAATTTCGCGATCGCGGCCCCGGTGCTGCGCCGCTTGTTCGACAAATCCAAATTCGCGATCTCGACCGAGGAAACCCGTTACTACCTCAACGGTGTTTACATGCATGTATCGGATGGCGAGGACGGCAAAGTGCTGCGCTGTGTGGCTACAGATGGTCACCGTTTGGCGCGCATTGATGCGCCGCTGCCCCAGAACGCCTTGGAAATGCCTGGTGTGATTGTGCCGCGTAAAACCGTTGGTGAATTGCGCAAGCTGCTTGACGACGACGACATGACCATCGCTGTGTCCGTGTCAGAGACCAAAGTGCGTTTCGCGACCCCAGATATCACGCTGACGTCCAAAGTGATTGACGGCACATTCCCCGATTACACACGCGTTATTCCAGTGGGCAACACCCGCAAACTTGAAGTTGATGCGGCAGAATTTGCCAAGGCAGTGGACCGTGTGGCCACAGTGTCATCCGAGCGTTCACGCGCTGTGAAGCTGACCCTTGAAGATGACAAGTTGACCCTATCCGTCAACGCGCCCGACAGTGGTGCCGCCGAAGACGAATTGGCTGTGGCTTACAGTGACGAACGCCTTGAGATTGGCTTTAACGCCAAATATCTTTTGGAGATCGCCAGCCAAGTGGATCGCGAAAACGCGGTGTTCATGTTCAACTCATCAGGTGATCCGACCTTGATGCGCGAAGGCAATGACACCTCTGCCGTTTACGTTGTGATGCCGATGCGCGTTTGACGCAAATCGTTGGCTATCCACATCTTTAGCTTAGGAAATGAGACGGCATGTCTTTGTTCATCGAAGACATAACCCTGTCTCATTTCCGCTCTCATCGGGCCGTACGTCTTGAATTGGACGGGCGGCCTGTTGCGATTTGGGGTGCCAATGGCGCTGGCAAAACCAACATTCTTGAAGCCGTGTCTTTGCTGTCACCGGGCCGTGGTTTGCGCCGCGCTGCGATGGATGACATCGCGCGCAAGCCTGAAAGCCTGGGCTGGAAGGTCCGCGCTGAATTACAGTCTTTGCACCAAACCCATGACATCGAAACGTGGTCCGAAAACGGCGCGTCGCGTACGGTCAAGATTGACGGAAAATCCGCAGCACAGATCGCACTGGGGCGTATCGCCCGCGTGGTCTGGCTGATCCCCGCGATGGACCGGCTGTGGATCGAAGCACCTGAAGGCCGCCGTCGTTTTTTGGATCGGATGGTGATGTCGTTTGAGCCGCGCCACGCTGATGCAGTTTTGACTTATGAAAAAGCCATGCGCGAACGCAATCGCCTGCTCAAAGACATGGTGCGCGATGCCCATTGGTACGCCGCACTTGAGGCGCAGATGGCTGCATCCGGCGCGTCAATTATGCAAAATCGTCTGATGGTTTTGGAACGCCTGAAAGACGCCCAAGACGGTGCGCAAACGGCCTTTCCTGTGGCCAGTCTGACGTTGAAGGCCTCGGACCAGTTTGGCCTGCCGGATACCGAGGCTGATCTGCTGGCCGCTTTCAAAGATAATCGGCCGCGCGATTTGTCGGCTGGGCGCACGTTGATTGGCCCGCACCGCGCTGATTTGGCGGCTGTCTATGCCGCCAAGAATGTCTCTGCGGATCAATGCTCAACGGGTGAACAAAAAGCCCTGCTGATTTCGCTTATCCTCGCCAATGGGCGCGCACTCGCGCAGGATTTCGGTGCGGCGCCTATATTTCTTCTCGACGAGGTTGCAGCCCATCTAGATGCGGGCAGACGTGCGGCGCTTTATGACGAGATCTGTGCATTGGGGGCGCAAGCTTTTATGACCGGTACAGGGCCTGAGCTGTTTGCAGAACTTGGGTCGCGCGCAGCGGCCTTTGAGGTTTTTGAAGAGGCCGGCGTGTCATCGGTGAAGGACGTTTTGTGAGTATCACCCCTGTTGAATTGCTACTTTATGCAGGCGCATTGCTTGTCTTGTTCTTGACCCCCGGTCCTGTGTGGGTGGCTATGCTGGCCCGCGCGATGTCCGGCGGCTTTGCTTCGGCTTGGCCGCTGGCCCTTGGGGTGGTGATCGGCGATGTGCTGTGGCCGTTGTTGGCCATTTTGGGCGTCACATGGATCATTTCTGAATTTGCCTATTTCTTGGTGGCAATGAAATGGATCGCGGTGGCGATGTTTCTGTTTATGGGCACGATGTTGATCCGCCATGCGGGCCAATCGATCAGCGCCAACAGTCGCTTAACCCGACCCGGAAAATGGGCGGGGTTCCTTGCGGGACTGGTGGTGATTTTAGGCAATCCAAAGGCGATTTTGTTTTACATGGGACTGTTGCCGGGGTTTTTTGATCTATCCACATTGACCGTTTGGGATGTCTTTGCGATCTGTTCCATCTCTGCGCTTGTCCCCTTGATCGGTAACCTGATTATGGCGGCTTCTGTCGGCAAACTGCGCGGGCTTTTGTCGTCCCCGACTGCGCTAAAACGCATGAATGTGACGGCAGGCGTGTTGATGATCATCGTGGCATTTGTGATCCCATTTACTTAAGCACGGACTCCTTCGCGAAAGTTGTGATATTTGTGCCATTTACGTGACAACCCCAGCGGTTTGGCGTATAAAAAGGCTAAGTAAAAACAAGGAAGTCCGCATGTCCGATACACCTGAGCAGTCCGAAGAATATGGCGCTAGTTCCATCAAGGTTCTCAAAGGGTTAGACGCTGTTCGCAAACGCCCTGGTATGTATATCGGAGATACCGATGATGGCTCTGGCTTGCACCACATGGTGTATGAGGTTGTGGACAACGGCATCGACGAAGCTTTGGCGGGTCATGCTGATTACGTGAACGTTAAAATCCACGCGGATTCATCCATCTCTGTGCGTGATAACGGTCGTGGTATTCCGACGGATTTACATGAAGAAGAGGGCGTGTCAGCGGCCGAGGTGATCATGACCCAGCTGCACGCTGGTGGTAAGTTCGACAGCAACTCCTACAAGGTCTCCGGCGGTCTGCACGGCGTGGGTGTGTCTGTTGTCAATGCGCTGTCCGATTGGTTGGAATTGAAAGTCTGGCGTCAAGGCAAAGTGCATAAAGCCCGCTTTGAACGTGGTGAGACCGTTGAGCACCTCGAAGAAGTCGGAGATTCCCACGGCGAGACTGGCACCGAAGTACGCTTCTTGGCCTCTACGACCACGTTTTCGAACCTTGACTACATCTTTACGACCTTGGAAAAACGTCTGCGCGAATTGGCGTTCTTGAATTCTGGTGTGCGCATCATTTTGGAAGACGAACGCCCCGCAGAGCACCTCAAAACCGAGCTGTTCTATGAAGGTGGCGTCAAAGAGTTCGTCAAGTATTTGGACCGCTCTAAAACCTCGATGATGCCTGAGCCTATTTTTGTTCAGGGCGAAAAAGATGGTGTCGGTGTCGAAGTGGCGATGTGGTGGAACGACAGTTACCACGAGAATGTTTTGCCCTTCACCAACAACATTCCGCAACGCGATGGCGGGTCGCACCTTGCCGGTTTCCGTGGGGCGCTGACCCGCACCATGACGCGTTATGCGGCCGACAGTGGCATCGCGAAGAAAGAGAAAATCACCTTCACCGGTGATGATGCCCGTGAGGGTTTGACCTGCGTCTTGTCCGTCAAAGTGCCGGATCCCAAGTTCTCGTCTCAGACCAAAGACAAGCTGGTGTCATCCGAAGTGAGACCTGCTGTTGAAAACTTGGTGGGCGAAAAGCTGACCGAATGGTTCGATGAAAACCCGCAGATGGCCAAGATGATCATCGGCAAAATCTGCGAAGCGGCGATGGCGCGCGAAGCGGCCCGCAAGGCCCGCGAATTGACCCGCCGCAAGTCGGCTTTGGACGTCAATTTCCTTGCTGGTAAGCTCAAAGATTGCTCTGAAAAAGACCCGTCTCAAACCGAAGTCTTCCTCGTGGAGGGTGACTCAGCGGGGGGCTCGGCTCAAATGGGTCGTGACCGTCGCACACAAGCGATTTTGCCGCTGCGTGGTAAGATTTTAAACGTCGAACGCGCGCGTTTTGATCGCATGCTTGGGTCGCAAGAAATCGGCAACCTTGTGATGGCGCTTGGCACAGGCATTGGCCGTGACGAGTTCAATTTGGACAAATTGCGCTACCACAAGATCGTTATCATGACCGATGCGGACGTTGACGGCGCGCACATTCGGACGCTGCTTTTGACCTTCTTCTTCCGTCAAATGCCGTCTTTGATCGAGGCCGGACACCTTTATATCGCGCAGCCGCCTTTGTACAAAGTGGCCCGCGGCAAGTCTGAGGTTTACCTCAAAGACCAAGCGGCGATGGACGAATATTTGATCCAGCAAGGCACCGATGGCGCGGTGTTGCGATTGCAAACGGGCGAAGAAATCGCCGGTGCGGATTTGGCACGCGTTGTCGAAGGTGCGCGGACGTTCAAACGGATTTTGGATGCTTTTCCAACACATTACCCGCGCCACATCATTGAACAAGCAGCCTTGGCTGGCGCGTTTGAGCCTGGCCGTGTGGATGGAGATTTGCAAGGCACAGCCGATTTGATCGCCAAGCGTCTTGATATGATCGCGCCAGAATTTGAGCAGGGCTGGAAAGGCCGTCCGACCCAAGATGTTGGCATCCGTTTGACCCGTGTTTTGCGCGGTGTCGAAGAGGTGCGCACCCTTGATGGTGCTATCTTGCGTGGCGGGGAAGCGCGTCGCATCAACCAAGAAGTGCAGGCGACAAACGGCATCTATGATGACCCGTCGCAATTGATGCGCAAAGAGCGGTACAGCTTGATCCATGGTCCGATTGATTTGCTTAAGGCGATCTTAGAAGAGGGCGAAAAGGGTCTGTCACTGCAGCGCTACAAAGGCTTGGGCGAGATGAACGCCGATCAGCTGTGGGAAACCACGCTGGACCCAGAAGCGCGCACATTGTTGCAGGTGAAGATTGAAGATTTCGCCGAAGCGGATGATATCTTTACCAAACTGATGGGCGATGTCGTTGAGCCGCGTCGCGAGTTCATTCAAGACAATGCGTTGAACGTTGAAAACCTAGACGCCTAGACGCCGTCTTTGCGGCGGCATGAACCGCTTACTTTTTCAAAAGGGCGCCTTATCCGCGCCCTTTTTTGATTTTGATACACCTGCTGCACATCACGCATAAGTAAGTCGAGTGCAACGAGATGCGTGACCTCCAATCTGGATCGTTTCATATTCAGGGCACATGCTCTCACTTAAAGCGCTTACTTCTGCGGCAGGCCAAAGGTTAAAATATAGACATATGTGGGTATTTTAGATTAAAAAATAATACAATTCGATCTGAATTGAACAAATTGATTAAAAAATGCACACTACACAATCGAAGTATCCAAGTTTGTCATAGGTCTTTAACCAATTATCTTTTTAAAGTCTAAAGAACGAGGTTTGGAGTGAAATTTTTAATTCAGTTACGGCAAGCGAAGCCGTTGCCAGGGTTTTATGTTTTTAAGCAAGCATCCGCCGGTTTTGTAGAAGTGCTGTGATATTTTTGGAAATTATGTCAGGCAATGGATATTCGC
>NZ_JBBMQI010000009.1:0-126645 GCF_038899935.1 Pacificibacter sp. AS14
GCCGCGCGGAACGGATCTATCAGTCCATTCCCAAGCAAAACTCAGCGCAATTGCAAGACAACTCAACGAACGGCCTCGCAAGACCTTGCAATATCAGACGCCAGCAGAGAAGTTCGCACAGTGTGTTGCGTCGACCAGTTGAGATCGCCGTGCATACTTGCCATCGCTGCGGTTACAGCATTTTACGCTCCAGAAATTTAGATATGTTAGAGTTAGATATGTTAGAGATTGACCTCTGTGCGATGTGCAGTGAACGGAAAGTCTAACACCAAGTTGTCCAAAATCGCGACATCCGAGCGTCGCGTTGACTGCTGCTGTAATTTTTGGGCTAATTTGGGCTAAAAAGTACGAATTTTTCGACGGAAACCCGTTACAGCACCGTTTAAATCTTATGGAAATCAACAGGAGACAAATAATGTCCACCCTTCGCGCTGCATTCTTGTCAGTTCTGGCCTCGACAGCTCCAGCATTGGCTTATGAAAACGTTACCACAATGGAAGTCAAAGGTGATATGACCTGTATGTCTTCCAACGGCGCGCCAAACCATGACATGGGACAGTTCCCCAACCGCGCCAATCCCAATGCGTTTCGGGAACAAAATTTGACATTCTGCTTTCCAACAACCCCGCGCATGGCTCAAACGGTTACCCGCAATCTGATGACGGCTGGGGTCTCCGTCACAGGCATTCCAATTCGTCCCTTTACGGCTGGCTATTATGACCCGAACGGGCGCCGCGGGTTCAGTCAGGACCCTTCAAGCGGATGGCGTCAGCAAGCTATGCACGACCCCCGCAGCTTAGGCATGGACGATCAAAACGCCCATGTCGATAAATCAGGCCTGTATCATTACCACGGCGTCTCAACCGATTTGGTGGCGTCCCAAGGTGGCGCACTGGTTGGATACGCGCCAGATGGGTTCGAGATAAAATATAGTCCCTCGACAGCAACGTCTTCATGGCAGTTGAAATCCGGAATGCGCCCAAACCCTCCAGGGGATGCGTATGACGGAACCTACGAGCAGGATTTTGAATATATCGCCGGAAACGGAACCCTTGACGAATGCAACGGTGGCATAGTGAACGGCACCTACACCTATTTCGCCACGGATACCTATCCTTACTTCCCGCGTTGTTTCAAAGGCGAAGTGAACCCGCAGTTTATGACGAGAAACTGAGCGCTCTGAGTCTTTCTGGCGCAATGTGCCACGCGAAAACCAAGCTGTGTACTTTTCTGTCTGGTGCCACGAATCTTAATTAAGGGATGCGTATGGCACTGGACGGTGACTTAATTGGGCTGAAAAACAACAATTGTCAACGGCAGCAAAGTCTTCACAGCAGGCCTTGCTGTACAAGATCGTTTAGGGTTGCTATCTGGCCAGTAGGTGCAGATGATTGCAACTCCAAACAAGAAAGCTAGTGTAAACCAAATGCAAGTTAGTGTTCGCGACAACAATGTCGATCAGGCCCTCCGGGTCCTAAAGAAAAAACTCCAAAAGGAAGGCGTATTCCGTGAAATGAAGCTCAAGCAACATTTCGAGAAGCCTTCCGAGAAAAACGCGCGTCAAAAAGCAGAAGCGATCCGTCGTTCCCGCAAGCTGGCACGTAAGAAGCTGGAACGCGAAGGATGATCTAATTCAACTCTTGATGTTGAACAAACACCCCCGTTGTCCGATGGCAGCGGGGGTTTTCCGTACCAGCAGGGCGTTTTTACATGGACAGCTCAAATTCAAGACCCTCCAAAAACGGACTTTGCGATAACCGCAGCAATGTCCGCACAGCCGAACCTCGCCTTTCTATTTGGCGTTGATCTCCTGTGCAAATGCAGCGCAAGTCGGCAATGAGCCCAGACCTACCGCCTGCGCTTACGGAGTTTCGACGTAGACCAAGTCGTAAACGTATGACTTTGAACCCTTGCGGCTGACCCAAACACCTTCGGGAGGTGAAGCGTCGGATTGCTTTGCGAGCTGATCCCATGGTCGCCCTAAAACTTCTGCGTCGTCCCATGCGCCCGCAATCCAGCGAAGTTTCTCATGCCAAATAATCCAATAATCTCCGTCGCTTCTCTTGAAGCCAACTCTGCCCATCGGGTCTGTGGCCTTCGCGAAGCGGTAAACGAGATCATCAATCCGCCTCCTAAGTTCGAACGCAACGGTTTGCGTACCTTCATCCATAACATCAACTCCGAGTTATTGAGCATAATAACGAAAACGAAAACGGCAGCAATGTCCGCACAGCCGAACCTCGCCTTTCTATTTGGCGTTGATTTCGTGTGCAATCGCAGCGAAAGTCGGCAATGAGCCCACTTTACCAAATTTCTGCAATGCAGCTCATGCCTGCCTATCACGGTTGAGTCAAAAACGTACAACAACCGCTTGGGTTTTGAACGAGATTTGTGGCGGTGTAAAATTAGATGATTTGTGGTCATTCCCAAAACGGCCGTTTTTGCAACATTCCGAAGGTATGTTATCAACACAGTTTACGGAACTTCTGCGTTTACGCTGTAGGTGGGCACACTGTGATCAGCTGTTGAGTTTTCAGTTTCATGATCATTGCCACTTATAAATGGTGCCCTCAGCACGAGGCCAGGGGCAAGAATCTAACGGTTATAAACGGCGGTGATCGTGGATGAGGCTAGGCTGTTTGCATTCACCATAAAGCCCGCCAATGCGTTGCTGACCGAGCTGCCCATCTCCAACGTTGTGCCTAATGCGTGCACAGTGAACTCATACCGGTGGACTTCGCCGGGGGGAGGACAAGCGCCGCCGAAGCCTTCTGCGCCGTAGTCGTTCGTCAGCTGCACGCCGTCGATTTCACCATCAGACGGCAAGGATGTCGTATCAGCGGGAATGTTGAAGGCAAACCAATGCCACCAACCTGATCCTGTCGGTGCATCTGGGCCGTAGACAGTGACGGCAAAGGTCTCGGTGCCTGCCGGAGCCCCGGACCATACGAGTGTTGGGGCCACGTTGCCGCCTTCGCAGCCGAAACCTTGGAACACGAATTCAGAGCTCAGTTGCTGGCCTTCGGCGATGTCTGGGCTGGTGAGGGTGAACTGTTCTGCCATTGCAGGTGCGGCCAATATCGTCGTCAAAGCAGCAGCTAAAAATAGGGAGCGGGTCATTGCGATATCCTTTCAGGGATTGTGCGATTTTAATGACCTTGATTTAGCCATTAAAACGCAGCACCGCTTCCGGCTGCCAATCAAAAAATATCTTAATTTGATCATTTTGCCGCTGAACCGATATCTTTTGGCTTAATTCCGAATCTTTTTCGGAAAGCATCGGAAAAATGCGATGGTGTTTTAAAACCACAATCTAGCGCGATCTCGGACACTTGTGCATCTGTGGTTTGCAGCAGACTGAGCCCATGTTCCAACCGTGTGTGGAGCAAGATCTTGGCAAAGCGCTGACCGGTTTTCGACAGCCAGCGTCGCATCGTGGCCTCGCTCATCGCGAAATGTGCGGCGACTTCATTCGCCATCCACGGGTGGCTCAGGTCTGTTTCGATCAGGCTGCGGACTTGACTGATCGGGTGGTCTTCGACCTGCGTGGGCAAATAGATGCCATGCTCGCGCAGCCAGATCAGGGGTTCGAGCAAACGGTGCTGCCGGATCACATCTGGTAGTGTCTCATCCTCTAAAGTGGATTGGATGAGGGCAAGGATTTGAGCGGGATGGTGGCTCGCGGCGCGCACGATCTGAACCCCTTTTGCTTCGGCTGGGCTCGGTAAATCCGCATAGACGGCATCAATCAGAGCATGAGTAAAGCAGACCCCCAAAGCGCGATAATCCTCGCCCAAGATAGGCCGGTTCACCATCGTGACCATAGAACCCGGTGGGAAAATCATCAAATCTCCTTCGCAGCCCAGCATCTCACCTTGCGTTGGTGTTTCAACATGCTTGCTGCCGCGTTCGATGAAGAAAAAAAACGTCAACCGGAAATACAGGTCCGCAAATGTGGCGGTGGTTGCTTGAGAAATTTGGTAGATAGAGACCTTTTCCATAGCCTGTCCTTAGCTGGTTGGGCACAGCATTTATACTGCCAACGATATGGTCTTTTGTCTCGCAAGGCCGACAGTGACCAGCGTATTCATAAAGATCCGATTTTCTGCCCCCTGTTTCACTAACGAGCGTTTGTTGAACGGCTTCCCAAAAGCCGAAATGCGGGACCTGTGCTGGAGGTCTGCTTTGTCCGCACAGCCGAACCTCGCCTTTTTATTTGGCGTTGATTTCGTATGCAAATGCAGCGAAAGTCGGCAAAGAGCCCAGAATGACCGATGCTGCACGATGCGCTAATGTCCGCATTCATTTTCTTTGGCGATCAAAAGTGATAAGCCCATTCCATGCAATATCGCGAGGCAAGCACCAGTTGAGCATCGGTACGATACCCCAGATAGTAGAAGACGTCAGCCAAAATTGGTTGGAAAGCGTTTTATCCAAAGGTTTGCGGCTGCCCAGCTTTGAGTTGCATCCACTCGAGGCGAACAATAGCAGCATAGCTCGTTTGCTTTTTGAGGAGGATCCACCCGTTCGGCATGTACCTCGGTCATGCGTTCTAAAGCTCTGCCCCGCAGGCCACGATTTCTTGGCAGCTTCTGAGATCAATTATTACAATCGCGATTATTTGGAGTTGAATGATGCGCCAATACCAAAGTGTTACCACGCGGTGTGGGCAGGCGGCGAAACATCTGAATCCAAAGGCCAAAGCTATGCCTTGTTTCTAGAAGACCTGAGCGCCGGCTACACTGACAACAAAATGATCGCCCCCACTGACGCTCATGCTGCCAATCTTGGTCATGCGTTAGGACAGTTGCACGCGCACCACTGGGGGCATGACGCTGATCCCGAAGGTCGACATGATCTGAAATCCGACTTCGGCGGGTATCTCGCGCATGTTTCCAAGGGCCTTGATCCTGTATTGCATGAAATGGGGGATGCGCTTGATACATCATCGCGCGCGCGGTTGCACAGCCTGTTCGACACGGATGCTGAACGCATATTGGAGCGCGCTACTGCGGGCAATGGTCTTACGCTTGTCCATGGTGATCCGAACCCGACGAACGTCTTGACGTGCACCACGCCTCGAAAAGATCGTCCGCCGCTTTTCCTGATAGATCGACAGCCATTTGAATGGTCCATGCGCGTATGGCTGGGTGCGTCTGATCTCGTATATGCGGCTGTTCCGTTTTGGTCTGAGGAGCATCGCAGAGAACTTCAGACAACCTTGCTGCAAAGCTATCACCGTTCGCTTGTGGCAAACGGAGTAGAGAACTTTTCGATGGAAGACCTTCAGGAAGATTGGCGAATTTGCACATGCATGGCTGCATTTACAGCTATTGAATGGGGCAGCGATCCAAAATCGCTGACAGGCATGAAGTGGCTCTGGGAAAAACAGCTAGGGCGCGCCCTCATTCTCCTTGAAGACTGCAATGTCGGCAAGTGAGTAGTTTTCGAAAATCGCTTTGCTCCGAAAGGAGGGGTATCTGGGCGAAAGCGGACCTTGATTCGAAGGCGTGCAAGGACAGCTCCGTCCCGCACAGCCGAACCTCGCCTTCCTATTTGGCGTTGATCTCGTGTGCAAATGCAGCGAAAGTCGGCAAAGAGCCCAATATGACTGATGCTGCGACGAGCATGAATGTCCGCTATCGCAAAAAGGTTAAGCTCGACGCCTCAGCCGTCCTCTGGCTAGAATAGGCAATGATTGAACGTAAATGAGGCGAGACCGTAAATGCCGATGCCGTGGACATACCGCCATGCTTCCAAAGAGTGGCGAGCCTTTCTTGATGAAGTGAAAGAACGCATGTCGCTTGAGTCCGACAATATGGCCTACACCGCTGTGGACGCTGTTTTGCAGGTCTTTCGACGCCGCCTGACGGCAGAACAGGGTCTAGCCTTCGCAAGCGTCCTTCCGGCTGTTCTCCGCGCGATTTTCGTAAAGGGTTGGAATGTTTCCGAACCGCCGGTTCCATTTGCGGAGCGGCAGGTCCTCACCGATGAAGCCAAGCAGGTTCGCGTAAACCACAACCTGACGCCAGACAACGCAATCGAAGCGACTGCCTGGGCAATCCGAAGGTGCACTGACACCAAGGATTTCGAGAGAGTGCTGGGGCAGCTTCCTGACGGGGCCGCTTCGTTCTGGCATGTCGATGTCAAAGACCCGACAGAACTGGATCAACGGATAATTTAGCGGCGTATGCAGTCGTTCCGAATGAGAAAGCGAAAGCTCACTTTGTCCCGCAGTGCCGCCGCTCGCCTTCCTATTTGGCGTTGATCTCGTGTGCAAATGCAGCGAAAGTCGGCAAAGAGCCCAGAATCACTAATGCTGCGGCTTGTACGAGTGCCTGTTTTCAAGAAATTCACTTATGGTACCGACCAAATGATATTGCTCAAGCCAAGCATTGATAACATTCCCGCATACGTCTCGGCTTTGCAAAAAGGCTGGTCGCCGGACAATTTGCGGTCCAAAGCCGCACAAGAGCAGATAGCCAGCATCTCAAAGGACGCAGCATCATTTGTTTTGAATCTCGATGATCCGACTGCAAGGGCAGGACCAGTTACATTGCCAGACGGCTCGAAAGTGCCACGCTTGCCAAGTATCCGTCGTTGGATTTGGGATGATGAGTTTTGTGGCCACATAGGTTTGCGATGGAAGCCGGGCACGGAAGAGTTGCCTCCAACTTGTTCGGGTCACATCGGGTATGCTGTCGTACCTTGGCGACAAGGAGAAGGGCTGGCGTCTGCCGCGCTTGTTGGAATTCTTCCAGAGGCGAAGGCAATCGGCTTGAGATACGTCGAAATTACCGCTAGCCCTGATAACCCTGCGTCAGTGCGGGTCATCGAAAAAGCAGGCGGCACTTTGACAAGAACCTATATTGCCGACAAGGCTCTTGGTGGGCACGAGACGTTGGAGTTCAAAATTTCGCTGGCTGAGTAAGCTAATTATGGAAGCTGTCGTTCAACTCCAAGAAAGGAACGGCACCCTTTGTCCCGCATAGCAGACATTAAACTCTGCAAAATCATAACCGGTGTGACGAAAGGATCAGCGGTGATGGTTAAAGGCGTAATCCGCACGACGCAGACTGGAACCTGTATGATCTAGCGCCCTGCTCACGTTCTGCGCATATGATCTGAACACGCCTCTCCCACATCTCCCTCAGCCTACATCTTGCGGTTTGCCCGCTTGGGTGGTCTAATCCTATCCTAAAGAGCAAAACCAAGAATCGAGCACAGTGCCAATGTCCGACGATCTCCTCGCAGGGTCCACACCCACCTACGACGCCTCCTCTATCGAAGTGCTAGAAGGCCTCGAGCCCGTGCGCAAACGCCCCGGTATGTATATCGGCGGCACCGATGAGCGCGCTTTGCACCACCTTGTGGCCGAGATCCTCGACAACTCCATGGACGAAGCCGTCGCGGGCCACGCCAATCGCATCGAGATGACCCTGCACGCGGATTTTTCCGTCACCATCACCGACAATGGCCGTGGCATCCCGATCGATCCGCATCCCAAATTTCCTGGCAAATCCGCGTTGGAAGTCATCCTGTGTACGCTACATGCGGGCGGTAAATTCTCGGGCGATGCTTATGCGACCTCTGGCGGTTTGCACGGAGTTGGGTCCTCTGTTGTGAACGCTCTGTCTGACAGTTTGATCGTTCAAGTCGCGAAAAACAAAGAACTTTATGAGCAGCGTTTCTCGCGCGGCATCCCGCTTGGTCCCGTTGAAAAAATCGGTTCTGCCCCCAACAAACGCGGCACTTTCGTGACATTTCACGCCGACGAGCAAATTTTTGGCAAACACCGCTTCAAACCCAAACGCCTGTTCCAATTGGCGCGCTCCAAAGCCTTTTTGTTCTCTGGCGTTGAAATCCGTTGGAAGTCCGAAATCGATGACAATGAGACGCCAACCCAAGCCACCTTCCACTTCCCCGGTGGCCTCGCGGATTACCTCAAAGAAACCCTCGGCAAGGCCATGACCTACGCGGACGCGCCTTTCGCGGGCACCGTCGCATTCCAGCCGCGCTTTGGCGTACCGGGCAAAGTCGAATGGGCCGTCAACTGGACGCCCTCGCGCGATGGTTTCATGCAATCCTATTGTAACACCGTGCCAACCCCCGAGGGCGGCACCCATGAAGGCGGCTTTTGGTCTGCCATTCTCAAAGGCATCCGTGCCTATGGCGACCTTGTGGGCAATAAAAAGTCCAAAGACATCACCCGTGACGATCTGATCACCGGCGGCTGCGCTTTGGTGTCTTGCTTCATCCGTGACCCCGAATTCGTCGGCCAAACCAAAGACCGCCTTGCCACCGCTGATGCCGCGCGTCTGGTGGAAAACGCTGTGCGCGACCACTTTGACAACTGGCTGGCCGCTGACACCAAATCCGCGGGCGCTATCCTTGATTTCCTTGTGCTGCGCTCAGAAGAACGCCTGCGCCGCCGCCAAGAAAAAGAAACCCAGCGCAAAACAGCCACCAAAAAGCTCCGCCTTCCGGGCAAGCTTACGGATTGCACCTCAAAAGACCGCGTGGGCACCGAGCTGTTTATTGTGGAAGGCGACTCTGCGGGGGGCTCTGCCAAAGGCGCGCGCAAACGCGAAACCCAAGCGCTTTTGCCGCTCAAAGGTAAAATCCTTAACGTGCTGGGCGCGGCCTCAAGCAAGCTGCACACCAACCAAGAAATCAATGACCTTTGCGAAGCCTTGGGCGTTGGCATGGGCACGCGGTTCAATGTCGAAGACCTGCGCTACGACAAGATCATCATCATGACCGATGCGGATGTCGACGGCGCGCATATCGCGGCTTTGCTGATGACATTCTTCTTCACCCAGATGCGGCCCTTGATTGACCAAGGCCACTTGTACCTCGCCTGCCCGCCGCTCTACCGCCTCACCCAAGGGGCCAACCGTTTGTATGTGACGGATGATGCGGAAAAAGAGATCTGGATGGACAAAGGCCTTGGCGGCAAAGGCAAAATTGACGTGCAGCGGTTCAAAGGACTTGGCGAAATGGATGCCAAGGATTTGAAAGAAACCACGATGGACCCCAAAACCCGCAAGTTAATCCGCGTGACAATCGACGAAGATGTCCCCGGTGAAACAGGCGATCTGGTCGAGCGTCTGATGGGCAAAAAACCAGAAATGCGCTATCAGTATATTCAGGAGAACGCGCAGTTTGCTGAGGAATTGGATGTATAGGGGATTTCACGCAAGCAGGCTTGCGTGAAATTATTTTAAGGACGGCTATTTATGATCGATTTCGATTCACTTTCAAAAGATCCGAGCGAAGCAATACTCACTCTTAGCTCGCAAATATTGGGTATAGTTCCAATTGAGCGAGCTTCCTTTGATGATTTTCGGAAAGCCGAACCGAAGGCAGCCATGAACGTGGTGCTGCTGTTTAAAGCTATATTTCAAATTTCTCCTCGAATTCTAGATAGCTCGATACAAGGTTTTCTTCTCGTGTTTGCTCAAATCTCAGAGGGAGATAGCCTTAGAGAAGTAAGGGAAAAAGCGTCGGCAATTGGTGACGCTATTGTCTCAATGAAAGTTGAAGACCACTTCCTCTCTGCCAAAGATGTCGAAGAGTTTGAGGTGGCGGAAGTTCCTCAAGACGAGCGAGAAAATATCAGAGCCGCACTACAAAATGCACGTGATCTAGCATCGAAAGCGTCTTTCATGAGTGATCCACTCAAAAGGAGTTTTCTCGTCAAAATCAGCAAAGCCGAAAATGAACTCTTTAAGGAAAAAGTTGGCCTCCAAGCATTTTGGGCAGCCGCTTACGATGGAACCAGATTGCTTCGCCGCTTCGGCGAAGATGCCCAACCTCTAGCAGATGCGATCGAAAAGGCTCGGACTAGCACCGAAAGATACACAACAGGTTACGATCAAATAGGGATGGATGAGCCTCCAAAGCAAATCGAAGACAAGTCAGGAGAAACTGACCCGAGCGCCTGACCCGAGGGGGGGCGACGTAGGCGCCCGCCCATGGGGCGGGGCGGGCGCTCGTGATTTTCTTTTTGAAAATCACTCTGAAGAGGTTCTCAAGCCTTAGCCGTTTTCGCAGCCAACACCATTTCCATCACGGTCCAAGCCGTAAACATCGGGGCCAACAACTCGAACAGGTCCCACCACATAAGCAGGCCCGTTGCCGCTTCCGCTTGAGCAATCCACATCACTGGCAATCGGAACACATACGTCAGTATAGGACGCATGACAGCCAGCAGCCGAAACAGGGGAAATAGACGCCGCAAAAATCGCGGCAGAGGTCAAAAAGACCGTCAGGTTTTTCATGATCTAAATCTCTAAAAGAGGAAAATGTTAACACTTAATTAACTAAGGTTAACGCACTCCAAATACAAGCGGCGCGCTACGGCCTTTAACTTGTTTCACAAAAAGAAGGCACTCACTTTAAATCCCCCCAATCACAACTCCGTGCGCAGGTCTTGAGACTCCCACGACAAGCCCCTTAATCTAATGAACCAGACCCGCAAAACGGCCTGACACTGCCCGAAGCTGGCTCACCCCGAGCCCCCTTTGTGGGCAAAGGTTTAGGACTATCATTATGAACACCTTCTTCAAATCCCTCGTTCTCACTCTGTCTGCTTTGATGGCATCGCCTGCTTTGGCCGATTCAGACGATCCACGTCACTCTGTCCAAAGCCAGCAGACACAAAATATCCTGCACAAACAGTAACCTGCACGCACGCAGGACTTATTTTAAAAAAATTAAAATAAATGTGAGATAAATCGACGGAACCTTTCGGTTGACGCGTATTAACTATGTTCAACACTAAGGAGCTTGTTATGCGTCCATCAAAAGTAACCCGTCCGGCCCTCGTTCTCGCTGCCATGCTTATGGCTGCAACACCAACATTAGCACAAGGCACTCAGCCCCATGCAAAGCCCATGATCGCGGCCCCTGCCCCCCAAGCGCCAGCTGGCAATGGGCTACTCGAAGTTCTTGCCCTCGTCGGCATATTTGGCCTGCTCGTTCACGCTGCGAAGTAAGTCCCGACTTCAAAGCTAGACCTGTGTGCAAGCCCCGCAGTGATCCCCGCGTTCTGTCCCGAACGCGCGCGATCACTGTGGGGTTTTTTCTGTGTGAAAGGGGGGGGGCGCGACAGTTTGAAACGGATTGAGGCAGCGAAAACCATTAAAACATGTAAAGCCGCCCTGCCCCAAACCGTGCAAAAGTTTAAAACACGCGCCACAATGTCTTTAAAACAAGTGGTTTAGGCCTCGACCAGCACGCCATTGTCCAGCCGCAGCACGCGGTCCATTTTGCCCGCCAGTTCCATATTATGCGTCGCGATCAAAGCGGCCAGACCTTCGTCTTTTGCCACACTCATCAGCGCCTCAAACACACGGTCTGACGTCGCAGGGTCAAGGTTCCCAGTGGGTTCATCCGCCAATAACAATGCCGGCTGGTTGGCCAGCGCACGGCAAAACGCCACCCGCTGTTGCTCGCCGCCCGACATCGCCGCAGGTCGGTGATCTGCGCGGGCTTCAACCCCAACAGATGTCAATAATTTCAACGCTCTAGCCTCAGCCTCTGCTTGCGGCACACCATTGGCCAGCTGCGGCAAAACGATGTTTTCCAGTGCAGAAAATTCCGGCAAAAGATGGTGAAACTGATAGATAAATCCCACCTGCGCCCGCCGCACCGCCGTGCGCGCATGATCATCCAGTCCTGTGACATCCGTACCGTTGATATGCACAGCGCCACCATCGGCAGAATCCAGCAGTCCAGCAATGTGCAAAAGCGTCGATTTCCCCGCCCCAGAAGGCGCCACAAGGGCAACAACTTCGCCCTTTTTCACGGTCAAATCCACACCATTGAGCACCCGAATTTCATTGGGTTTTCCAAGGTTGTAACGCTTACTAACCCATTGAAGTTGCAACATATCACTCATAGCGCAGCGCCTCCACAGGGTTCATCCGCGCGGCCTTGCGCGCCGGAAAAATAGTCACAACAAACGACAACCCCAAAGACAGGGACACGGCTTTCATCACATCCACAAATCGCAGCTCAGCCGGAAGCGCATAGATGCCCCGAATGGACGGATCCCAAGCCCCCCCACCGTTGAGATAATTCACGAAAGACATGATGTTATCGATATACATCGCAAACAGCGCACCAAGGGCCACACCGGCCACAGTGCCGATGATGCCTGTGAAGGCCCCACAGATAAAAAATACCCGCATTACAGAGGCTTGCGTCAATCCAATGGTGCGTAAAATGCCAATATCGCGCCCTTTATTTTTGACCAACATAATGAGACCAGAGACGATATTCATCGCAGCGATCAGCACCAAAATGGACAGAATGACGAACATCACGTTGTCCTCGATATCCAAGGCCCGCAAAAACGACCCAGAGGCATCGCGCCACGTCCAAACCATGCCCCGCTCGCCCACAGCCATCAGCAAAGGCATGGCCAGATCATCGACCTGTTCAGGGTGCTCGACCATGACCTCGATTTCATCGGCAGCGCCTATACGGTTGAAGTACTTTTGGGCCTCGCCGAATGGCAGGTAAGCCCTTGTTTTATCAATATCATATCGCCCAGCGGTAAAGACATAAACCACCTCATATGACGACACACGCGGCGAGGTTCCGAAAGCGGTTTTTGCCCCGTTTGGCGAGATCAATTTGATCGTATCGCCAACAGTCACACCCAGCTCGCGGGCGACGCCAGACCCAATGGCTATGCCCTCATTAAAGCGCAAAATATCGCCCCAAGAGTCGTCAGGCGTTTGGCCCACACGCGGGATGGTCAAAAGGTCGTCGTAAGAGATGCCGTAGACATCAATAGCAGCATTGGAAGACCGGTAAGAGCCAAGCACCTGACCACGCACTAAAGGGGCGGCACGGGTGACGCCAGGGACGGCGCGAATGGCCTCGGACCAAGCATCAAAATCGGTGATCGCGCGCGAGGTCTGCCCCTCTTCCACATAGATCGACGAATAGACAGTGACATGGGCGTTAGAGCCCAGAATTGTATCAACAAATTCGTTTCTGAAGCCTGTGCGCACAGCCAAGGTGATGATCAACGCAGCCACGGCCAAAGTGATGCCGATGAGCGAAATCCACGTCATCGTAGAGACACCGCCCTCTTCGCGACGCGCCCGCAAATAACGCCATGCGATCAGCCATTCAAACCGTGAAAACGGGGCCGTTGAAACTGGTTTGGTTTGGATCACAAGGTCTTCCTTTGGGGCCATTTATCGCTGAGGCGACCATGTTGGCAAAGTTGCAAAAGGTCAAGTTCTGCAACTGTTTGCGGCATCGGCAAAACATGTTTTTAATCTTCGTCAAACCGCGCTCAATACATTTGCGGAACGCTTGTGCCGTCGGTTAAAATCGCGCAGGTCGACGGCGACGAAACGGCCACATCAGGAAATGCAACAAGGCCGCAATAAATGCCCAACCAAAAACATAGCCGATTACAGAAGACAATGCACCCTCAAGCGTAAAAGGCAAAGCGGGGCGAAACGTGTCATAGGTCGCGCGCACGACAGCTTGGTCGCGAAGCCGATGCGGCATGGAAATCCGCGCAATCGGCGAGGCCCCTCGGAGCGCCGAAAGATCATCTTCAAGCTTACGATGACGCGCAATGGTTGCGCGCATATCATTGCGCCGGTTCTCCAAGAATACTGTGCCGCCCATAGAGGCCAAGGCCTCTTCACGGGTGAGGCTTGCTTTTTGTGCTGAGGTGTCAAAATCTTGGATCACTACAGAAAGCGCATCAACCTGTCCGCCCAAACGCTGCATGTATTGTTGAGTAAATTCAGGGAATTGCGATAGCGTTGCCGCGCCGAGCATCCCGCCTATGAGTGTCAGTGTTTTTAGGATCATGCTCTGCCTCGGAGCTAGTATTCTTACCTTATTCTTGTCGCGAGGTTAGTCAGATTCGGCCCATTACGCCAAGCTATCCTTAGACTCTGCGCGAGTCTTTGCCGCAGATGTCTATGAAAACAGCAAAACGCCCTACAAAATATGCAGGGCGTTCAAATGTTGTCTAACATGCAAGCTCAGCGTGGAGCCGCTTAGTGGTTTGCGTAGATTTTCGCGATCTTTTCCACGGCCAGTTCTGGGGTCATTTCCTCGGATTCACCTGTACGGCGCGACGTCACTTCGACCACACCGTTTTTCAACCCACGCGGGCCGACGGTGATGCGCCAAGGCAGGCCGATCAAATCCATCGTCGCAAATTTGCCACCAGCACGTTCTTTGCGATCATCGTACAAAGGATCAAGACCAAGCGCTTGGAAGGATTTGTAGAGCGCATCACACGCCCCATCGGCTTCCTCGTCGCCTTGTTTCAGGTTGACGATGCCAACGTGGAACGGGGTAACGCCTTCGGGCCAGATGATGCCCTTGTCGTCGTGGTTGGCTTCGATCAAAGCGCCGAGCAAACGCGACACACCGATACCATGTGACCCCATGTGCACAGGGGTCTTTTTACCATCTTGGCCGACGACTTCTGCGCCCATACTCTCGGAGTATTTGGTGCCAAAATAGAATATTTGGCCGACTTCAATACCGCGTGCTGTCATTTGGCGATCTGAAGGCACCTTAGCAAACTCATCAGCGTCATGGGTCTCATCTGTGCGCGCATAAAGCGACGTAAATTCTTCCATCACACCGCGGCACTGGTCCACATCATAAGGGTCGATGTCGCGCGCGCCGAGTTTGATATCGGTCACACCTTTGTCGTAGAACACCTCGGATTCGCCAGTCTCGGCCAAGACCAAGAATTCATGCGTGTCATCACCGCCGATGGGGCCTGAATCCGCGCGCATAGGAATAGCTTGCAAGCCCATGCGTTCATAGGTGCGCAAATAGGACACAAGATGACGGTTGTAAGCGTGCATCGCATCTTCTTTAGTTAAATCAAAGTTGTAGCCATCTTTCATCAAAAACTCACGGCCCCGCATCACGCCAAAGCGCGGACGCACTTCGTCGCGGAACTTCCACTGAATATGATAAAGCGTCAAAGGCAGATCTTTGTAAGACCCCACATGAGCACGGAAAATATCTGTGATCATTTCTTCGTTGGTCGGACCATATAACATGTCGCGACCGTGGCGATCTGAAATGCGCAGCATCTCATCGCCGTAAGCATCGTAGCGACCGCTTTCACGCCACAAATCAGCAGACTGCAATGTGGGCATCAAAAGCGGGATGTGCCCGACGCGTTGCTGTTCTTCATGGACGATGTTCTCGATTTTTTTCAAGACCTTATAGCCCAAAGGCAACCACGAATAGATCCCTGCAGATTGCTGGCGGATCATCCCCGCGCGCAACATCAACCGATGAGATGCAATCTGTGCATCTGCTGGGGTCTCTTTCAGAACGGGCAAAAAGTAACGGCTTAGGCGCATCGTATAGCCTCTGGGTATAGGTGAATTTATATCGGTCTAAGCGATCCGCTTCAGGCAAACAAGACGCCAAAAACCTTTGTTTGAGAACTTATCGATTTTGTAGCCTCTTTGGTGCAGATCTCTGAAACTCCATTCGGTTCAGAGGAAAAAGGCGCGCGGGTGAATTTGACTTCATATGGCTGAGTGGTATTGCGCGTGCCTTGCCTTCACGCCCCTTGCTATGCTCAGCGCGTCACCACAAGACCCGCGCAATCCTTTGAAACGCAACGGCGCAATATTCATTTTCAACGGTGACCTGCTCGCCATTTTATGTGTGGGACTTGCGGTTGTCACGGTCGGGTTTGTTGCCCTCACCATGGCCAAATTGTCGTCGCGATCATTGATGGCCTATGGTTTACATGCATTGCATTGGTTTACATGCATTGCATTGATCGCGGCGCGCTCAGGTTCAAGGGCCTCAAAGGTCTGATTGCTCAAGCCTTCGTCGGTATTACCATCACCATGAATACTGCTTTTATTGGGCACCCGCTCCAAATCGACGTACATATGGTCTAGTTTGCAGTCTTGGCCATGACGGTTTTGATGAACAGCAATGCAGCGATGTTGACAGCCGCAGGAACCATCGCGCTGCATCGCGTGATCTTAATCTTTGTGATGCAGACCTTGCTCTGTCCATCGTTCGATTTAATGGAAAACATCAAAGACAAAAAGGCGCAAACAAATGCCGCCCCTAGTGGAGGCCCGTGCCTCGTCCACCCAAGCAGATGAGGGCATCTGCAAAAACATGCAAAACGCTGTCAAAACTATGGCTGAAATTGAAAATCGATGGCTCTTTGGGCTACTAGGACTTGAATACACGCGAAGACAGGGCGATATGTAATAAAACACGGAGAAATTTTTTGGCCCTACCTGCCCGCGATCAAGTCAAATACTGGAGCATAGCCAGCGTTGTATTCTTGGGTGCGATTTGGCTTTTAGGCGATGTGATGTTGCCTTTTATTTTAGCTATGGCGGTTGCCTATATGCTTGATCCTGTGGCCGATAGACTAGAGGCTGCTGGATTATCGAGAGCACTTGCAACAGTGGTGATCACTGCAGTAGCAGCGTTCGTTTTTGTATTGATAGCGCTTTTGGTTTTACCGACACTCGCCGGCCAAGCCACTGACTTAATAGCGACCGCGCCGCAATTATTCGATGACTTGCAAAAATTTCTGACATCTAAATTCCCCGAAATTTTGGACGAACAAAGCCAATTACACCAGACTCTAGTGCAAATAGGCGAAACAATTCAATCCCGAGGCGGTGAGTTTTTGTCATCTGCGATTGGATCTGTCATGAGCATTTTTAACGTGATGATGATTTTGTTTTTAGTGCCTGTGATTACCTTTTATCTGTTGCTCGACTGGGACAGAATGGTCGCAGAAGTCGATAAACTTTTACCTAGAGATCACGCCCCAGTGGTACGCCGACTTGCCTTGGAAATCGACGAAACACTTGCATCATTCATTCGCGGACAAGGCACGGTTTGCCTCATTCTAGGCGGGTTTTACGCCGCAGCTCTGATGCTTGTAGGATTGAAGTTTGGCCTCGTCGCCGGCGCAATCGCGGGCGCACTTACGTTTATTCCCTATGTCGGAGCGCTTGTAGGCGGCGTTTTATCCATTGGCCTGGCACTGTTCCAGTTTTGGGGCGGCACGGAAGTCATTGATGGGGACACCGTTGTGGTTGCAACGGATTGGCTGCGCATCGGCCTGGTAACTGGTATCTTTGCGCTGGGACAGTTTTTTGAAGGCAATATTTTGACACCGAAATTGGTTGGCTCCTCGATCGGCTTACATCCTGTATGGCTGATTTTCGCGTTGACAGCTTTTGGAACGATGTTCGGCTTTGTTGGAATGTTAATTGCGGTTCCGGTGGCAGCATCCATAGGCGTAATTGCAAGATTTGCGATTGAGCAATATCATGACAGTCCATTGTACACAGGGCTTGAGGCAAACAATCAAGGTACAGAACCTACCAATGGGGACTCATCCATCGATACAAATGACGTCGATAGTTCTGAGCAGTCCTAACAGATGGCTGAACAACTAACCTTTGATTTACCTGTGCGCGAGGCGCTACAGCGCGAGGCATTTTTTGTCTCTCCATCTAATGCGATTGCCCTTGCAACGCTGGACGCACGACAGCTATGGCCAAGCAACAAACTTGTTCTCACCGGGCCTCGGGGGTCAGGTAAAACCCATATGGCGCATGTGTGGGCCATGGATTGCGACGCCATGATCATCGGTGTTGATGAATTGGCCCAAGCTGATATTCCCATGCTGGCCAGCTTGCGCAATATTGTTGTCGAGGACGCCGATCGCATCGCCAATGTTTCAGACGCGCGCGCCACTGAAGAGGCACTGTTTCATCTACACAATTTAACATTGGCCGAAGGGGGGCATTTGTTAGTGACCGCCAGCACGCCACCAAATCTTTGGAAAATTGGCCTGCCTGATTTAGCCTCGCGCATGCAAGGCACATCTGTGACCAAGATCGACGCACCAGACGACGCCTTATTGTCCGCGATGCTTCTCAAGCAGTTCGAAGATCGTCAATTGGCAGTTTCCTATCCGTTAATCCCGTTTTTGGTCAAGCGAATGGAAAGATCGACAGCCAATTTACGCCGCATAGTAGAGGCGCTTGATGCTGCCGCATTGCGTTTAGGAAAACCAATTTCGCGCAAGTTCGCCGCACAAGTTCTGGACAACATTTCTTTGAACACGCAAGATAGTATCTGAAGCTCCCTCACATCGGTAACGCACGTGGTATGACATTGACGACATTAACAGATTTTCTAAATGCGCCTTTTCCTGAGCCTACAGATTTGCCCGCGGAAAGCCTTGAGGGACCCAAGCGGTTCTTCAATCGTGAATTGAGTTGGCTGGGATTCAACTGGCGTGTTTTAGGGGAAGCGCAAAACCCCCGTGTGCCATTGCTAGAAAGGTTGCGATTTGTGTCTATTTCTGCAGCCAATTTGGACGAATTCTACACTGTGCGTGTTGCTGGCCTACGTGAATTGGCCAAAGCTGGCAACACGACACCTGCTGCGGATGGTCGCTCACCCGCAGAACAATTGGCGCTGATCTCAAAAGATGCGCGCCAATTACTGGCCGCACAGGTAACCGCGTGGGAACACATTCGCAGTGAAATGCATTTGCAAGGCATCTCAATACTGACGCCAGATCGCTTAACCGAAGATGATTTGAACCATCTACGCGATGTGTTTTTGACGCAAGTGTTTCCGGTCTTGTCGCCATTGGCCATTGATCCCGCACATCCGTTTCCGTTTGTGCCAAACTCTGGTTTTGTGTTGGCGCTACAGATGGTGCGAGATAAAGACAGACGTTCGTTGCAGGCTCTGTTGCCGATTCCAGCCCTAATTGACCGTTTTATTCGCCTGCCAGAAACTCCTGAGACTGCGGACCGTTTTTTACCACTCGAAGACCTGCTTCTGATTTACATTCGCAAGCTGTTTCCGGGCTATTCTGCCGAAGGGTCGTGCACCTTTCGCGTTCTGCGCGACAGTGATCTTGAGGTCGAAGAAGAGGCAGAAGACTTGGTCCGTGAATTTGAAACGGCTCTCAAACGCAGACGTCGTGGTGAAGTGGTGCGGTTAAAAATATCTCAAGGTGCTCCAGATGCGTTGCGCACGACAATCAAAGAGCAATTGGGCGTGTCTGAAGACGAAATCGTTGAGGTTCCAGGCATGCTGGGGTTGGCGGACCTGAAGGGGCTGGTTCTAAGCACACGCAGGGATTTGCAATGGCCGAACTATACGCCGCGCGTACCAGAGCGCGTCCAAGATCACGAAGGCGATATGTTTGCAGCGATAACACAAAAGGACATTTTGCTACATCACCCATATGAGACATTCGACCTTGTGATCCGGTTTTTGGCACAGGCGGCGAATGATCCGAACGTGGTAGCGATCAAACAGACTTTGTATCGAACATCTCATGATAGCCCGATCGTGTCGGCGCTTTGCGAAGCGGCTGAAAATGGCAAGATGGTCACAGCATTGGTCGAGCTGAAAGCTCGCTTTGACGAGGCCGCCAACATCCGTCAGTCACGCCGCTTGGAGCGGTCCGGTGTACATGTTGTCTACGGCTTTACCAACTACAAAACCCATGCGAAAATTTCTACCGTTGTGCGTCGAGAAGGTAGAAAGCTTGTGACATATACGCATTTTGGCACTGGCAATTATCACCCGATTACGGCGCGGATCTATACTGACTTAAGCTTTTTCACATGTGATGCTGCTTTGGGCCGAGACGCAACGAAGGTGTTCAACTACATTGGGGGCTATGCGCCACCAGAGGGCTTAGAAAACCTGTCAATTTCACCGCACACTTTGAAAAGGGACCTTTTGGCAGGGATTGCGTGCGAAGCAGAATTTGCGCGCGCGGGAAAACCTGCCGAAATTTGGGCCAAAATGAATTCCTTGGTCGAGCCAAAAGTGATAGACGCGCTTTATGCTGCGAGCCAAGACGGTGTCAAAATTAATCTTGTCATCCGCGGCATCTGTGGCCTGCGCCCTGGCGTGAAAGGCCTGTCAGAAAATATCCGTGTCAAATCCATCATTGGGCGGTTCTTGGAACATTCGCGCATCGTTTGCTTTGGCAATGGCAAAAGCCTGCCGTCGAAAAAAGCAAATGTCTATATGTCATCCGCAGATTGGATGGGACGAAATCTCAACCGCCGAGTAGAAACACTGGTCGAAATCAATAACCCCACAGTAAAAGCGCAAATTCTTCAGCAAATCATGGCCGCGAACATGGCCGATGTTGCGCAAAGCTGGATCTTGGCGGGTGACGGCACTTGGCAGCGTCCCGAACTCGATTCGGATGCTATACCCTTTTCGTGCCACCAGTTCTTTATGGAACACCCGTCGCTATCGGGTCGCGGCTCTGCTGGCGTCAAGGACGTGCCTGAGCTTACACATACAAACCTTTAACCTCGCGCGCACAAACTGACTTGAGAAAGACAGCCGTAAACGTGCTCAATGATTGACAGCACTGCCTTTGATTTGGCAGTCTGCACCACAGCCACTGGGGAAGACATTTTGCCGACACCTAAATCAGCGCTGACACTAGCAGCTGCTCAAAGCGAATGGGGCGTGTTTGGACGTCCGCTTTTCCTTGACGAAGATGCGCGTGCCTTGTCACGTGTAGGCGTTGTCGATGTCGGGTCCAACTCGGTGCGTATGGTTGTATTTGATGGGGCTGCGCGCAGCCCTGCGTATTTTTACAATGAAAAAATCCTGTGTGGTTTGGGCGCTGGACTGCGCGAAACGGGGTTATTGAATCCCAAAGGCAAGGCGCGTGCCTTGTCCGCAATCAAGCGGTTTCAAAAACTCGCACGGGGTATGGGAATCCCCCCGCTGACAGCTGTTGCCACAGCCGCCGTGCGGGAGGCTCAGGACGGTCCTGCATTTCGGGAGGAAATACTGCAGGAGACCGGCCTGAACCTTTGGGTGATCGACGGCGAAGAAGAAGCCCGTCTGTCAGCACAAGGCGTTTTGTTAGGTTGGCCTGACGCAAAGGGAATGATCTGTGACATTGGCGGCTCCTCTATGGAACTGGCTGTGGTGGGCGATGGCGAGGTGGGCAAGCGCATCACCTCCCCCCTTGGTCCATTGAAACTGCAAGGTCTCAAAGGCGGACGCAAAGGCATCAAAGACCACATCAAGCCCATCATGGCGGATTTGGCCGAAACGATGGGTACGGATCATAAACGTATCTATTTGGTCGGTGGATCGTGGCGCGCCATCGCGCGGATCGATATGGAACGCCGCGGATATCCGCTGCATGTTTTGCATGAATATCGGATGTCCGTACGCGATGTGAGCAAGACGATTCAGTACATCCGCACAAATAATCTTGAAGACGTTCGCGCCAAAACCGGCACATCGTCTGCGCGTATGGCTTTGGTGCCGATTGCCTCGGAAGTGCTGCGCCAATTGGTGCTGACGTTTAGACCCAAAGAAATCTGTATTTCATCCTATGGCATCCGCGAAGGCCTGCTGTACGAGCAAATGCCGGCTTCTGTGCGTGCCCGCGATCCTTTGATCGAAGCTTGCCGTTTTGCCGAACAAAAAGACGCCAGAATTCCTGGCGTAGGTAAGCGCCTGCACAGATTCATCGAACCTATTTTTAGGGCCCGCGAATACCATAAAATGCGACTGATCCGGGCCGCGTGCTTGCTGCACGATGTGACATGGCGTGCACATCCCGATTATCGCGCAGAGGTTTGCTTTGACAATGCTACACGTGCAAACCTTGGCGGGCTGACTCATAAGGAACGTGTATTTTTGGGGCTGGCCTTACTACATCGCTATAAAAACTCCCGCGAAGGTTCGAACTTTGCGCCGCTCATTGAAATGCTATCAGACAAGGAAATTCAAAACGCAGAAGTGCTTGGCAAGGCTATGCGATTTGGCGCGATGATCGCAGTTGATGCACCCGATGAAATCGCGAAACTCAGCTATTTTCCAAAGAAAAAGGAGCTAATTTTGACGCTGCGCCCTGAAGCGATTGATCTGTTTGGAGAAGTGTCCGAGGCGCGGTTCATGTCATTGGCCTCTTCGCTTGGCGCAAACACGCAAATCAAACACGCCAAAAGCTAAATCTCGATGTCGTCATCCGGCATGGAATCACTTTCGATTGGCTGACGCGGGATTGGCAGCACGGGCGCAGCTTGCTTTCCTATGTCCGCGTCCTTGGGTGTCTTGCGCTGGATCAAAATATCGCCATTGGGCAGCATCACAGGAGGCTCATAGGCCTCAAGTTCAAGTGCGAATGCTTCGAACCCTTTCAGCGCAGGCGCGAGATGAGCGAATAGATCCTGCATCAGCAATTCTGCGCCATCTCGCAAAAGTGCGAAGCCATCATCAGGCGTGTCAGCCTGATCTTCTGGTGTATCCTCGGCCAAAGCCAAGCTTGGTAGGATCACCAGCGCAAAAACGGTATGACGCAAAATCTGTTTCATAAACTTATTATAGTGCTGCAAATTTAAAATTTCACCCATTCTTTAAATCCAGACCCACGTTTGTGAGATCCAAATCCAAGGTCACCGGAAAATGATCTGAGGCAGTCACCAAAGCTTCGCGCAAATCGACATCCTCATAACACGCGCGATCATCAAAGGGATGCCAAATCCGCCACGCGCCTATCGGAGCCAAATCCTTTGATACCATAATGTAGTCCAACAAAGCCGACAGATATCGATTTTCATGGCGAATAAAAAACCGAGACGTTGTGGGAGCAGCGCTCGCACGCGGCGCCATCGCCATCCGCGCATGTGGATCAAACAAGCGCTGATCCTCAAGCGCGCCCCCCACGCCTTCTCCGATCACAATCTCAAGACCTGAGCGCCCAAACAGGGCTTCGAATTCGTCCAGGCCAGGCCCGTCGTTAAAGTCCCCAAGGACAATCAAAGGATCACCAGCAATCAAATGCCGCTCGATCCTTTCGCGCAACCAAATACACTGCGCCCGCTGCTTGCGACGGTTTTCAATGGAAATGCGGATTTCTTCATCGCGGTTTCGCGCACCATGGGGCGCTTTGGATTTCACGTGAACGCCGATCATCCGAAAGGAAAACCCTGTTTCACGCACCTGCATGGCTAGTTCCAAAGGAGGCTTTGAAAACGAGATGGGATCACGGTTCATATCCGTGTCGATATCAAGGTGATAAACTGAATCGAACACAGGTGGGCCGTCGTCGGAACCACGCTGGTCATGTTTGGCGCGCAATATCAAAGGATCGTAGAGCAGCGCGATCTCTTGCTGCGTGTCATTAAGAAACCCCGTGACAACCGCGCGTGCGCGAATACCGGCAAAATCTGCAAATTGTTCCAGCGCTTGCACCGTGTCGCGCTTACGTGACGTATCTGGCGCCTCAATCACCATGATCGCATCGGCATCTAGCGCGGTGAACACCTTTGCCAATGCATTCAATTGATCAATGCGTCTAACATCGTGTCGACGCGACCAAGCACCATCCAAAAGCGGTGTGCCTTGCGCGTCAAACAGCGCGTCAAACCATTCCACATTATAGGTGGCGATGCGCACTAGTTTGCGCGTTCCAAAGCAATTTCTTCCCATGCGCCATTGATCTCAGCCAAACGTCGTGTCGCCATTTGCACCGCCTCTGGCGGAACACCACGCGCAATCATCTTGTCCGGATGAGTTTCACGGACAAGACCGCGATATGCCGATTTGATATCCTCAAACGCCATATTTGGATCGACCCCCAAAATGTCATAAGCATCGCGTTCTGCGTCAGGGACAAACCGCGCGCGAATAATGCGGAATCTTCGCTCACTGATTTCAAAAATCTCGGCCACACGGTGCAAGAACGCGTCTTCTTTCTGGTGGTATTCGCCATCGGCCATCGCGATATGAAACAGCCCATCCAAAAGATCGAAAAGTGGCGTGCAATTGTCGCCGTACATAGCTTTTACGCGTTTGGCATAGTCTTCAAACCCTGCAACATCTTGACGGGCAAGGTTGAACACGCGCCCAGCTGCGACCTCATCTTCACTGGATATATCGAAAACTTCGCGAAAAGCTGTCACTTCCGCGCGCGTCACAAGCCCGTCAGCCTTGGCCATTTTGGCGCCCAAAGCGATCACTGCAATGGCAAAACCTACGCGCTGCTCAGGCTCCGACCGCAGACGATCAAAAACTGCAGACAAGCTTTCGCCAGCGCGCAACGCCGCGATGGCGTCTAATATGCGGAACCAAATGGACATGAAAATACTCTAACGAAAATGCGGCTGACTGTCAGGTCACAAACTCATGATGAATTGCTACACAGGCAGACCCGCTGAAATTCAAAGCATCTTTTGCATGAACAGCGCATCCAACCAACGATCAAATTTAAAACCGGACTGCGGAATGCGACCGACCTCTTTGTATCCTAGCGCCTCATGGAACGCGATAGAGGCCGTGTTATCGCCATCGATCACACCGATCATCGATTTGTGCCCTGCCTCGCGGGCGTGTTCTTCGATGGTGATCAGCAAAATGCGCCCATATCCACGTCCTTGCGCAGCATCACTTAGGTAAACGGAATGCTCCATCGTGTACCGATAGCCGTTATTGGAACCACGAAACTGTTCGTATGTGGCGTACCCGGCCACAACCCCGTCGACTTCGGCCACATAGAATGCGCGCCCGTCTTTAAGGCGTGCCTCGATCAAGGCGGCCCATTCATCGACGCTGCGTTCCACCGACGAAAAGGTCGCTGTAGAGCCTTCGATCACAGGTTTCATGATCGCCTTTAAAGCGCTCGCGTCTGCAGGTGTTGCCGTACGAAGTGTCATGCGATCCAAATCTCCCCTGAGGCTGATCCAATTTCTGCTTGCAAAGATGCCACCGCGCCTTCGCCAATAGAGACATTTTCCATCGCTTGCACAAAAGGTGCAAGAGCTGCACGCAAATCAGTTGCGTGCGGATGTGTCAATTTCAGTCGGCGCAATCGCAGGTCACGATGCGGCAACTGTGCCGCGGGGTGCGATGATTGCCATTCAATAAAGGTCGGAAAACAGCCATCGAACAGCGGATTACCATCATCAGGCACCAACATGCGCCATGCGTAGTCGCCACGCTCAAACGACATAATCCGCCCAACTGTGGCAGGAGCGCGTTCCCATGCTTCATCCAGATCATCGCAGCGGATCACCCAATTTGACAGCTTTGGCGGACCACCAACATCGTCCAATCCAAACCAACGCGGATGCTCCGGTTTGGGCGCATCGGGATCAGTCGCAATCACTTCGATATAGGACCCAACGTCAAGGCGCACGACGTGATTGTGTGTACCCATGTGCGCATGGGCGCCACGGGATTCAAGCGGCACATCCAAAAGCCCTTCGGCCCAAAGGCGTCCTTGGCTCAAATCGGAGGCGCACACCACCAAATGGTCTAATTCATACGGCATAGGTCACCAAAAATAGTATACGGGATCTAACAACACCAACGTCGTGTTGTTTTTAAGCATGGTGACCCTGTAGCAGGAGAATGAAAAGCCAAAAAGGACCCGACATGCATCATGCCCTTTTCTTTTATACGCTCTACCCGCCGATCAATTCCAGGATCTCGCGCGCAGCCACAGGGATATTGGTGCCAGGGCCAAAGATCGCCTTGACGCCGGCCTCTTGCAAGAACGCATAGTCTTGCTGCGGAATGACGCCACCGCAAATTACTATGATGTCTCCTGCCCCTTGGGCTTTGAGTTCATTGATCAATTTCGGCGCGAGTGTTTTATGCCCTGCCGCTTGCGACGAAATCCCGACGATGTGCACGTCATTGTCTATGGCGTCTTGAGCAGCCTCGGCAGGTGTTTGAAACAACGGGCCGACATCGACATCAAAGCCGATATCGGCAAAGGCGGTCGCGATGACTTTTGCACCACGATCATGACCGTCTTGACCCATTTTCACCACCAGCATACGTGGGCGGCGACCTTCTTTTTCCGCAAAAGATTCAACGTCTTTTTGAATTTGCGCAAAGCCCGCGTCGCCTTCATAGGCAGCACCATAAACGCCCGCCAAAGTTTTCACTTCTGCGCGGTGACGTCCAAATGATTTTTCCATCGCCATGGAAATTTCTCCCACTGTGGCCCTTGCTCGCGCTGCCTCAACCGCCAAAGTCAAAAGATTGCCTTTGCCCGTTTGTGCCGCCGCTTCCAGATCGGACAGGGTTTCCAACACCAGCGCATCGTCGCGCGTTTCGCGAATTTTCTCAAGCCGCGCCATTTGGCTCAAGCGCACAGCGACATTGTCGACGTCCAAAATATCGATAGGGTCTTCGTTGTCTTTGCGATATTTGTTCACGCCAACGATCACTTCAGTGCCGCGGTCGATCAAAGCTTGGCGTTTGGCCGCAGATTCCTCGATACGCAATTTGGGCATGCCAGTGTTGACCGCTTTGGTCATGCCGCCCATGTCTTCGACCTCTTCCATCAAGGCCCAAGCTTTGTCAGCGAGCTCAGCAGTCAGGCTTTCCACGTAGTAAGAGCCGGCGAGTGGATCGACGACATTGGTGATGCCAGTTTCTTCTTGCAAGATCAGCTGGGTGTTGCGCGCGATACGGGCAGAGAATTCTGTTGGCAAAGCAATGGCTTCATCCAATGCATTGGTGTGCAAAGACTGCGTGCCGCCCAAAGCCGCTGACATCGCCTCATAAGCAGTACGGATCACGTTGTTGTAAGGGTCTTGTTCTTGCAACGACACGCCAGAGGTCTGACAATGGGTGCGCAGCATCTTGGACTTTTCCGACTTTGGTTCGAATTCATCCATCACCCGCGTCCACAACAAACGCGCAGCGCGCAGCTTGGCCGCTTCCATGAAAAAATTCATGCCAATGGCAAAAAAGAACGACAGACGTGGGGCAAATTTATCGACATCCATGCCCGCTTTGATCGCCGTGCGCACATATTCGCGCCCGTCGGCCAAGGTAAAGGCTAGCTCTTGCACCAAGTTCGCGCCAGCTTCTTGCATGTGATAGCCAGAGATCGAGATCGAGTTGAATTTCGGCATCTCATTGGCAGTGTATTCAATAATATCCGCGATGATGCGCATTGATGGCTCTGGCGGGTAAATATAGGTGTTGCGGACCATGAATTCTTTGAGAATATCGTTTTGAATGGTGCCCGCGAGCAGCGCTTTGTCGTGGCCTTGCTCTTCACCGGTCACAATAAAAGACGCCAAAATCGGGATCACGGCACCATTCATGGTCATAGAAACAGAGATTTTATCCAACGGAATGCCGTCGAAAAGGATTTTCATATCCTCGACGCTGTCAATCGCCACGCCCGCTTTGCCAACATCACCCTCGACACGCGGATGATCACTGTCATAGCCGCGGTGGGTGGCCAAATCGAAGGCGACCGACACGCCCTGTTGGCCTGCGTCCAAGGCTTTGCGGTAGAATGCGTTGGATTCCTCTGCCGTGGAAAAGCCCGCATATTGGCGAATGGTCCATGGGCGGCCTGCGTACATCGTCGCCTTCACACCGCGCGTAAACGGTGCCGCGCCAGGCGTATTGCCAAGATGGGGCAAGTCTTTGATGTCGTCTTCATCGTAAAGCGGTTTGACCGTGATGCCTTCCAGCGTTTCCCACGCGAGGCTATCCACAGGCTTGCCCCGAAGCTCTTTGCTGGCAAGTTCAGTCCAGAGTTTTCTATCGGTCATGAGAGGTCCCTTTCAAACGTGTGTGACTGCAGGGCCATTGCAGCAAAACACTTGGTGGTAATCTTGGTAAATCCTGCAAGATGCCCTATATAGAAAGGGACCGGAGGATCGATGAAACACATATTTCTCAGCGCCCTAGGCGCAGTTCTTATCAGCGTAACGCCCGCTGCCTTTGCACAAGAAGCACCAATTTCGGTGTCCCTGTCGCAAGATGCAGCAGGCGTGACCTTGGCAGATTTCAAATGGACTAACCGCGTTGTGGCAGTCTTTGCTGACAGCCCGCTTGATCCCAGCTTTCGCCAGCAAATGGATCTGCTGGCAGAGCGCCCTGAGCGCCTGACTGAGCGCGATATTGTCGTGCTCACAGACACCAATTCAGAAACGCTCAGCGATGTGCGCAAAACATTGCGCCCACGCGGATTTGCTTTGGTTGTGGTCGACAAAGACGGGACTGTGCTGCTGCGCAAACCCGATCCGTGGGACCTGCGCGAATTGACACGCGCCATCGACAAAACACCACTGCGCCAACAAGAAATCCAAGACATCAAAGACGCCGCACGCGCGGCACGGTAAGGCGCAGGCGCGTGCGGGACCTTAGGCCCACGGATTGATGCGGCGACATCGGTCATGGGTTATTCAAACTCCATGATCACTTCGTCGACAGCCAAGCTGTCGCCTGCGGCGGCGTTGATTTTGGAAACCACGCCTTTGCGCTCTGCACGTAGGATGTTTTCCATTTTCATTGCCTCAACGGTGCAAAGCGTTTGCCCTTCTTGAATCTCATCGCCAACAGCCACATCGACCTTAACGATCAATCCAGGCATTGGGCACAAGAGCAATTTGGATGTGTCAGCAGGTACTTTTTCAAGCATGTATTTTGACAGCTCAGCCGCACGCGGGCTGCGCACATAAACCTTGAGATCCGCGCCACGATTGCGAATGCGGAAACCTCCCGGCACTTTGCCCACTTTCAATGTCACCTTTGCGCCATCAATCGCGACGTCTGCCAAGGTCTGCCCCGGCACCCAATCGCTTTCAACACGCATCACTATATCGCCCATCGTGACATTCGATCCGGTTTTATCGGCATCGATGCTGACAGGGAAATCTTGATCACCGATCTGCACAACCCAATCCGTGCCAACAATGCGTTCATGGTTGTCCATACGGCCAGAGATGCGCGTGCGTCGGATTTCAGCCACACGGTACATCGCCGCACTTGCAGCAGCAATTTTACGCATTTGCGCATCAGACAACACAGCGCCTTCAAACCCATCAGGGTATTCTTCTTCGATAAAGGCGGTGGTGATATTGCCCGACACAAAGCGCGGATGATCCATCACAGCAGACAAGAACGGTAAGTTGTGACCGATGCCTTCAATTTCAAACGCGTCCAAAGCATCGCTCATATGATCGATTGCCTCGGCACGGGTTGGCGCCCAAGTGCAAAGTTTCGCGATCATCGGATCGTAATACATCGAAATCTCGCCGCCTTCAAAAACCCCCGTATCATTGCGCACAACACAGGTGTCAGAGACACTTTCAGCGGGCGGGCGGTATTTGCTCAAACGACCGATTGAGGGCAAGAAATTGCGGTAAGGATCTTCGGCGTACAAACGACTTTCCATCGCCCAGCCATTCATTTGCACGTCTTCTTGTTTGATGCCCAATGGCGCGCCAGCGGCGATGTTGATCATCTGTTCGACCAAATCGATACCGGTGATCAACTCAGTCACAGGATGTTCCACCTGCAAGCGGGTGTTCATCTCAAGAAAGTAGAAATTGCGATCGCCATCGACGATAAATTCCACAGTACCAGCAGAGGCGTAATCTACCGCTTGTGCCAAAGCGACGGCCTGTTCGCCCATGGCTTTGCGCGTGGCCGCGTCCAAGAACGGGCTTGGCGCTTCTTCGATCACTTTTTGATTGCGACGCTGGATCGAACATTCGCGTTCTTGCAAATAAATGCCATTTCCGTGGGTGTCGCAGAGCACTTGAATTTCGATGTGGCGTGGTTGGGTGACGAATTTCTCGATGAAGATGCGGTCATCGCCAAAGGATGACGCGGCCTCGTTTTTGGACGACTGAAACCCCTCCCGAGCCTCAGCGTCATTGTAAGCCACCCGCATACCTTTGCCGCCGCCGCCAGCGGAGGCTTTGATCATCACAGGATAGCCGATTTCACCAGAAATTTTTACGGCTTCATCAGCGTCCTCGATCAAACCCATATAGCCGGGAACTGTGCTTACATTGGCTGCTTGTGCGAGCTTTTTCGAGGTGATCTTGTCACCCATGGCCTCAATTGCGCCCACAGGTGGCCCGATAAAGGCGACGCCTGCGGCACTCAAAGCTTCGGCAAATTTGGAATTTTCAGACAAAAATCCATAGCCTGGGTGCACAGCCTGCGCGCCTGTTTGACGCACAGCATCCAGAACCTTTTCAATCACGATATAGGATTGGTTGGCCGGTGCAGGCCCAATGTGAACGGCCTCATCCGCCATTTTCACATGCAACGCGTTTTTATCGGCGTCAGAAAAAATGGCGACCGTTTTGATCCCCATCTTCTGCGCTGATTTTATGACACGGCAGGCGATCTCACCTCGATTGGCGATAAGAATCTTGTCAAACATGTGCTCTCCCTTTCTCTCTTCATATCGATCTGCCCAGCATGTGATGATGCGGCCAGCGATGGTATTTCAAATCATGCGCATGAAAAAAGGCTCCCGAGCTGGCCAGCTCGGAAACCTTTTTTTTCAATACGCCCAAGTCCGCCAAAAGGCGCACTCAAAGCCAAATCTGTAAACTGTGTCTTAGTTACAAATGCGTGCGTCGTCGCACAGCGCGCCAACAGCAGCGCCGCCAAGCGCGCCAACAGCAGCACTGCCACCAGTCGCGTCGGCCACAAGCGCACCGGCAAGGCCGCCTGCCACTGCGCGCTCTGCGTCATTGTCCAAACAGCCAGAAAGGGCTGTGACAGAGATGAGGGCGAATGTAAAAAGTGATTTGCGCATGATTTTACTGCTCTTTGTTTTGTTGCACTGGCTTTCAGTCTGCCAAAAAAGGCAGCGTTAGAAAAGTGAAATCCACAAAGATTAACAGCTTCGGCGAAAGACAGCGCAAGACGCGCAAGCTCGCCGAGAAAAGAAGAAAAAAGGCAAGGACCGCACACGATAGGCGCAATCCTTGCCTTAGGGGAAGGGTCTACAGAACGTTGACCCGTGCGCGATGCAGTCAAAGCGCATGGGGTATCAATAGGATGAAAGCCAGCTGTCATTCGCGCAAGCGTCACGTCAAAAGTCACCCCAAAACGGGCAAACTTTTGCGCAAAGGCGTTATATGACAGCGACAATCCGCGCATTTTACCAAGGTTCCTCATCAGTTTCTGCATCCGCATCAAAGGGATCGTCGGCCACGAACAACTCAGGAAACGTGACTTGCGCAATCTTGACGTTGACTTGGATCAGCGCCTCATAAGACGCAGGATCAAAGTTGTCGGGATCAGCCGGCACGATTTCGCGGCCCCAAAACCAAGACAAGCGCCCCGCATCCAAGTTGCCGCGTTCAAACGGTTGATCGCCGAACATCTCCCAGATCGCAGTGATAAAGGCCGCGTCCACACGTTTATCGACAGGCTTGCGGTCTTTGAAACGTTCCAACGCTTTGATCGGCGTCACCCCTTTAGGGTTGGCACGGCGCAACGTGAATTGATAATCTGAGCCGGGATAGCGCCCGGGAAAACCCTTATGTTTGGGCATATAATCTTTGGGTGGCATGTTATGCGTCCTCCTGCGGTCTGCGCGCGATTAGGTCTATCTCGACCAAAGCGCCAACAGCCAGAGCGGTCACGCCCACCGTGGTGCGTGCCGGAAGCTGGCCTTCGAGGAAGTAACTTTTGTAGGTGTCATTGAACAGAGCGTAATCGCGCTCAAAAGCGGTCAAAAAGCACCTGCATTGCACAACATGGCTCAGATCAAGGTCCAATTCGGCCAAAATCAGCGCAAGGTTGTCCATCACACGCCGCGTTTGTGCCTTGATCCCATCGGGCAAAGGCGCATCTGGGGCATTCGGATCAGTGGGCATTTGCCCTGTCAAAATTACCCAACCGTCGTCTTCGACTGCGTGTGAAAACGGCGCAACAGGTCGCGGGCCCTTGTCAAACAGGTGGAATTTCGGTGCCATCTTAAAACGCCTCCCATTCACAAACGGTGTCTGCTGGGCGGTAGGCCTCGAACACCTGTGCTACATCGGGTTCAAAGGACCCAAAAACGGTTTCACGCTCAGACAGGGAAATCACGATCATTGACGGTACAGGCGACGCGATACGTGGCAAAGCGTAGGTATCGCACAAATAGGCCATATCGGCTTCTAGTTCTTCATAACTCAAAATGGTCAGCGTTTGCGGCAATTCGGGCGCAAGAAAACGAAACCGCGCCGTCAGCCCTGTGGCGGGGCGATCCAGCATGCTTTCAAAAAACGTGACAGGCTGGCCAGAAGGCACGGTGATGACATCTAAAACACGCGGACTTAGATCTGCATGGGCCGCTGAAGCGACCGACAGCGACAAAGCGCACAGCAATGCAAGCTTCATACCACGGCCCTCCGTGCGCTGCGCGTCCAACGGGCGCGGCGATCAGGGCACTCTAGCACCTCAGACACCAAAGCCTCAGAGCGCAGTTTCGGAAAACGCCCCGCGACAGCACCGCCTGCGGTGATCTCCAAATCATCGCCCTGCACCTTGACCTGAACCACAGGAGCAAAGCCGCGCAAAGATTGCAGCACGCGCCACATATCTTGGCGCACTTGCGTTGCCATTCGTCCTCTGCGCAGGCTTGCACCGCCTGAAATCACGGTTTTTGCCGCGAAATCAAAGCGTGCGGGCAAACGACGAGAGAGCGTCAACACTCCGTCGTCCGCGCGCAGCATATGCCACTGTTGATGCGTTCCAATTTTTCCCATGATGTCCTCACACTATCCCAAATTACAGAGGGATATTGTCGTGCTTCTTCCATGGGTTTTCGAGCTTTTTATTGCGCAGCGATGCAAATGCCCGTGCCACACGTTTGCGCGTGGACTGCGGTTGGATCACTTCATCGATGAATCCGCGCTCTGCTGCGACGAAGGGATTGGCAAAACGATCCTCGTAATCCGCAGTATGAGCTGCAATTTTTTCCGCATCTTTCAAATCACTACGATGGATAATTTCAGTTGCCCCTTTGGCGCCCATCACTGCGATTTCCGCAGTTGGCCACGCATAGTTAAAGTCACCGCGCAGGTGTTTAGAGGCCATCACATCATAGGCACCGCCGTAAGCTTTACGTGTGATAACAGTGACTTTCGGCACGGTTGCTTCACCGTAGGCAAACAAAAGCTTGGCCCCGTGCTTGATCACGCCGCCGTATTCTTGGCTGGTGCCAGGCAAAAACCCAGGCACATCCACAAGCGTCAAAACAGGGATTTCAAAGGCATCGCAAAAGCGCACGAACCGCGCAGCTTTTTTGGAACTGTCAATATCAAGGCAGCCCGCAAGCACCATTGGCTGATTGGCTACGACACCAACGGTTTGCCCTTCGATGCGGGCGAACCCAGTGATGATATTTTTGGCATGTTCTGCTTGGATCTCATAAAAATCGCCCTCGTCGACAACTTTATGAATCACTTCCTTCATATCATAGGGCGTGTTCGCGTTGTCTGGGATGATCGTATCAAGCGACAAATCAATGCGCGCGGGATCATCAAAGAACGGACGCACAGGGGCCTTATCGCGATTGTTTTGTGGTAAGAAGTCCACCAAACGACGCACTTCTATTAATGTTTCCACATCGTTTTCAAAGGCTCCATCAGCAACGGATGATTTTTTGGTGTGAGTAGATGCACCACCAAGCTCTTCGGCCGTGACCACTTCGTTGGTCACTGTTTTCACCACATCAGGACCGGTCACGAACATATAGGACGTGTCTTTAACCATGAAAATGAAATCCGTCATAGCAGGGGAATAGACCGCGCCACCGGCACAAGGACCCATGATAACAGAGATTTGCGGCACAACGCCTGAAGCCATGATGTTACGCTGGAACACTTCCGCGTAGCCCGCCAAAGACGCCACGCCTTCTTGAATCCGCGCACCGCCGGAATCATTGATTCCAATCACAGGAGCGCCGTTTTGCATTGCCATATCCATGATTTTGCAAATTTTTTCCGCGTGCGTTTCAGACAAAGAGCCGCCGAACACAGTGAAATCTTGAGAGAAGACATAGACCATGCGGCCGTTGATCGTCCCCCAGCCTGTAATCACCCCGTCGCCCGCAGGCTTGGAGGCTTCCATGCCAAAATCGGTACAACGATGGGTTTTGAACATGTCAAACTCTTCAAAGCTGCCCTCGTCCAGCAAAAGCTCGACCCGTTCACGCGCTGTCAGTTTGCCTTTAGCATGCTGTGCGTCAATGCGGCGTTGCCCCCCGCCCAAACGGGCGTCGGACCGGCGATCATGAAGTTCTTGAATGATATCTTTCACAGGTAGGCTCCTCCTCGGCTCATCCCACCATAGCGACGCAACAACCGCGAACAAAGCAAAGTTTGGCAGATTTGCAAAGGATGCAAAGGCCGCCTTGCGCTAATTGCAAATGTGCAAACCACACAAAGCAACAGATGACGCAAACATGACGAACCCCTGTGCACATGCGCGCCAAGATAGCAGTAGACGAGCCTCCGCTCGCCCCTATGGTGAGCCAATGAACACACACTCAAAAATCCGCTTTTTAGACCGCACCACACCACCGCATATTCTCACTTTGGTGCTCATGGCTGGGGTTTCCGCCATGACGATGAATGTGTTTTTGCCCGCTTTGCCAGAAATGACCGAATATTTCGGCACAAATTACGCTTATATGCAGCTGTCCATTGGCGTTTTCATGGGGATGAACGCAGTTCTACAATTGATTGTCGGACCGATGTCAGATCGTTTTGGCAGGCGGCCTGTCGCCCTTGTTGGCGTGGTTTTGTTCATCATCGCCACCTATGCCGCGATGCAAGCCACCACGATTCAGACGTTTTTGATCCTGCGCGGCGCTCAAGCTGGCGTGGTCACGGCTATGGTGTTGTCACGCGCGGTTGTACGCGATGTGTTCCCCGGAGATACGGCTGCCAAGATGATGGCTTATGTGACAATGGGCATGTCTTTGGTGCCAATGATCGCACCAACTGTTGGCGGCTTTTTGGCGATGAGCTTCGGTTGGGAAAGCACGTTTTGGCTTTTGTTTATCGCAGGCTTGGGCTTGTTGGCCTTAATTTATTTCGACATGGGAGAAACTGCGCCAAAGTCCAGCGGATCCTTCCTGGACATGGCGAAAGGCTTTCCTGACCTTTTGACATCGCAACGCTTTTTAGGATACGCTCTGTGCTCGGCCCTCGCCTCCGGCGCATTTTTTGCCTTTTTGGGAGGCGCGCCTTTCGTGGGCGTGCAAATTTTTGGCATCTCAGAAGCGGCTCTCGGCATGGGCATCGGCGCGCCAGCCATCGGGTATTTCTTTGGCAACTTTCTATCCGCGCGCTTTTCCGTACGGATAGGCATGAATAAGATGTGTTTCATCGGTACCTTGGTGACCTTCGCGGGCATCTCACTCTGCGCTCTGCTTATTTACACAGGCCACATCACGGCGTTTTGGTTCTTTGCGCTGATGATTCCCCTTGGCCTTGGGAATGGATTGACCATGCCCAACGCCATCACCGGTTCCATGTCAGTGCGTCCTAAACTGACGGGCACTGCCGCTGGTCTTGGTGGCGCAATGATGATCGGTGGCGGCGCGGCTTTGTCTGCGTCTTCGGGGGCTTTTATGTCGGTCGAACATGGCGCATTGCCGCTGCTGCTAATTATGATGTTGGTTTCATTTCTAAGCATCGTAGCGATCGTTTGGGTCATACGCAGAGAGCGCGCCCTGACCTTATAAGGTCAGGCAACACAGACTACGAGCATTTGATCGACACATAAGTCGCACCCTGAACCATAGACTTCCCCCTTGCGCGCAGGGTTTGCAAAAGCGATGCTAGGCATACGCAAAGATGCAAATACGTGAGGTCCCATGGCTCAGCAAAAACTCTATGCCGGCGCAAAGCTACGCGAAACGCGCACCCGTTTAGGGCTGACCCAGCGGGCGTTTGCAGAAAAGCTTGGGGTGTCTTTGCCTTACCTCAACCAAATGGAAAACAACAATCGGCCTGTGTCAACGGGCGTTGTTTTAGCCTTGGCGCAAGAATTCGGTTTTGACGTGACTGAGCTGTCCACGGGGGATGCCGAGCGCATGGTCACAGATATGCGCGAAGCGCTGGCCGATCCGGTCTTTTCTGACGGCGCACCACCTTTGGCGGATTTACGGCTGGCCGCGAGCAATGCGCCCGCGCTGGCGCGTGCATTTTTAAAGCTGCACAGCGCCTACAAGCAGGGCTCAGAACGCCTCGCCTCACTGGATGCGGCACTTGGTCGAGACGACAGTCCAGCCCGTCCCTCGCCGTGGGAAGAGGTCCGTGACTTCTTTCACTACTGCGACAACTACATCGATTCAATTGATCGTGCGGCTGAACACTTCGCATGCCCCAATGGTCAAGCACGGGATGTAACCGCCGCCGCGATAGACGTACTACAATCGCAGGGCATCCACATACGCTACAACTCAGAAAACGTGCGCGATTTTGACAAAGATCGCGGCATCCTATCATTATGTGCGCGCACATCAAAAGCCACGCAAAGCTTTCAAATTCTTCACCAATTGGCTTTGCTAACGCAGAATGACTTGCTGGACGCCACACTGGATTTGGCGCGTTTTCATACTGAAGATGCCCGCAAAATTGCCCGTATCGGCTTGGCCAATTATTTTGCTGGCGCGGCTTTGCTGCCCTATGCAAATTTTCTGGCCGCAGTCGGCGAAACACGGCATGATCTTGAGATGCTTGGCGACCGCTTTGGGGCCTCAATCGAACAAGTTGGGCATCGTCTGTCCACGCTGCAACGTGTCGGCGCCAAAGGCATTCCGTTCTATTTCGTGCGCGTGGATCAAGCGGGCACCATTACCAAGAGGCACTCGTCTACGCGACTGCAGTTCGCGCGATATGGCGGAGCTTGCCCCCTATGGAACGTGCACCAAGCCTTTGAGACACCGGGGCGATTTTTGCGCCAATTGGCTGAGACGCCCGATGGTGTGCGCTATCTGTCGATTGCCCGCGATGTGTCTAAATCTGGCGGATCGTTTCATGCGCCTGTGCGGCGATATGCGGTTGGCTTGGGCTGTGAGATCAGCCATGCATCCGATTTGGTCTATGCGGATGATCTGGACGTGAAAAACCCGAATGCATATGAGCCCATTGGTATTTCATGCCGCATCTGCGAACGCAAAAACTGCCACCAGCGCTCTGTGCCGCCCTTAGAGCGCGCACTGACCATTGACCCCGACAAACGCGGCACCCTGCCCTATTCAATTGATTAAGTAGGGCATGAACACACCTGCGCAGAGCCCAAAAGGCAGCGCCAATATCGCTCGATGTCATTTTGATGTAATGAAAAAGAGGAAAAATGGCGCGGTTGACGGGACTCGAACCCGCGACCCCCGGCGTGACAGGCCGGTACTCTAACCAGCTGAGCTACAACCGCGCATTGCCTTTCGGCTATTTCCTGCCCCACTTCGAGGCGCCTCAGATGAGACAAGATAGCGTGGCGCGGTTGACGGGACTCGAACCCGCGACCCCCGGCGTGACAGGCCGGTACTCTAACCAACTGAGCTACAACCGCTCGCTACCATTCCGACGTTACCGCCGAGACGTTGTGGCGTTCTATGGCTCGACGGCCTGCGCGTCAAGCGCCATATGCACGAAATGTGAGTTGGTTTGTAAAAAAAATGTTCGACCCCAAATGCAAGTGCTACAGCACAGGTCGAACACGAACAAAGTCCGTGTTTTGTCATGATGCATGTTTATAATGAGGGGTAATGGTGGGTCGTGAGAGGCTCGAACTCCCGACATCTTCGGTGTAAACGAAGCGCTCTACCAACTGAGCTAACGACCCGGTGAGGGCGATTTACCGAATGCTTCGGACGGACACAAGAGGCTTTGTGCAATTAATGTGAACTTCTTTTCATTTCCTACTCAAGCCATGAGAATAGCGAACCGGAACCTTTCTGAAACATACTAAAAATATTATTATATAACAAATAGATACATAAAAATTATACTTCGAAAGGCTTAGCTCAGCGCTGCGCGCCAACCAGCGGCCTTTGCTTCGTTTTCTGAACAGAACCATTGCTCGCCCTGCGCCTCATTGATCCGCGTACCGTCGTACCAGCGCGATCCAGGTAGGTGATACAAGTGTCCCGATTTGGAAATATTGCCCTTGATGGTACAGCCCACTGGGCTTGGGATCTCTGCAGCGGCTTGTCGCGCCTGAGTGGTCGCTCGTTTGTCGCTACGATACTCGGACGGCGCCTGAACCCCTGAGCGCCACATGCCAAAGGCCATACGGCGCGCTTGGGTCTCTTGGCTGATATAGTCGCGGGAGTATTGCACATAGGCAAAGGCGGCCCCTTTGGCGACCATAGCGGCGTTTACATCCACACCTTGGGCAAAACATGTGCCAACAATGCGCCCATAGCGATCGATATCTTTTTGCACACATGTCACCAGCCCCGTCGCCAGACGTTCAAGCGCCGCTTTTGACCACTGTCCGCAGGTCCAAATGGCACCGTGCATGTCGCTACAGGTCTGCGCAATCTCAGGTGCATCAATTCCGTGCAAGCGAATCTTAATGTCATCCAGCGCCAGAGTGTCGCCATCAACAATACGTGCTGTACCAGTAAATTTGGGAGCGCCACTTTGAGCCGCAGAAGGCGCTACATGAGAAGATTGCGCGGCTTCAAGCCCGCCTGTTTTCACAGAGGGAAAAGCCACACCTAGCCCCACCACGGCCGAAAAGACCGCAACATATTGTATAATACCCCATCTCACACCTCAGTATGTGGGGTAAAACAAGAACAAAGACAAGAGGACATGTGACCTTACGGTTAACATGCCCTCTGTTTTACGGTGTCGATTCTACTTGGCGATGCGCATTAAGCCGCAGCGGTGAGCATTTGATACAACTCATCTTTCAAAGCCATGCGGTTTTTACGCAATTCGGCCTGTGCAAGATCATCCATTGGCTCAACGTCTGTCTCAGCGCGGTGCACTTCACGGTTAAGATCGTGATACTCTTCCATCTTGCGCGCGAAATGCGCGTCAGAGGTTTTAAGTGCAGAAATTTTACCTGCAAGCTCAGGGAAATCTGCGGACAATTCGTGTGGTGTGTTGGACATGGTGCGTCTCCTTTTGATCCAGTTCTTGACTCAACTGTCCAACATTTTAGGCCGCCTGACCTTGATAGGGATCAACTCGAATGACGTTTAATGAAGTGCTTTTGCTGATTCCATCCGACTTTTGGCGCGGGCTTCGCGAATGGTGATGAATGTCACCGAGGCCATGATCATAAGGCCGCCGAAAATTACAAAGCTGTCAAAGCCCTCGCCAAACAAAGCCGCGCCAAAGACTGTGGCCCAAAGCAACTGCAAGAATGAGACCGGCTGGATGACGGATTGCGGCGCACAGGCAAAAGCGCGCGTCATACAGTAATGTCCAAGAGTAGCGAAAAATGCCGTACAAAACAGCAAGCCCAACTCAAACATTGTTGGCGTTTGCCAAACGGGAATGACAAGTGGCAAGAGCAGCAGCGGGACAATTGTGGACATCATAAAGACCACAACAGTGGCCGACACACGTCGAGATAAAGCATTGGCACACAAAAAGCTGCCCGCGAAAAAAAATGGCGCAAACATCATCGCGATATGGCCCGGGTCGAGCGCGCGAAACCCAGGTCGCAGCACGACAAGCCCGCCAATGACCGCGACAATCAAAGCGATGATACGTGGTATCGCTATTTTTTCACCAAAGAAGAACACCGCACCGATCGTGACATAAATCGAGTTCATAAAGTTCATCGCGGTGACTTCGGCGATAGGAATACGGGTCATAGCGAAGAACCACAGCAATATGGCCAATGTATGGGTTACACCGCGCCCAATAACCAAGCCAACGATCTCGCGCGTATAAACAACAGAACGCACAGCTTTGATCATAGGGAGCAAAAACACCAAACCCAATACGAACCGTAAAAACGCGATTTGCACCACCGGCAACCCAGAGCCCACATATTTCACAAGCACATTCATCGTCACGAAACTGAGGGTGGCGACAGACATCCAAAGGATGCCAGCAAGCGGTTTTAACTGGGAGGATTGTATCATTTTGCAAACATCTGCCTTTGCCTGAAAAAACACAAGGGACCTTATGCGCTTACAATCAATTTCATCGCGATGGACCACATGATCAGACAAATGGCCGCGTCTAAAATCCGCCACGACACCTCTTTGGCAAAGAGCGGCGCCAGCAAGCGCGCTCCAAAACCGAGTGAGAAAAAGAACGCCGTTGATCCGCCAACAGCCCCCAAAGCAAATAAGCCAGAAGATGCGCCGAAATCGGTCGAAATCGCGCCCAACAACACCACAGTGTCCAAATAGACATGCGGGTTGAGCCAAGTCAGCATCAAACAGGTCGTGAGCGCTGCGAGCAAAGATTGGCTGGTGCTATCCGCAGGCGTTAAATGTTGCCCTCCGCGCCAAGCAGAGCGCAGCGCAAGACCGCCGTAGACCGCCAAAAACACAACCCCACCCCACTTCATCACCGGCAACGCCAAAGGCATGGCAGTGGTGATCCAAGCCGAGGCAAACACACCAACACAAATCAAAATCGCATCAGACAAGGCGCATACCACGACAATAGGCAGAACATGCGCACGCCGCAGGCCTTGGCGCAGCACAAAGGCATTCTGACTGCCGATCGCGACGATCAAAGATAGGCCTGTGATAAATCCGGTGACAAGTGCGTGCATGATGCGTCCTTTCGTTTCACCGACTGTCTAGCGGGATGGGTGAGTTAGTGATAGTTAATAAAATTAAGACACATGAAGGAAAGCTAATGTTGGATTACGCAAGCCTAGACGCCCTTGCAGCCGTTCTGCGGGGAGGGTCCTTTGATCATGCGGCCAAGATGATGGGGGTGACGCCTTCGGCCATTTCGCAACGAATCAAAACACTTGAGGAACGTCACGGGTGCGCGCTGGTGATCCGTGGTGCGCCCTGCATTGGCACTGATATTGGCAAACGGCTGGCCCGCCACGCCGAAGATGTCGGGATTTTGGAGGCTGAGCTATCACAGGACATTTTTCCAAACGCAGTAACGCCGAAAACCGTGCGTATTGCAGTCAACGCCGACAGCCTTGCCACGTGGTTCGTCGATGCGCTCGCCCCTGTTGATGGATTTCTTTTCGATCTGGAGATCGATGACCAAGATACTGCAGGCGACTGGCTTAAACGCGGAGAAGTTGCTGCTGCGGTGTCGTCGCATGCGGGGCCGATTGCGGGCTGTGACAGCTTTGCTTTGGGCGCGCAGCGCTACCGCGCCACCGCATCGCCTGTGTTCATCGCCAAACATTTCAAAAACGGTGTCACCGCGCAAAGTCTGACCGCCGCGCCTGCGATGATATTTAATTCAAAGGACCAACTGCAAGACATATGGGTGGAACAACAATTTGGATGCAAGCTGGCCCTGCCCCATCATCGCCTACCTTCAACGCAGGCATTTTTGGATGGCGCTATCGCGGGGCTTGGTTGGGGGTTGAACCCTGATCGGTATTTTGAGGCCGCACAACTCAAGGGCCAGCTGGGTGAACTCATCCCAAACACGCCCTTAGACATCGATTTGTTCTGGCATGTCTCGCGCGCGGTCAAAGCGCCCTTACGCGACTTAACAGCTTCGGTACGCAAAGCGGCGCGTAACGCGCTGGTTCAGCCATAAAAAAGCCCCGCGCGGATCAACCGGCGGGGCTAAGACATCTAAAATAAACGCGTAGCTTATTCTCCGAGCTGTTCCATGACCTCGTCAGAGGCCTCAAAGTTTGTGGTGACCGTTTGCACGTCATCATCATCTTCCAAAGCGTCGACAAGCTTCATCAGCTTTTCCATGCCTTCAAGATCAAGTTCGGTTTGGATATTTGGCTGCCAGATCAACTTGGTGCTGTCAGATTCGCCAAGCTCCGTCTCAAGCGCCGTTGACACTTCGTGCAGATCTGAGCCTTCGCAAGTGATCACGTGACCTTCATCTGCGCTTTCGACATCTTCCGCGCCGGCCTCAATCGCCGCCATCATCACGGTGTCTGCATCGCCAACGGTTCCAGGATATGTGATCGCGCCTTTGCGGTCGAACATGAACCCAACAGAACCGGTTTCACCAAGGTTGCCACCGTTTTTAGAAAACGTCGAGCGCACAGTTGAAGCGGTGCGGTTGCGGTTGTCCGTCATACATTCCACGATCACAGCAACGCCGTTTGGACCGTAGCCCTCGTAGCGGATCTCGTCGTAATTTTCTGCATCGCCGCCAATAGCCTTTTTGATCGCGCGATCAATCACGTCCTTGGGCACAGAAACAGATTTTGCCTCTTTGACAGCCATACGCAAACGTGGGTTTTTGTCGGGATCAGGATCGCCCATTTTAGCTGCCACGGTGATTTCCTTGGCGAGTTTAGAAAAGAGTTTCGAGCGCAATTTGTCCTGACGACCTTTACGGTGTTGGATGTTTGCCCATTTTGAGTGGCCTGCCATGAGGAGCCTCCGAACTAGAATTTCAGCTTTGCACCCGTATAGGCGATGCGCACCCTGACCTGCAAGACCACGGGGGCAGTCTAAATATTCAAAGAGGCCGTATTTAGACCTAAAGTGGCCACAAAAACGGGATCACGGCAGAGGCGAGCAATCCGATAGAGAAGTTCAGAGGAATGCCCACCTTCATGTAATCGGTAAATTTGTAACCGCCTGGGCCATAAACCATCGTGTTTGTTTGATAGCCGATGGGCGTGGCAAAACTGGCCGAAGCAGCCACCATGACAGCCACAACAAGTCCGCGTGGATCAAGACCCATTTGCTGTCCCAAAGCGATAGCAATCGGGGTGACAACCACCGCCACCGCATTGTTAGACACAAGTTCCGTCAACACGGACGTCAACAGATAGACGGACCAAATCACAAAAAAGATCGGCAAGCCGTCAAGCAATGGCGCGACCCATCCGACAATCATCGCCACAGCGCCGGACGCCTGAAGCGAGGCCCCCACAGCGAGCATCGAAAAAATCAGCGTCAGAAGGCGAATATCGACAAAGGAAAAGGCTTCTTCGGCGTCGATACAACGCGTCACCAAAACCACTGCAACAGATACCACTGAGAGCATCAAAATAGGTGCGACACCAAGTGCGGCGAGAATGACGATAGAAAACATCGCGATCAGTGCAATCGGCGCATGCGAACGATGATAGGCGCGCTCAGTCGGTTTAGACACATCACCCAGATCCATGTCAGACGCGAGCCTTTGAATGTCCGCAGGCGCGCCCTCAATCAGCAAAGTGTCCCCAACGCGCACAACAAGATCGTTGATTTTTTGACCCACGTTTTGATTGCGCCGGTGCACTGCCAAAACGTAAATCCCGTACCGACGCCGCAACCGCATCGAGCCAAGCGACCGCCCAACCATTTTACATCCCGGAGTAATCAACGTCTCAACCGTAGTGGTTTCAACGGCAGAGACTTGATCAACGCGTTTGAGTGATTTATCGCGTTGCAGGCTCAAAAGTTCTGAAATTTGCGACCGCAAAATTATACGATCGCCGACTTCCAAAACCACTTCTTTCAATGAATGACGTAGTGAATTGTCACCTCGCACAACGTCGATCAACCGAACGCCTTCTCGCTTGAACAGCTGAACGGTCAAGGCTTCGCGCCCAATCAAGTTGCTGTCTGGCGGCACGATGGCTTCGGTAAAAAACTTCATTTTGGATCGCGAGCCGCTCAACATATTGGCCAAACTGTCACGTTCAGGCAGCAGATGTCGCCCGATGAAATACAGATAAGTCATGCCCCAGACGACGATGATCATCCCTAAGATTGACACCTCAAAAATAGAAAACGGCTCAAGACCTTCGGCGCGCGCCACACCATCAACAAGCAAGTTTGTAGACGTGCCTATCAGCGTCATTGTGCCGCCCATAATAGCAGCATAAGACAATGGGATCAAAAGTTTAGAGGCAGATACCCCCAGCTTAGAACTCAGTTGCACAAACACAGGAATCATCACAACGACCACGGGCGTGTTGGCGACAAAGGCCGACAAGACCACGACCACGGCCAAAAGCATGGCGATAGAAAGCGAAGGGCGTTTTTCGGCATGCAGTCCAGCCAGTCGGGTGAACCATTCCAAGCCTCCAGTGCGCACCAAAGCGCCCATGACGATAAACATCGCGGCGATGGTCCAAGGCGCAGGGTTCGACAAAACCGCCAGCCCCGCGTCATAGGGCAAAATACCTAAGACAATCATCAAAGCAGCGCCGGTCAGGGCCACCACTTCTGTCGGGAAAACCTCGCGCACGAACAGCACGAACATGAAACCAACCACCACCAAGGACACAATCGCTTGCGTCATCGGATCAAAATGAAAAATCTCCATGCCACCTCAAAGATCTATTGCACAACTTGACCATAATTGACGTGGATACAGTGGCACTACAAGCGGCAATACGGCCCTGAAAGGGCCGAGCACCCAAAACGCAAAAAAATGTTGCAAAGTAATTCGTTGCTGACCTGTTACGGGTGGCTTTGCTCCAACCGTCCACCATGACGAATTTGCTTCACCCGTGTAGCCAATCCAGTTCGATCATCGGTTTCAACATAGACACCTGACAGGGTCGCATCACCCTTTGCCGGCTCAAACCGACCTTTGGACATGCCCGTGATAAAACGGCGCAGGGGTTCGGCTTTATCCATGCCAATCACCGAATTGTAATCGCCGCACATGCCAGCATCGGTCAGGTAAGCCGTACCACCGGGCAAGATTTGCGCGTCGCCGGTACAGACATGGGTGTGCGTGCCAACCACGACCGAAGCCTTGCCGTCGCAAAAATGGCCCATGGCCATTTTCTCAGATGTGGCTTCGCAATGCACATCGATCAGCGCCGCTTGGATTTGCCCACCAAGTTTGTGGCGCATGAACACTTCATCAAGGGCAGAAAACGGATCATCAAAGGCGCGTTTCATAAACACTTGACCCAAAATTTGCGCCACTAAAATACGACGCCCGCGGGCGTCTTCAAAGATACGTACGCCACGCCCAGGTGCTGTTTTAGCGAAATTGATCGGACGGATGATCCGCGTTTCCGTTTCGCAAAACTGCATCATATCGCGTTGGTCAAAGGCGTGATCGCCAAGGGTCAAACAATCAACACCAGCATCCAGCAGCAAACGGGCATGGTCCGCAGACAGCCCCATGCCATTGGTGCAGTTTTCACCGTTAACCACAATAAAATCGAGCTTCCACTCTTTGCGCAAAGTGGGAAGCCGCTGGATCACCGCATCGCGCCCCGCGCGACCGACGATATCGCCGAGAAATAGGATTTTCATGGCCACGGCTTAGCCGTCCTTGCCCCCCAAACGCAAGCCCTGCGTTACAAGCAAACCGGTGCAGGCTGATTTCAAAGTGTGAAAACTTCGCTTTCCGTGACAATCGCGTCCAAAGGCACGTCATAGCACGAGGTCGGGAAATCTGTCATTTCTTGCCCGCTGTAGGCAAATCCAACAGCAAATACATCGCGCTCGGCGCGCAATTTGGCCAAGGTGCGATCATAAAACCCACCACCATAGCCCAACCGGTGCCCCGCGCGATTGAACGCCACCAGCGGCACGATCAGAACATCTGGCACGACAGGCTTTGAAAGCTTTGGCACTGATGCCCCAAAAGCACCTGGGATTATTTCAGTGTCTGGCGTCCATAAATCAAATCGCAAAGGTTCTGCTTTAGCCTCAACAATCGGGACTGCCACAAGCCCCTTTTTGGACAGAGTTTTCATAGCCGGCAAAGGATCGATTTCAGACTTGATCGGCATATAGCCCGCAATGATTTTACCATAATAAGGCGCTAAAAACGTCGCCAAAAGCGTTGAGGCAATCCCTGCATTTCCACGATCGCGCGCGTGAACAACGCCCCGCTGCGCGAACGCCCGTTTGCGTGCTATCGCTTTCAGATCAACGCTCACATCACTCACGTCCCAAGGCCCCTCACAGCTTTACAACAAAAATGTCGCAGCTAACCCTAGGAACGCGAAAAATCCCACGATATCAGTCACAGTGGTCACAAACGCGCCAGAGGCCAAAGCCGGATCGACACCGACCCGCTCAAGCACGACAGGCACACCTATACCAGCAAGTCCCGCGACCACCAAGTTGATCACCATAGCAACGGCGATCACACCGCCCAGCGCAGGCGATCCAAACCAAACGATCCCTACCAAGCCCATGATAACAGCGAAAATAACCCCGTTAACTAAGCCCACTAAAACTTCTCGTCGAATAACCCGCCAGACGTTTGCGCCGGTCAAGTCGCGTGTGGCGATGGCGCGTACGGCCACGGTCAACGCTTGGGTGCCCGCGTTACCGCCCATTGAGGCGACGATCGGCATCAGCACAGCCAAAGCGACCAGTGCCGTGATCGTGCCCTCAAACTGCGAGATCACCAGCGAGGCCATGATCGCCGTCAACAAGTTGACAGCCAACCACGGCAAGCGTTGTTTCACTGTGTCATAAACACGGTCGGTCAAGGTGCCTTCACCGACCCCCGCCAGACGCATAATGTCTTCTTCGTGCTCTTCATCCAGCACGTTCATCGCGTCATCAATGGTGATTACGCCAGTCAAACGGTCGTTTTCATCTACAACAGGTGCTGAAATCATATGGTATTGGTTGAACGCATAGGCCACGTCAGATTCGCTCTCATCAACACGAAACGTGCGAAATCCCGGCTCCATAATGCTATTTAACTTTTGTGCGCGTGGGGCACCTAGGATTTTACCCAAGGTCACATGCCCAATGGGATGCAACAAAAGGTCAGTGATCACCATGTGATAGAAATCTTCTGGCAATCCTTCGGCTTCGCGCATGTAATCAATGGCCTGTCCGACGGTCCAATGTTCTGGCCCCATCACGACCTCGCGCTGCATCAAACGACCGGCAGAGAATTCGGGGTAGGACAAAGATTGCTCGACCGCCACGCGATCTGCATCTTCCAAAGACGCCAAGATGGTTTCTTGTGCTTCCTCTTCAAGATCCTCGATGAGATCGACGACATCATCAGAATCCAAATCGCGCACAGCGTCTGCCAAGACCTCTGGCCGCATAAGAGCTATGACTTCTTCGCGGATACCATCATCGATCTCAGATAGAATCTCACCGTCAAGCTCGCGCCCGTACAGTTCGATAATTCGTCGACGGTCAAAGGCGTTCACTTGCTCCAAAATATCGGCGATGTCGGCCGGGTGAAGCGGTTCCATCAGCTCGACGAGTTGGGCTTGATCCTGAGTTTCCAGCGCAAAAATAATCGACGACAACAGGCGCGGCGCTAATACATAGGCGTCCTCGTCGCGGGGTTCGTTTTGTGTCTCGGGTGTTGTCTCTTCGACCATATTGTACTCGCGGTCTTTTAAGGTGCCTGTTTTAGAGACTTTACGTCACGACCGCGCTGAGAAACAGAGGCAAGATCGATTTACCTTCGAAAATCATCGCCCTAAACTGTGGCAACACATATCGGAGCCTTCTATGAGCACCCCTGCCCAAAAAGACTGCATCATCGCAGGCCAAATCCTGTTGTTTCATGGTGATCCGTTTTTGATAACGCCCACGGAAGCTGTCACAGTCAGCCCCAGTGCGCTGTTGATCTCAAATGGACGCATCGCAGACATCGCGAATCTCGAAACACTGCGCACCAAACGTCCCGATTTGACGGTGATCGACCACGGGGACGCGCTGATCACCCCTGGGTTTGTCGATGCCCACGCGCATTACCCGCAAACGGGGATCATCGCCTCATGGGGCAAGCGGCTGATTGATTGGCTCAACACCTATACATTCCCCGAAGAACAGCGCTTTCACGATGCCGCCTATGCGCGCGAGATCGCAGCGATGTATTTGGATTTCCTGCTCGCGAATGGCACAACGTCCGTCACATCCTTTTGCACCATTCACCCAGAATCTGTTGAAGCCCTGTTTGAAGCGGCCGAAGTGCGTGGCATGTGCATTGTTGCGGGTAAAACCTGTATGGATCGTGACACTGCCCCCGAAGGCCTGCGCGACACGGCGCAAACCGCCTATGATCAGTCCAAAGCGCTGATTGCGCGCTGGCACCAAAAAGGCCGCGCCACCTATGCGATCACGCCACGGTTTGCGCCGACCTCTACGCCAGAGCAATTAGAGGCGCTTGGGGCGTTATGGGCTGAAAACCCCAGTTGTTTGATGCAAACCCATTTGAGCGAACAGACAGACGAGATCGCTTGGGTCAAATCACTGTACCCCGAGGCGCGGGACTATTTGGACACTTACGAGAAATTCGGTTTGATCGGCAAAGGCGCCTTGTTTGGTCACGCAATTTACCTAGAGCCACGCGAGATAGCGCGTCTGCAAGAGACCGGCAGCTCTTTGATCCATTGCCCGACGTCCAACACCTTTATCGGCTCAGGCCTGTTTGACATGGCTGCACGCAAAGCTGACGGTCTGCGTGTGGGTTTGGCCACGGACACAGGCGGCGGGTCCAGTTTTTCGATGCTACGTACAATGGCGGCAAGTTATGAAATCGGCCAGCTGCGCGGCGCGGCTTTGCACCCTGCTCAATTGCTTTGGCTCGCCACGCGTGGATCATCTGAAGCGCTGCATTTAGAGCACCAGATCGGCAGCATCGCAATGGGGCTTGAAGCGGATTTGACGGTGATCGATTTGACCTCGACCCCCGCCATCGCTCAGCGCGCGGGGCGTTCCACCGATATTTGGGAAGCCATTTTTCCGACCATCATGATGGGCGATGATCGGGCTATCGTGGAAACTTATGTGATGGGGCGTCCTATGCGCCCCACCTAAAGGTTTAAGCCTTTTATGATAACGGGTTAGCAGCGACTGCCAAACACCGTCACATAACGCGCCCCTTCACCAATTCCGATTCCGATTTCGTCAAATCTGCGATTCAAGATATTATCGCGATGGCCTTTGGACGTCATCCAGCCTTGCACAGCAGCATGGACTGATGGGTACCCAATTGAGAGGTTTTCCCCAACAATACAATAATTATACCCCACCCGCCGCGTACGATCAGCAGCTGTGCCGCCATCAGAGCCGGTGTGTGAAAAAATGCCAGTGCGCATCATGTCATCGACATGCGCGCGCGCTGCACGCGTCAACAGGCCGTTGTAAACCAGAGGCTGTAATCCATTGCGGGCGCGTTCAGCGTTTACCGCGGACAATATTTCGCCCTCGGCCGCAACAGAGGTGTTCACACCGCTGGTTTGCACAGGGGCTGGTTGCGTAAATCCTGCGCCCGTTTGGCTTTGGCAGGCGGTCAAGGCAAGTGCAGCGCACAGGCCCGTGAGTGGTGCTTTCAACATTGATTTGGTTCCTCGTAAATTTATCAACTGCGCCTTAGGGTCTTTAAGCATCCATCAGCCCGCGCACCAAGTTAGATTGTTGCTGCAATACGCGCGCCATATCAAGGGTCGTCAGCCAGCCATCTTTGACAACAGGCTTGCCTTCGACGAACAGGTGTTTGACCTGCGTGGGCCCCGCCAGCAACAAAGCGGCCGGATCCCAACTTCCTGAAGATTCGATATCTGACACGTCCCAAATCGCAATATCAGCACGCATGCCCACTGCTATTTGGCCAACGTCGTCGCGCCCTAAAACCTGCGCACCGCCTCGCGTCGCAATTTCTAAAGCCTCACGCGGGCTCATTTTGTCAGCGCCATTCATCACCCGTTGCAACAGCATGGCTTGGCGCGCCTCAGACACAAGATTGCTGGCATCATTTGAGGCAGATCCATCAACGCCAAGCCCGACAGGCACGCCTGCGTCACGCATCGCACGCACAGGGGCAATCCCAGACCCCAGCCTACAATTGGAACAGGGGCAATGCGCCACGCCTGTGCCCGTTTGCGCAAATAACTCAATTTCTGAAACATCCAGCTTAACGCAATGCGCATGCCACACGTCTGATCCTGTCCAGCCCAAGTCCTGTGCGTATTGGCCCGGGCGACACCCGAATTTTTCTAACGAATAGGCGACATCTTCGTCGTTTTCCGCCAGATGCGTGTGCATCATCACGCCCTTGTCGCGTGCCAAAATCGCCGCATCGCGCATCAAGCTTTGGCTAACCGAGAACGGCGAGCACGGCGCCACGCCAACGCGGATCATCGCACCCGGATTTGGGTCATGAAAGGCATCAATCACCCGCAGGCTATCGTTCAAAATGTCTGCTTCGCGCTCGACCAAGCTGTCAGGGGGCAAGCCACCGTCGCTTTCACCAATACTCATCGCGCCGCGCATGGCGTGCAAGCGCAAGCCGACTTGATTGGCCGCATCGATAGTGTCCTCAAGACGCGACCCGTTGGGGTAAAGATAGAGGTGGTCCGAGGTAAGAGAGCAGCCAGAAAAAGCCAATTCTGCCAAACCAATCATAGCCGATACGCGGATGTGATCTGGGGTAAATTTTGCCCATATAGGATAAAGCTTTTGCAGCCAGCCAAACAGCAACGCGTTTTGCGCGTCAGGAACGGCCCGCGTCAGTGTTTGAAACAGATGGTGGTGCGTATTGACCAAACCTGGCGTGACAACACAGCCGCGCCCATCAACGATTTGTGCGTCATCATCATACAGCAACGTTCCGACAGCTTCGATCACGCCATCGCGCACCAAAACATCGCCGCCCTTTATCTCTCGGCGCGCGTCGTCCATCGTGACAAGAATATCTGCGCCACGAATGATGAAACATGGATGCATCCACTGTCCTTTCCAATCGCCTCAGTCTAGCTGCCGCACTCACAAAACCAAGTTTTGAGGCTACGCGTCTTTCAACAGCTCCAAGACTTCGGCCAACAAAGTCTCTGATCCCGCGGCAACAACACGCCCGCCGTTCTGCGCCGTTTTTCCTTGCCAGTCCGTGACCACGCCCCCGGCGGCCTCAATCACGCCGATTGGTCCCAAGATATCGTAAGGTTGCAAACCGGCCTCGATCACGAGATCAATCTGCCCCGCCGCCAAAAGCGCATAGGCATAGCAATCCATCCCGTACCGCGTCAGTTTGCACATATTCGCAACGCACTCAAAGCCCTTACGGTCCTCAGGCGTGCCAACTTCTGGAAATGTGGTAAAAATTATAGCATCACTCAAAGCAACATCTTGTCGTGCAGCAAGTGGTTTGACCCCATGCGGCCCTGTAAGCTCACAGACACCGAAGCCGCCAAAAAAACGTTCCCCAATGTATGGTTGATCAATCACGCCAAGATGCACGCCGGCATCATCGCGGCAGGCAATCAAAACGCCCCAAGTCGGCGTGCCAGAAATAAAACCGCGCGTCCCATCGATTGGGTCCAAAACCCATGTCAGACCAGATGTCCCCTCTTTGGGGCCGAACTCTTCGCCATGGATGGCATCATCGGGGCGCATCTCGCTGATAATTTTGCGCATGGCCTCTTCGGCACCGCGATCTGCCACCGTGACAGGATCAAAGCCAGCCTCAAGTTTCGACTGCGTGCCAAGCGATGTACCGCGAAAATACTGCAATGTAATGGCACGGGCAGCATCTGCTGCGGCATGCGCGGTTTCGATAAGGCTTTCTTGCTGCTCTGCGCCAATTTTTAACTGCATCATACCGAGAACACATCCTTTTGTGTTTTGATCTGCGCGGCGCAAACTGTCTGATGCGGCGTAAAACCTCAAAGGCGATCGCGCGCGTGCCTATACCTTGCGGTAAACATTCGGATGTCACGCGTCAAGATGCAAGGCTAAGCCCCTAAAAAGTGATAAAACACTGGGTCTAAAATGTGCGAAGGTCCCGGAGCCATGTAAGGCATCGGGACCATTGCAAGAAATCGAAGTGATCGAACGGTCACGCTCCGAAAAGCACCACTTACATCATGCTACGTCGGATAAAACCCGAGCCAATTCGAACAAACGACGGCGTTGGTTTTCTGGAATAGAATAGTAAGACCGTACCAGTTCAAGCGCCTCTTTGTCCGCAAGGATATCTGCGGGAACAGCCCCTGCCGCAGGCAAATCACCAGTTTCAGATGCATCTACGCCATCAAAGAAGAAGGCAACAGGTACACCCAAGGCTTCGGAAATATCCCAAAGACGGGACGCCGACACTCGATTCATACCAGTTTCATATTTTTGAATCTGCTGAAATTTAATACCCACCTTTTCGGCGAGCTGTTGTTGCGTCATTCCGACCATCCAACGACGATGTCGAACGCGCTTTCCTACATGTACATCCACCGGATGTTTCATATTTACCGCTCCTTGATGAGACACACAGAGTAACCTATGCGTGTGTAACAGAATTCCTCCGACTCGGGATATTCCTCAACCTGTCTTTTTGGATAGGATATGAGGACTGAAAACTAACCATTTGATAAAAAAGTATATTTAGTATTTTTTCCTTAAACTTTACTGATATTCATTTGTGCTAAAATCGATTTTCTGACTAAACCTCAGCGCGAACACCTAAAAATTTTGCATTTTGCGAATACATTCGATCAAAAAACGACCAACCCTACTTAAGGAACAAAGTTCCAAATGCGTCAATTCGGCTGATTCATTTCTCGCAGACTTAAGGTACCCTTTTGCCATGTCAGAATTTATCACCGCTTTTCAAGTCGCCGACTTCGACGCCAGTCCAAAACTGATAAAAGTTGAAGCCCCCCTCGCCAAAGCGCATGACGTCCTCATCGATGTTCGTGCATGCGGTTTGAATTTTGCCGATCTTTTGATGAGCTCCGGTAAATATCAAGACACACCCGCTACGCCTTTTACCTTAGGAATGGAATTCGCTGGCGATATTGTCGCTTTAGGTTCTGATGTACCGAGCCATCTTGCAATTGGAATGCGCGTGGCGGCCTACGTCGGGCAAGGCGGACTTGCAGATACAGCCATCGCCTCTGCTCAACGGTGCATCCCACTTCCCGAGTCTCTTTCTTATAACGACGCCGCGGCTTTGCAGATTACTTACGGCACCTCACACATGGCGCTTATGTATAAAGCCCGATTGCAACCCGGAGAACGTCTTATTGTCACTGGCGCCGCAGGGGGCGTTGGCTTGACCGCCGTCGAGCTTGGGAAATTAATCGGAGCCGAAGTGATCGCCATCGCACGTGGGGCTGCAAAACTTGAGATCGCGCGCGCAGCTGGCGCAGACCATCTGATCGATGCTGATGATCCAGACCTACGTGACAAGATCAAAGCGCTGGGTGGTGCCGATGTGGTCTATGATGCCGTTGGCGGCGACCTGTTTGAGGCATGTTTCCGAGCAACCAACCCTGATGGACGTATTGTATTGATTGGCTTTGCGGGGGGAAATCTGCCGAACGTGAAACCCAATCATATGCTTGTCAAAAACATCACCTTGATTGGGTTTTACTGGGGCGCTTATTTTGATTTTGCGCCCAAAGTCGTCGCAGAGTCTCTGGATCAGTTATTTGGCTGGGCTGCTGCCGGAAAAATCACCCCACATATTTCGCACCGCTTGCCTTTGGCTCAAACAGCCGAAGGCCTTGCCTTGCTGGCCGAACGTCAAGCGACCGGAAAGGTCATTATTAACCCTTAGCCCTCGTCGCCTTATTGCGCTGCGATACCGCGTGTGGCGAGTCGCATCTCAAACGATCCGCGCAATAAATCGCTAAGCGCATTGAAGGCTTGACCGCGCGCCATATCCGTACTGTACAGATTAACCTGTTTGCTTTGCAGTTCAGGCAAAGCTCCGCCGTGCTGAACGGTCTCTGATTGCGGCGGCGTAGAGCCGACAAGCATTGCATGCACAGCCAAATCGGCCGAGACAGATGCCTCAATCGTACGCGATTGATCACTCTCGATCGCCATCTGCCATGGAATACCTGCGTCATCCAACGCCTTTTGCACACCTTTGCGGAACAAGCATTTATGCTCAAACGCCAAGCGCAACGGCCTTTGACGCCACGCAGACCCATTGACCGCCCCGACCCATACCAGTGGAAGTTCAGCCAAGGTTTCTCCGCCAGCATCCAAGGTGTCTTCGGTGGTCAAAATTAAATCAGCCTCGCCTTTTGCCAACATCTCTTTCAGCTTCAAAGTGAAAGACGACACAAGATGCACCCGCATCCTTGGAAAAGCGTGATTGAATTGCTGCAACACTTGTGGAATCGAAGGGTAAACAATGTCATGCGGCACACCAAGAGTGATCTCACCTTCAAACTCTTGCGCTGTCAGACGCCCGAACACCTCATCGTTCAAATCAAGCATCCGGCGTGCATAAGACAACAGTTGCTCCCCATTTGCGGTCAAGGCGATGGTGCGTGCAGAGCGATCCAGCAGTTTAAGGTCTAGGCTTTCTTCTAGTCGTTTGAGCTGCATCGACACAGCAGACTGTGTGAGGTTCAGAAACCCTGCAGCACGAGTGACACCCCCGCAATCAGCGACAGCCACAAAAGACCGCAAAGCTGTCATATCCAAATTTCGCGCCATATCAAACTCCGTGATGCATTGACCAACAATCATTCATTTTACTTATCATAGATGATCGACGAAACATATCAATATGAATGATACATAAGCAGCAAAACATCACAAATAGGAAGGTAAACCCATGCTTACATTGACGCTCCAGCGGACACCTCGCACCAAGTCCCCAAAATCCTTATTGGCTCGTTTCATCCAAGCGCGCGCAGTGGCGCGTCAACGCACAGCATTGGCAGACCTTGATGACAGCATGTTGTCAGACATCGGCATCACACGCGCCCAAGCCGAACAGGAATCTGCCCGCCCCACTTGGGACGCGCCGCAACACTGGATGAAATAAACCACGATACATCTTACCAATATCGCCTGATTGGAATCATTGTCCCCGAACCATCAGCGATACAGACCGCGCCCCGTTCAAAGGCGCGGTCTTTTTACGTTTTCACGCCTAGATGCTGCGCTTAAGCCTTGAAAAGATGCGGCATCACACCAATATTGGTATGGAAACCAAGCAGTCGGCTTGGAACAACGTTTTAAATCGCACAGGAGACAGTTAATGGCTGACTACAGAACGATTGATGCAGGCATTGGCGCCCGCTCATCCGCCCATATCGATGCGGGTCTTCGCACCCACATGAACAAAGTTTACGGAACGATGTCCGTTGGTCTTTTGATTACGGCATTGGCCGCTTGGGCTATCGCCAATTTGGCTGTGACCTCAACGCCAACAGAATTGATGTTCCGCGAAGGTCAGTACCTCACTGGTTTGGGTCAGGCGCTTTACACGTCCCCTCTTAAATGGGTTGTGATGTTCGCACCACTCGGCATGGTATTTGCCTTTGGCGCGGCCGTGAATCGCTTGTCCGCCGCTGGCGCGCAAACGTTCTTTTACGCTTTCGCAGCCTTGATGGGCGTTTCCATCAGCTCGATCTTCTTGGTCTACACAGGCGTGTCCATCACACAGACATTCCTTGTGACATCTATTTCCTTCGCAGGCTTGTCTATCTTTGGGTACACAACCAAGAAAGACCTGTCCGGCATGGGCACATTCTTGATGATGGGTTTGATCGGTTTGATCGTGGCCTCCATCGCGAATATTTTCTTGGGCTCTGGCATGTTGAGCTTTGCGATTTCAGTCATCGGCGTTTTGATCTTTGCGGGCCTCACAGCTTTTGACACGCAAAAAATCAAGAACGACTATATCGCACATGCACATGCAATGGACTCAACATGGCTTGCTAAATCAGCAATCATGGGCGCGCTGAAGCTCTACCTCGACTTCATCAACATGTTCATGTTCTTGCTGAACCTTCTCGGCAACCGCAACTAAAGACGCCCCATTAGATATGAAAAGGCCGGTCTTAGGACCGGCCTTTTTTTGTGCGCACTCGACATATTTGACATATCAATTCAACGTGCGGCGCATCTGAATGGCAGGCAGATACAATCCGGGCTCAAGCGTCAATTCGACCTCTCCGGTCGCATCGAACCCTTTGGCTTTGTAAAAGTCCTCGGCGGCCAATGTGGACAGGCAGAACATGTTCTCTACGCCCTGTGTCTGTGCATGAGCCAAAGCGTGATCGACAATCAAAGAGCCAACGCCGGAGCGGATCGCATGCGGCACCACCGCAACGCGGCGCATATGCCCGTTGCTTGCGGGACCAATTCCGCCAAACGGCGTCGCCTGAGACCACCCGCCTGCCCCCAAAAGCACACCGCCAGCATCGGCGACAAAATAACTGCCGCCAGAGAGTAAGCTTGGCGCGGTGCGCATCAAACGCGGCAAGGCGCGTGCAAGAATGTCATCATGATAGACGGGACGCATCAACGCGCCATAGCTGGCAGCGATCAAACCATCGATGGCCAAGGCATCGGCAGGTGTAGCTGTACGAACGATAAAAGGCGGCAGAACCCTAAGGGGTTCGCTAGACTGGCTAGGACTGTCGCCCTCAATAGAGGGACTCTCTTGTAATAAACACATATCGGGATCTCCTGTGTCACGCTTGCGTGTCGTGATTTGGGGAAGTCCGCGAGAGCAATCTTAAACAAAGAAAAACCGCGCGAACCTTTGGGGTTTGCGCGGCTTTTGCATTTTGTCGTTCAAATCAGGCTTACTTGATTTTGCCTTCTTTGTACTCAACATGCTTGCGCACAACCGGGTCGTACTTTTTCATGACCATTTTCTCGGTCATGGTACGTGCGTTTTTCTTGGTCACATAAAAGTGGCCCGTGTCTGCTGTCGAGTTCAGACGGATTTTGATTGTGGTTGGCTTAGCCATTTTTATGTCTCCAGTCTTACGTACAACGGGTCAGTCGGGCACTTGCGCGTGACACCCCGTGGAATCCTTGAAGCCTGCCTTTTAAAGTGTTGCGCCCTCGAGTCAATGGGGTCCCAACAAAAAAAACAAGCGTGGCCGTTATGGCCAAACAAACATTGCACGTCATGGATGCCCCACAGCGTACAATGCATTGCTCTTGGCGCCTCTATGACATAGATTTTAAAGCGCGACCATAGGGGTCGCAACGTTCTCAGGGCGGGGTGCAATTCCCCACCGGCGGTAAGGTCAAATCTGGGTTACCAGAGCCGACCAAGCCCGCGAGCGCCAAGGGTTGTTTCACCAACTTTTGGGTCAGCAGATCCGGTGTAATTCCGGAGCCGACGGTCATAGTCCGGATGAAAGAGAGCGGGAAACGGGGGTAAAGTGCCTTTTTAGGGGCGCTATACGCCCAGTTGTCCTGTTTGCCTTGAGTTATGCGCAAATGAAAGGACACCGCATGACTCGCCAAAAACAAAGAAGAATAGCCGCCGCAAGCGCGCGCCTTACCCCGCCGCAATTGGGGGCCGCTTTGATGGTCCTTGCCGGTATTTTATTCGCAATAATAAACTTGTTGGGCCAATTTGGCACAATGATTCAGGGAATCGCTCCGACCCGTCTGGCCTTTTGGCAATATTTCATCGCTTTTTTAATTTCGATGCCATGGGTGATCCGTCACGGCATCAAAGCCATGCGCACTGGCGCATTCATGCTGCATTTCATGCGCGTGATCGCCTCGGCCATTGGAGTGCAACTTTGGATCACAGGGCTTGCCCATGTGCCGATTTGGCAGGCCATTGCCTTGATCATGCTGTCGCCGTTTTTCGTCACCCTTGGGGCTGGAGTGTTCTTGGGCGAAAAAACCACGCTGGAACGCTGGGGCGCGGTGACCGCGGGCTTCATCGGTGGCATGATTATTTTGGCACCTTGGGCGGAAGAATTTTCACCCTATGCGCTCTATCCCGTGGGCGCAGCTGTGTTTTGGGCCCTGACATCCCTGTTGACCAAATACATGACCGCGACGGAAAGCGCTGAGAGCCTCACTGTTTATCTGTTGCTGCTGCTGACACCCATCAATTTGGCGCTGGCGCTGAGTGGTGATACGGGCATGAGCAACCTTGCGCTCGGGTTTGACATTGCGGGACTTGTGATTCTGGTGGCAGGGCTTTTGACCGCCCTTGCCCAATACGCAATCGCCAAAGCCTATAGCGTTGCGGATGCGGCCTACTTGCAGCCATTTGATCATCTCAAACTGCCCCTTAATGTGGGCTTTGGCATCTTGGCCTTTGGCTTTGTACCGCCTGGATCGATGTGGCTTGGATCTGCGTTGATCGTAGGGGCATCGGCCTATCTGCTGCGCCAAGAATCGCAACGCGCGTAATTGACGCAACAGATAGGCGAAAAGACTGCAAACGAAAGGGCGACCCTGCACGCAAGATCGCCCTTTTTTGATGTTTAATGTGATGTTTCGATATGCGTGATTTACAGCGCCGGCTTGCCCATCGATTGATGAATGCCGGCCTGCGTGACGGCATCGATCTGCAAGGCTGCCGCCAAAGCGTTCAAGAATGTCTTTTCCGCATCCGTATCGACAGAAATCGCCATCAAGGCCGCCGAATAGACTTTGCTCTTGGTGTCCTCGGTCGCGTCCTTAGCCAAAGCCAAAGGATCAACGGGGGCATCCAATTCGGCTTGCACAAAATCGATCTCGTCTTGCGAGGCATCCGTGAGGTGATCCAAAATCTTGGTCCGCTCTTCTGCGTCGATCTCGCCATCTGATTTCGCAGCCATAATCATAGCGCGAATCATCAGCTTGGCGTTTTCTTCTGCGGCTTCACCCAAGGTCGTTCCTTGAGTTACAGCGCCAAACATATCGGACAAGCCGCCCGCACCAGCAGTCGCAGCGCTCCCCATGGCCGCAAACAATGATCCAAGGCCCGCTTCAGTCGCCTCAGAGGCATCGGCGGCCTGACCACCAAAAGTGCCCATCATTTTCTTGATCGCATCGGCACCACCTGGGACGCCAAATTTTTCAGCCATTTGGCCCATCTGGTCGGCCATGCCACCGTCATCGCCAGCTTTGCGCAGCGCGTCACGCACGCCGTCCATACCGCCCATGTCTTTGACTTTCGTAACGCCTTTTGCGGCCACAAATCCGACGGCCAATGTGGCCAATGTTTTAACAAAGCTCATGGGGCTTCCTTTATAAATGTTTCGCCATTGAGATGAATATGGGGGCGAACCCGTAAAACTCCAAGCATTCTAAAGTCTAAGGGGGAACGATTGGCGAAATGGCCCCCTAAATTTCGCGACAGAATTTTAAGGGATGCGCGTATAGGTTTATATAACAGCATGCGGCTTACCCCCTGCCCTTTGATTGGAAAAAAGATGCCTCACCTTTTCAGAACGTCCCTAATCACCTCAATCGCCCTTTGCGCAGCATCGGCGGCCTCTGCCAACGAGGATCATTGTGCCACGGTAGCAGCCTCGGTGGCCGAAGCTGGCTTTGGCGCCAGTGTGACGGTGACTTGCGATGATGCCCACGCGTTCATCACATCAGACACCTATCCTGATCACGACGTGATGACGGGGATTGTTGGCTCCAATGAACAGGTGCCCGTGCCCGCAGAATACGCAGCCCCTATCATTTTGTTTCCAACCATGGGCAGCACGCCAATCACGCGTGACGCAGCTCTTGGCGTCGCGGTCAACGGAGTGCCTATCTATGACTACACAGCAGGCGGCGAAATGTCTCAAGCCGACCTTGCCCACCACCAAGCGCAGCACGACACCTTGCAGACCCAACAACTTGATGTCTGTGGTGGCCATGCAGGGCGCGGCGATGATTACCATTACCACGCCAAGCCAACCTGCATGATCGACCAGATGGAAAATGCTGGCGATGACGCGATCATTGGTTGGGCATTTGACGGCTTTCCGATTTATGGCGACAACAACCCAGATGGCACAGAAGTCGCCGAGGGCGATCTTGATATCTGCAACGGGCAAAGCGATGACACTTTTGGCTATCGCTATCACACCTCTGCCGAGGCACCTTACATCGTGCAGTGTTTGATGGGTGAAGTGCCTGAACTTGACCAACTGCCACGGGTGCGCCCGCTTGATATGGCCACAGGTGGTGGCGTGGAAGCAGGTCGCCCACCGCAAGGCGGCGTCGACAATCTTGTGTTCACGCAAGACGCAGATGGCGCACGCAGCATGGATTACACCTATAAAGGCGAAGAATATTACATCCGCTACGCGCCCTCAGACAAAGACGGCTGCTATGACTTCACCACAAAAACCGTCACCAACAACGGCGAAGTGCAATCCAGCGAACTTTGCCGCTGATACGATTGCTTTGATGAAGCCTACTGAGGCCCCTATCCAAAGGGTGGCCTCAGTAGTGTGGTGTGGGATATGACCGCGCCGATAAGACTAAGGCGCAGTGTTATCTGACAACATCCCGCAACACCTTGGTGCATTGCACACATCTTGGATCTTCCATGCACAGTGGCATTTGCCATGCGCCCTGCCCCTTTTTGCGTCCATGCGGTCATAAGCACTCGATAGCTTGTGAATTTGGTACATAGCGACGTGAAGGCTTTGAAAACCCTGTCGACATGCCCAAATCCCTAGGAACGGATGCCCACAAAGTTTCCGCCTAGCCTTGCATCAGCTCTGCCTTGCATCAGCTCTATGGTTTTCTGAGGTCCATCCAAGCCGCGCAGCCAATCCGCACGGGCTTAAAAAAGACAGAACAGAACACCGCTTCACTTGCATGTGCCGGATTAGGACATACCGAAAATACAAATAATCATAACAAGACGCTTGTTTGGACGGCGCTCATTGAGTGTTTCAAAATCATAGTCTCACTCACATCAAATCCAAAAGTGCACGGATGGCCTATAAGCCGGATTTTGTCTGGGGTTGCCCCCTCGATGACCATTCCTCTAGGCGCATTGTTACCAATACGCTCAAGCTGCCAACCCGGGTCCTCGGGCTTGAACGACCCTGTGAGCGGTATGCGTAAACGCACATCAGACCTCACGTAAGACCCCTATTTGGCATTGCTCCCAGTGGGGCTTGCCGTGCCGCTTGCGTTGCCGCTTGCGCGGTGAGCTCTTACCTCACCGTTTCACCCTTACCTCCGATTTAGAAGGCGGTCTGTTCTCTGTGGCGCTATCCCTAGGGTTACCCCCGCCGGGCGTTACCCGGCACTGTTGTTCAATGGAGTCCGGACTTTCCTCGCGTTCCGGTATGCTTGCACACCCAGAACCCGCGGTCATCCAGCCATCCGTGCGATTTGGGACTTAGGCTGTGCGCGGCGCGCGGTCAACGGGAAAGCGCATGGCCAGATCACCCGCCAGAGCCATATCGGTGCCATCAAGGGGGCCAGTGTGACGGGGGCGAAACCGATCACGAAAGGCAGACAGGCGCGCCTCAAGAGGCGTGCCGCAGGCATATCCGAAGGCCGTGAGATCGGACGAAAACGTATTTTCATCGACCTTGCGCGCCCCCAAAACCTCGGGCCAAACACTCAAACCTTGCACCGCCAAGCGCCGCCAATCAAATCTGGGGCCCGGATCGATTTTGCGCTCAGGTGCCATATCGGAATGACCGATGATGCGCTCAGGCTTGATGAAATGGCGGATCTTGATGTCGCGCAAGAGCGCCTCAAGCGCATCCATCTGAGCTGCCGCAAAAGGCACAGAACCACAATTGGCAAGCTCGATCCCGATAGAGCGCGAATTGATGTCTGTGACATCGCCCCATTGCCCAGCACCCGCATGCCACGCGCGCTTTTCCTCATCGACCATGCGGACAATGCTTCCGTCAGCATCGATCAAATAATGGGCTGAGACTTCAAACTCGGGATCACACAACCGTGCGACAGCCGCGGCCCCTGTCGCCATCGCAGTGTAATGCAGAAGGATGATATCGGGCACCGCCCCACCCTTGCGTTCACCAAAGTTAGGCGAAGCTTGGGAATGGCAGGACAGTGCAGTCATGCGAGATTAATTGCGACCAGCGGCCAAACGGAAAGGATGCGGATCCCAAGAACAGGCAAATCCATCGCCATCAGGATCCATACCTTTGACATTGCGCTCTGGTCCGCCACCCGCCAAAAATGCATCCTGCGCCAAGTCAGGTGATGAGTATTTCGCACAATTGCGCTGCGCACGGACCTCGGCCCCAAGGGTCAAACGCGAATAGATAGGCTGGCCAACTGAGTTGGTTGTCGACAGCGCGAATTCAACCAAAGACGAGCCTGAGCCCGAAGGACGGCTTGGCAAATCTGTTGGTGCAACTGTTTGATACTGCTCGCGGTTTGCCGCAACGCGCGCGGCGTCTTGTGCGATGGAGCGCTCTGATGCCACAGCGTCAAAATCATTTTCCGCCGAAATGCCCACCACATTTTCAACACCAGCCGAAATTGGCGCAGATGTAAATTGACCCGTCGGATCAGCTGGCGCGCCCACGTTGGTGGGGCTTTGACCAATCGCGGCCAAGGCCTCATCAGCGATATCTGCTGTCGACGCCGTCACGGGTTCACCAGCGATCGGCTGCAAACCGTTCACGGAGCGCCCTTCACCAGCAGCGATCAGTTCAGCTTCGCGACGAGCCTGATATTCAGCATAGGTTCCAAAACCAACGCCAGCGCCACTGTCCGGCACAGGCGAATCACAGGCGGCCAAAACAGCCAAAGACATCACAGCAAAAGCGGCACGACGCATCACGCATCCCCCGAGAAAATTAAAGTTATCAAAAGAGTTACCACCATTTGTTTGGCTTGGAAACAAAGCCCGCCGATTGTTCAAGGCTATGAGCAATATTCAGCAGATCGCCTTCTTCCCATGGACGTCCGATCAGTTGCAGACCGAGCGGCAAGCCAGTCGAAGACAGACCTACTGGCACTGACACACCAGGCAACCCCGCCAAGTTAAGTGTCACGGTGAACACATCGTTGAGATACATCTCGACAGGGTCCGCTTTGGACACTTCGCCAATGCCAAAAGCTGCAGAGGGCGTGGTTGGCGCCAAAATCGCGTCAACGCCAGCGGCAAACACCTGTTCGAAATCGCGTTTGATCAAGGTACGCACTTTGCGCGCACGGTTGTAGTAAGCGTCGTAGAAGCCCGCGGACAGCACATAAGTGCCGACCATGATGCGGCGCTGCACTTCGCGGCCAAAGCCTTCGGCGCGGGTTTTCTCATACATGTCGTCGATGCCGTCACCTTCGCCGATTTTCGCGCGGTGACCGTAACGCACACCATCGTAGCGCGCCAAGTTTGACGAGGCTTCCGCAGGCGCAATAACGTAATAAGCAGGCAGCGCGTATTTGGTGTGAGGCAAGGACACATCGACGATCTCAGCGCCAGCATCTTTCAGCATCGCGGCACCATCATCCCAAAGTTTCGCAATCTCAGCGGACATACCATCGAGACGGTATTCTTTAGGGATACCCATTTTCTTGCCCTTGATGTCGCCAGTGATCAACGCTTCAAAGTCAGGCACGGCCAGTTCCATGGACGTGGAATCTTTCGGATCGTGACCCGCCATGGCTTCCAGCATGATCGCCGCGTCGCGCACGGTTTTGGTCATCGGGCCGGCTTGATCCAGTGAGGACGCGTAAGCGATGACGCCCCAACGTGAACAGCGGCCATAGGTTGGTTTAATGCCAACGGTGCCGGTGAACGCAGCAGGCTGGCGAATAGACCCGCCTGTATCCGTGCCGGTCGCCGCCAAGCAAAGATCAGCCGCCACAGCCGCAGCAGAGCCACCGGATGAACCGCCAGGCGTCAAATCACGGTCATCAATTTTCCACGGGTTGATCGCAGGACCGTAAACAGAATTTTCATTCGACGAGCCCATCGCGAATTCATCCATGTTCAACTTGCCCAGCATCACAGCGCCCGCACCCCATAGGTTTGAGGTCACGGTGCTTTCATACTCGGGTTTAAAGCCGTTCAAAATGAAAGAACCTGCCTGCGTTGGCTGGCCTTTGGTCGCAAACACGTCTTTCACGCCAATCGGCAAGCCACACATGCTGGGCGCATCGCCCGCTGCAATACGCGCGTCGGCGGCTTTGGCCTGCTCGCGCGCTTGCTCGGATGTGTCATGCACAAAAGCGTTAAGCTTTCCCGCGCCCGCGATCGATGTCAGGCAAGCTTCAGTCAGATCAGAGGATGTGAACGCGCCTTTGCGTAAACCATCACGCGCGGCGGACAATGTCAGTGTGTTCAGATCAGTCATAGCGTTTACTCCACCACTTTGGGCACAGCGAAAAAGCCTTCGCGTGCATCTGGTGCGTTTTTCAAAATTTTGGCCTGTTGATCGCCATCGGTGATCACGTCGACGCGGCGCTTGAGGCGCTGCGGGGTCACAGAGGTCATCGGCTCGATGCCCTCCACGTCCACTTCTGACAGCTGCTCGATGAAGCCCAAAACAGCGTTGAATTCTTGGGCCAGCTCAGGGAGGGCGTCTTCCTCAACCCGAATGCGTGCAAGCGATGCAACGCGGCGTGCGGTATCAATGTCGATCGACATGGGGCAACTCCGTTATCTCAACAGCGCTTTGAGGGCGCTCAATTCAATCTATTTGCATTGGCTTTATCGCGCCCCGCCCCGCGCTTCAAGCGTATGGCGTGACAAAGTTTGGCTCTGGTCTGATTAGATGGGACTTGATGTGACGCAATGCAGCAGCACGCGGTTGTTGTTTGTGCAACTCCAGCGGCAGCCCTGCCCGTCAGCTTTGCGCCTCAATCAAGCCGCGAATATGCGCTGAAACGCCTCGTGCGTCCACGACGGCCTCTCTGACGAGCCAATCGAAATGACTAGACAAAGATTTAACACGCTCGATTTCGCGAAAAGCCAGATAGAATTGCCCCACATAGATAACGGCCAGATTTGGACCAAAAACGGTGACGGGGGAGCTGAAAACACGATGCGCGTCAAATAAAAATATACGCAACCTCGGGAACAGTTCATCACATTGATCCGCAATAAAATTCAACTGGGCATGGCGCACGTCTTTTCCGACACCCTCATAATAGGCGGTTCCAGCGGCGCAGGCTTCGATCTCGTGAATTGGTAGCGCAATTTCATAGTCAGACACACCAGAGGACACCCACTCCATTTGATCTTGCAGGGCGTCGTAGGCCTGTGGCAACTGGCGCGCGCGCACTGACGCATATTCCCATTCCAACATTTGCTTGGTTTTCAACATATCGGGCAAAGTTGCAGGCACGTGTCGCACTTTATAGCCCGCAGATTCGTGATGCCATTCAAGAAGTTGCGCATCCGCAGACGAACGCTCAGCGGGGCTAAGCGACAAGGCTGCCGCCACAATATCACCTGGGGTTTCTGGCCTGTTTGTGAGACCGAGCAACCAATCCGTGCTAACGCCCAATACATTTGCGGCCTCAGCTGCCAATTGTGCATTCGGCAGACGCGGTTGATCGACATTTAACAACTGGCCAATCGTAGATCGATCCACCTGCGTTGCGCGCGAAAGTGCACTCTTTGTCACGCCCTTGAGCACCATCGCGTCTTGTAGGCGTTCTCGAAATAAGGTTGCGCGTTTACGCTTGTCCATCACGATCAACTTTGTAGGATAAAATCTGTAAAGTGTATTTTATGCAGCTAATTCCCCTAATGTCCATAGCGCGATATTCACGATAGCCCAATAACAACACAACACTTTACGCAAAGGGCGCCACATGGACAGCAAGATCAGACTCATCGCCAAATCTGTTACGTGGCAACTGGCTGGACTTTTCACCATGACGCTCATTGGCTTTGTGTTCACGGGGTCAGTTGCAGCAGGCGGCAGCATTGCTATTTCTGGCGCAGTCGTGGGCTTCATCTGCTATTTTGCGCATGAAATTGTCTGGTCAAAAATAGCTTGGGGCATACGCGGACGCTAATACGCTCCACAAGGGTCAAGAAATCACAACGACAACACCTAAAAATACGGCTCAGCGTCGCCGACTTGCAAAGAAATCTTTAAGTAAGTCTTCGGACGCTTGGGCCGAAATCCCATCATAGACTTCGGGCGCATGGTGGCATTGCGCATGGGAAAATACACGCGGACCTTGGGCCACGCCGCCTGACTTTTCATCTGCAGCGCCATAATACAAGCGCGCAATTCGCGCGTTGGAAATGGCAGCCGCACACATCGGGCACGGCTCAAGCGTCACGTATAAATCATACCCCGACAGGCGCTCTTGACCCAAGACAGCACAGGCCGCACGGATTGCCACCACTTCGGCATGGGCTGTCGGATCATTCCATTCACGGGTGCGATTGCCACCTTGGGCGATGATATCCCCCTTGGGCGACACGATGACGGCCCCCACAGGCACTTCACCACGGGCCGCTGCGGCATGGGCCTCATGCAAGGCCGTATCCATGTAAGATCTAAAGCTCATAACCTGTATTTGACGCCAAAACGACCCTATGACAAGCAAATGCGCGCCCAAAACGCGCCCAATGCAGGCTTGATACACACCAAGCCCCTTCCCAAGTGCGCAAAGCCCAGCTATGGCAAGCGCATGACACGAGATTCAGATAAAAAACCCGCCCGCGGCGCAAAATCTGGCGCACCCTCCTTTGTTTCCAAAAGCAAGGGCTCCCGCAGCCATGGTGACACGGAAGGCAAGTCTTACAAAAAGCCCCCCGCGAATCCTTATGCCAAGAAAGGCGCGCCCAAAACAGCGCCCGCCAAAGGCCCCGAGGCTGGCGCAGATGGCACACGCCCTGGCGACCGGATCGCCAAGGTTTTGGCCCGCGCAGGCGTTGCCTCGCGCCGCGATTGCGAAGTGATCATCGAAGAGGGCCGCGTGACAGTGAATGGCCGCAAGGTTGTCTCTCCTGCCCTTAACGTTTTGCCCAGTGATCGCATCACCGTGGACGGACAACAAATCGGCGAAGCGGAACCGCCCCGTTTGTGGCTTTACCACAAACCTCTGGGCCTCGTGACCACAGAAAAAGACGAACTTGGCCGTGCCACAGTGTTTGAAAACCTGCCCGCAGGCCTGCCACGGGTTCTGTCTGTTGGCCGTCTCGATTTGAACTCTGAGGGGCTTTTGCTGCTTACGAACGATGGCGAATTGAAACGCAAACTTGAGCTGCCAGACACCGGTTGGCTGCGCAAATACCGCGTGCGCGTCAAAGGCTCGCCGTCCGAGGCGTTGCTGGATCAACTGCGCAAAGGCATAACGATTGATGGCGAAGATTTCCAACCTATGGAAGCCGTGTTTGACCGCCAGCAAGGCGCGAACGCTTGGCTCACCATCGGCATTCGCGAAGGCCGCAACCGCGAGGTGCGTCGCGCGATGGAACACATCGGCGTCGTCGTGAACCGCTTGATGCGTATTTCTTATGGCCCGTTTCGTTTGGGCACCATTCGTCCAGGTCAGGCCGAAGAAGTCAAAGCCCGTGTGCTGCGTGATCAGCTGGGCGTCGATCCTTTTGCATCAGACATTGAGCACCCATCCGAGCCACGTCGCCAAGTCAGCCGTGGCGGCAAACCTGCCGGCCCGCGCAAAGAAAGCTTTGGCCGCACAGATTCACGTGAACGCGATGATCGTGGTCCCAAGGGCGCTGGGTTCAAACCCCGCGGCGACAAAGATGATCGCGGCACCAAAGGCGGTGGTTTTAAACCGCGTGGGGATCGTGACGATCGCGGACCGAAAACGGACGGCTTTAAACCGCGTGGCGAGCGCGATGATCGCGGACCGAAAACGGACGGCTTTAAACCGCGTGGCGAGCGCGATGATCGCGGTCCAAAAGGCGGCGGTTTTAAAGGCAAGCCAGTTGATCGTGACGGCAAGCCTGAATTCAAATCCGCAGGCTATAAATCACGCGGCGGACCTGAAGGTGGACGCGCCAAGGGGTTTAAGTCCCACGGTGACAAACCAACAGGCAGCCGCGACGGCAAACCGTCCGGCGGCCCACGTGGCGGCGGCTTTAGCGGCAAAAAACGCAGCTAAGCAACCTTAGCCCAAAGCGAGGGGGGAGCAACTTACCCAGCTTCCCCGCGCTTAACCCTTTCATGACGCGCATTTGTTTCCTATATCTTATGGCAAGGCCCGAACGGGCAACGAGTCATATGCCTTTAGTAAGATGGAGTGACCGCGACATGAGCGCCAATGGGGCCCAAAAACTTGCGTATTATCTGCTGGTTGCACTGACCTTTTACGCCACTTTGGGCGCATCGGGCATCTGAGCATGGCACAAAAATACAGTTCAAAATATTCACCGGACACTAAAAGCGACGCAGACACTTCTATGGATGCGCCAAAAGCACGACCTTTCGATGGTAAAAAACCGTCTCGCGTTGGCGCACGCTCAAACATTTTGTTCTATGCGGCTCTGCCTTTGGCTTGGAAAGCCTTTGGCGCAGAACCTATTGTTATGGCGCAGTACCTTGTTGCTCTAGGGCTGCTTTTGGGGGCAGCTTGGCTGACCCGCGAAGGTTTGAAAGCGCAAGAAGCTTATGAGGCGCGCAAAGTCGCCCGCCGCCCAGCCATTCCACGCAAAATCTTCGGATCTGCTTTGACAGGCCTTGGCCTTGGCCTTGTGGGTATTGCGGGTTGGGGGCCAATTGAAGCCGGTATCTTCGCGGTACTCGGCACGGCGTTGCACAGTTTCGCCTTTGGCATAGACCCTTTGAAACACAAAGGCATGGAAGGTATCGACACCTTCCAACAAGATCGCGTTGCCAAAGCTGTCAATGAGGCCGAGCGTCATTTGACAGCTATGCAAGAGGCGCTTCAGCGCACTGGCGATCGCGAAGCGCAAACGCGCCTTGAACAGTTTGCCAAAACAGCGCGCGCCATGTTTCGCACAGTCGAAGAAGATCCGCGCGATTTGACAGCGGCGCGCAAATACTTGAGCGTCTATTTGCAGGGCGCGCGCGACGCGACCATCAAATTTGCCGATATCTGGGCGCGCAGCCGCAACATGGAAGCTCGCGCGTCCTACCTAGCTCTTTTGAACGATCTTGAAAGCAATTTCACAGCGCGCAACAAAGCGTTACTTTTAGACAACAAAGTCGACCTTGATATCGAGATCGACGTACTTCGCGACCGTTTGGCTCGCGAAGGTATCAAGTAAATCAAACAGCTATCACTGGGGGACATCATGTCAGATACCACTCGCCAAAAAGCCGAAGCCACGTTGAAAGACGTCGAAGCCGTCACAGCAGTCGTTTTGCCTGAGCCCGCAGGCGATCTGATCGTCTTGGACGCCGCGGAACCTGCACAGGCCGACGCGATCCGCAGCGCCATGAATGAAATCGACATGAGCGACACCAATTCCATCGTGCGCTTTGGCTCTGGCGCGCAAGCCGAGTTACAAGAGATTTCTCAAGCGATGCTCGCAGATGTGCGCAACAAAGATGTTGGCCCTGCGGGTGATAGTCTGCGGTCCATCGTGACAACCATTCGCGGTTTTTCGATCTCTGAATTGGACGTACGTCGCGATCGGTCTTGGTGGGAAAAACTTTTGGGTCGCGCAGCCCCAATGGCGAAATTCGTCGCCCGCTTTGAGACCGTCCAAGGTCAAATAGACGACATCACAGACAATCTTTTGTCGCATGAGCACACGCTTCTCAAAGACATCAAATCCTTGGATGTATTGTACGACCGCACGCTGACATTTTATGACGAATTGGGTATCTACATTGCCGCTGGCGAAGAAAAGCTCAAAGAGCTTGATGGCGTGACCATCCCCGCCAAAGAAGCCGAAGTGACCGCTGCGGCAGAAAACGATCAAGTCATGATCGCGCAACAACTACGTGATCTGCGTGCCGCACGTGATGATCTGGAACGCCGCGTGCATGACTTAAAACTGACACGCCAAGTCACCATGCAGTCGTTGCCGTCCATTCGTTTGGTCCAAGAAAACGACAAATCCTTGGTCACCAAAATCAATTCAACTTTGGTCAACACCGTGCCATTGTGGGAAACTCAATTGGCCCAAGCCGTAACCATTCAACGCTCATCTGAGGCGGCACATGCGGTGCGCGAAGCCAATGATTTGACCAACGAATTGTTGACATCCAATGCCAAGAACCTGCGCCAAGCCAACAAAGTTGTGCGCGAAGAAATGGAACGCGGCGTATTTGACATCGAGGCCGTGAAAACCGCCAACGCTGAATTGATCGCGACCATTCAAGAAAGCTTGCAGATCGCCGACGACGGCAAAACCAAACGCGCTGCAGCAGAAGCCGATCTCAAGCAGATGGAAGCAGATCTGCGCGACACATTGGCCTCGGCAAAAGCCAAACGCACAGGCACCGGCGACAATGCTGGCACTGCAGTTCCGAGCTGAGATGAGATGATAAAAGGCGACACATATAAAAATCTGCGCGCTACGGGGCTTGTCTTCGTGGCGGCTGCTTTGGCTGGTTGTGTTCAACCCGCAGCTGTGTCGCCTATCCTTCAGTCACGCCCAACGACAATTGCGCCGGCGCCGTCTCCTGTTCAGACTGCAATCACGGGGCCGTCAGCGCAGAGCAAGGCAATGCGCGATTACTATGCAAAAGTGCAAAACAACCTGCTTCTCAACGATTTACTGCGCACAGATGGTGGTGGCAGTGACACGCCCTTCACAAGCCATCAATTGGCCAGCAACTTTGACGCCATCGCATTGAACGACGAATACACCAGTGTAGGTGGAACTTATGTCGCCCGCACAACACCGTCGCCATTGCACAAATGGACCGGCCCTGTACGCATTGGGCTGGAATTCGGTGCCAGTATCCCTGCCGCACAACGCGCCACAGACAGCGCAACAGTAGCGGCTTTGGCGGGGCGCCTTGCACGCGCGACAAACCATTCGATAGCACTATCCTCGAAGCCTAATTTTCATGTTTTGGTGCTGAACGAAGATGAACGCCAAGTTATTGGGCCGCGTCTGGAGCAGTTGATCCCAGGCATAGGCCAAGCTGCAATAAACTCCATCGAAAACATGCCACGATCCAGCTACTGTTTGGTCGTGGCCTCGGATCCAGCTGACAACGGTGTCTATCAAACAGCCGTAGCGATTATTCGCGGCGAACACCCTGATTTGATGCGAAAGTCTTGTTTTCACGAAGAAATCGCCCAAGGCCTTGGTCTTGCCAATGACACGCCCCGCGCCCGCCCGTCGATTTTCAATGACGACGAAGAATTCGCGCTGCTGACCGGCCATGACGAATTGCTGCTGCGCATTTTGTATGATCCGCGCCTGTACCCTGGCATGCAGCCCGAAATCGCCCGCCCTATTTCTGCGCAGATCGCCAACGAGTTGATGCGCGACGCCACTTAACCACCACAGGAGCCTTCCATGGGAATTTTCGATTTTCTAACTGGTGAATTCATCGATGTCATCCACTGGACCGATGACACTCGCGATACAATGGTGTGGCGGTTTGAACGTGAAGCGCACGAGATCAAGTACGGCGCGAAGCTGACTGTCCGCGAAGGCCAAGCGGCTGTTTTCGTGCATGAAGGTCAATTGGCCGATGTGTTCACGCCGGGTCTGTACATGCTTGAAACCAACAACATGCCGATTTTGACGACGCTGAACCACTGGGATCACGGCTTTAAGTCTCCGTTCAAATCTGAAATCTACTACGTCAACACCACGCGTTTTTCGGACCTCAAATGGGGCACGAAAAACCCGATCATGTGCCGCGACCCTGAGTTTGGCCCCGTGCGCATCCGCGCCTACGGCACCTACACAGTCAAAGTGTCAGATCCCGCACTATTCTTGACGGAAATCGTTGGCACAGACGGCGAATTCACCATGGACGAAATCTCGTTCCAAATCCGCAACATCATCGTGCAAGCCTTTTCGCGTATTGTCGCCTCAAGCGGTATTCCTGTGCTGGATATGGCGGCGAATACAGACGGGCTTGGCAAACTGGTGGCCACTGAAATTTCCAAAGTCGTTGCTGAATACGGCCTTGTTATTCCTGAATATTACATCGAAAATATCAGCCTGCCAGAAGCCGTTGAAGCCGCCCTTGATAAGCGCACATCGATGGGCATTGTCGGCAATTTGGACAACTATATGAAGTTCAACGCGGCCGAAGGCATGGGCGCGGAAAACTCTGCTATGGCGGCCTCAATGGGCGCTGGCATCGGTGCTGGATTGGGCATGGGGATGGCCCAACAAGTCACAGGTCCACAATCCGGTCCATGGGGTGCGCGCCCCACGACAGCCGTTAAAGCGCCACCGCCGCCCCCCGTTGAACATGTGTGGCACATCGCCTTAAACGGTGAAACCAAGGGACCGTTTTCAAAGGCCGAAATGGGTCAGATGGCCGCCAAAGGCACCCTCACCCGCGCGTCTTATGTTTGGACCCAAGGTCAAGATGGTTGGTTGGAAGCCGACGACGTGATCGAGCTGTCACAGCTGTTTTCAGTCGCTCCGCCTCCACCCCCACCTGGTGCCTAAAACGCGGCGATAGGACAGAGCTGAACATGCCCCCAAAAGTGATCCGCAAAGCCGAAGGCCGCGCCCGCAAAGACGCCCGCGCCGAAGATATCGCGCTGGCGTTCATGGGCGTTGGCCCTTTGCCCGTCGACATGATCGCAGATGATGCGATTTGGGAACGCGGGCAAGACGCCCCCACCGCCGGTCGCTTGGCCATCGCGAAGGTGTTCGAGGCTCTGACAGCCCCTGACACCATCACCGTCGATCAAGTTGTCACCCATGGCAAAGCGGCGTCCGTGTCTGGGCGACTGACACGCGGCGCGCAAGAGCGCATATTTTGCCATGTCATCCGGCACACGTCCGAAGCAGCCACGCAAATCGCGCAAATTGTTAGTTTTGAGCACACAGGCGGACGCCAGGATGGATAACGATCAGTTGCACCCAAAAGAGGTTCTTCAAGATCACAGGTTTCCCTGCACCACCTGCGGGTCAGATATGCGGTTTTCACCTGATACTGGCGCGCTGATCTGCGATCATTGCGGGGCGACCGAGGCGTTGGACATTGGCGGCGCGACAGGCCCATTTGAGTTGGATTACAACCGCGCCATTACAGACCTGTTGCCGCAGCAAGATATGGAAGAGACACGGGTTTCTGAATGCCCGAACTGTGGCGCACAGGTCGAGTTCAGCGCCGAGGTCCATGCTTCAGAATGTCCGTTCTGTGCCACGCCGGTGGTGACGGATACGGGGCTTCATCGCCAAATAAAACCGCGTGGATTACTGCCTTTTGCCTTGACCGAGGCCACGGCACGTGAGGCGATGAATGACTGGCTTGGCGGGCTTTGGTTTGCCCCAAATGGCCTGCAAGACTACGCTCGCAAAGGACGCAAACTGTCTGGCATTTACGTGCCCTATTGGACCTTTGATGCCGATACAAAATCGCAGTATTCTGGTATGCGCGGGGACGATTACTATGTCACCAAAACCGTCATGCGCGAAGGGAAACGCAAGCAAGTGCGCGAGAGACGCACCAAATGGCGCAACAAATCAGGCCGTGTCGCGCGATTCTTTGATGATGTTTTGGTGCTGGCCTCGACGTCATTGCCCCAAAAGTACACCGAAGGGTTAGAGCCTTGGGACTTGCAAGCGATGGAACCCTATGTCCCCGATTATATTGCTGGGTTTCGGGCAGAAAGTTATACTGTTGACTTGGAAGATGGCTATCGGTCGGCGCGAGGGTATATGGATCGTGTGATTTTGCGTGATGTCAAGTTTGACATCGGCGGTGATCGCCAACAAGTGGCCAGTGTGCAAACGCAGGTGTCGAACGTGACATTCAAACATGTGCTGCTGCCTGTGTGGATGGCCGCTTATAAATATCGTGGGAAAACCTATCGCTTTGTCGTCAATGGCCGCTCTGGTCGGGTGCAAGGCGAGCGTCCTTGGTCGGCTTGGAAAATTGGATTTGCTGTGGCTGTGGGTCTGATCGTTGCTGGAACCATTGGATTTATCGCATCACAGTCCCAATGATTTGACTGCTATTGAGACCAGATAACTCTTGCCATGATAGCGCTAACAGATTTACTATCGCCGCAACTTAATAAGGAATTGCCCCATGATCCTCTGCGCCGGTGAAGCTCTGATTGATATGTTGCCCCGCACGTCCACTTTGAATGAGAACGCCTATGCACCCCATGCGGGTGGCGCTGTGTTCAACACGGCGATTGCTTTGGGACGTCTTGGCGCGGGCCCTGCGTTTTTCCACGGGTTGTCGAATGATTTTTTTGGCGAATTGCTCAAATCCAAATTGGCCGAGAGTGGCGTGGATGCGTCACTGGCGGTGACAGCAGATCGGCCTTGCACCGTGGCGTTTGTAAAATTGGTTGATGGCCATGCGACCTATGCGTTTTATGACGAAAATACAGCGGGCCGTATGCTGACCCCTGCAGATTTGCCCACCATTCCTGACACTGTCGACGCGCTGTTCTTTGGCGGAATTTCCTTGCCAGTTGAGCCTTGCGGCGAAGCATATGAGGCCTTGTGCGCACGCGAAGCTGCCACCCGCGTGATCATGATGGATCCGAACATTCGCCCATCGTTTATCAAAGATGAGGCGCGGTATCGTGCGCGAATGGAACATATGCTGAGCCTATGTGACATCGTGAAAGTGTCCGACGAAGATCTTTTGTGGATCATGGGCGAAGGTGATATCGAACAGCATATTCAAACGCTTTTGACCAAGGGCCCCAAACTGGTGTGCTTGACCGAAGGCTCTGAGGGTGTGCGTGGCTTTACCAAACACGGGGTTGTCCAAGTCGCGGCGACCAAGGTTGAGGTTGCCGATACAGTTGGCGCGGGCGATACGTTCAACGCGGGTCTTTTGGCTTCACTGCAACAAAGCGGCAAGCTGACCAAAGCGGGTGTGGCCGATCTGGATGACGACACCATTCGAGCCGCCTTGGCGATGGGATCAAAAGCGGCCTCGATCACTGTGTCACGCGCAGGCGCAAATCCACCTTGGGCCCATGAGATGTAATCATGCGGGTTCTGGTTCAACGGGTTCTGGAAGCAAGCGTCAAAGTTGATGGCGAGGTCATTGGTGATTGCGCGCGAGGTCTGTTGGTCTTTGTCTGTGCGATGCGCGGCGACACCGAAGCTGAGGCACAAAAGCTGGCGACCAAGCTGTCCAAACTACGGATATTCCAAGATGATGCGGGCAAAATGAACCTATCGCTGCACGACATCAACGGATCCGCTTTGGTCGTGAGCCAGTTCACTTTGGCCGCCAACACTAAGGGCAATCGTCCCGGCTTTTCAAACGCAGCGGATCCGCAGACTGGTAAGGCACTCTATAACGCCTTCACCGGATTTCTGGCCGACACGGGCGTGCCAGTTCAAACAGGTGAATTTGGCGCAGATATGAAGGTGAGTTTGATCAATGATGGTCCCGTGACCATCTGGATTGATACAGACGACGCCTAAGAGATTAATTCAAAATAGAAAAAGGGGCCCACGATAGGCCCCTTAAATCATAATATCACAATGCCTGAGCGCTTAAATGCGGAACAAGGGCTGTAAAAGACGTGGCATGAAGGCGCTGAATTTCAGCGGCGCGTCGGTCGCGGCCAAACAGATGCACGGCTTACCGTCTTCAGCGACAGGCGTATGTTCCAAGTCGTCATCAGCCACTTCCAAATCTCCACGGGCAAACCGCCCCGTTTCGTCTTTGAACGCGCCTTGAAGCACCAAAGTCAGCTCAAGCCCTCCATGGGTGTGATCTGGGACGGCAAAGCCCGGTGCGATATGCAACAAACGCACGGATCCCTCTTTGCCTGCATTCAAAATGCATTGTTTGGCTCCTGGCCCAAGTGAGCGCCATTTGGGTGGTTTGCTGCCCAGTGCTTCCAAAACCGGTGTTGGAAAAATGTCATCGCCACGCGGGCGCACGGGTTCTGGCACGACGTCGTCCAGCCCCGCCATCACGCGATTGCGCAAGTCGCCTGTGATCGAAATGGGATCAAAATCGTCCAGTAACGCGCCACCAACAGCCTCATGGGCCGCGAGATTGGCACGACAGTCTTCGCAAATCGACACATGCGCGGCCACAACCAATGCAAAAGGTTGTGCCAAAGTGCCGGAAACATAAGAGGCCAAAATCGCCTCAGGGATATGATGAGCGATGTCAGTCATGTTTTACCGCTCTCCTTTCAATTCATGGCGCAGACGCTCAAGTCCAAGTCGAATGCGCGATTTGATTGTGCCGAGCGGAAGACCTGTTTCGGCTTGGATTTCACTGTGGGACAGCTCACCCAAATAGGCTTTTTGCACCAAGTCGCGTTGCTCAGGGTTCAGACGAGAAATCGCAGCACGCAGACTGGCCGCTTCTTGCTCGATCCCCAAAACCTGTTCGCCATCTATGTCGGTGCTTTCGGGCATGGCCAATTCTTCGGGCATGGGCCGGCGATCTTTACGGATCACGTCGATTTGACGATTTCGCGCGATCTGGAAAATCCAACCTGACACATTCGCACGCTCTGGGTTGAATGAATGGGCTTTGCGCCACACAGACAACATCACGTCTTGAACAACATCGTCAGCTTGCGCAGCGCCAAATCCGTTTTTCATCAACATACCGCGCAAACGAGGCGCAAAATGGTCAAATAGCATAGCGAAAGCGTCACGATCACGCGCGTCCCGCACCCTGAGCATCCATTCTGTCTGCTCAGTGAAAGTTGTCGACATGGCTGAAGTCACGGGCGTCCTCTCACGAGAGATTTTGCACGCATGTCGCGCTTGTCGCAAAATGGGCGCAAGACCAGCGCCATCCAAAATCTTATGTTCATCAACTATCATACCAAGCATACGCAGCCCGTCGATAGATGGATCACATTCCGTGTGAATTATTTTGAACCGATGAATTAAGTGATCCAAACGGGGTGAGATCGCGTAGCCTATATAAGCAACATAGGATTTCCGATGTCATTTGATATTCCCACCCAAGCCCGCTCACGCATTGCCATTATCGGCTCGGGTATTTCTGGCCTCGCCAGCGCGTACTTATTGTCGCCCCAGCATGATGTAACGATTTTTGAATCTGAGCCACGCTTAGGGGGACATGCACGCACGCGGATCGCCGGCAAAAACGGCGACCAGCCGGTGGATACAGGATTTATCGTGTTCAACTATGCCAATTATCCCAATTTGACGGCGATGTTTGATGCGCTGAATGTACCTGTGATCAAATCGGACATGAGCTTTGGTGCGACCATCAACAACGGCGCTGTGGAATATGGATTGCAGGGGCTGGGCGCGCTGTTTGCGCAGAAATCCAACATGGCACGCCCTGCGTTTTTGCGCATGGTGCGCGACATTTTCAAATTCAACACCCATGCAGAAAACACGGTGCAAGACGAGACGACCACCATTGGCGAATTGACCGAACAGCTGGGCTTAGGGGATTGGTTCATCCAATACTACCTGATGCCGATATGTGGTGCGATTTGGTCGACCCCCCCATCCGAGGTACGCAATTACCCTGCCGCCAGCCTACTGCGGTTTTTCCGCAACCACGCCTTGCTGTCCGCCACGGGCCAACACCAATGGTACACTGTCAAAGGCGGATCCATTGAATATGTGAACCGGCTTGAGACTCATCTAAAAATGATGGGCTGCACGATGCGCCTTGGCACCCCTGTTTCTGCCGTGACGCGCTCGGCCCTTGGCGTCACTGTAACGGCCAAAAACGGTACGACTGAAAGTTTCGACCAAGTCATCTTTGCCTGCCATTCAGATCAAGCCATCAAACTGATCGCGAAACCAACCCCAACAGAGCAAAAAGCCCTGTCTGATCTGCGCTATCAAGCCAATCGCGTGACGCTGCACTGTGATCCAAATCAAATGCCCAAACGCCGCGCCGCTTGGTCCTCATGGGTCTACAAATCGGACAATGTCGGACAAGAACAATCCCTTGGCGTTACCTATTGGATGAACAGGCTGCAAGCGATTGACGAGCGCGATCCTTTGTTTGTCACGCTCAATGCGGCCACCCCGATTGATGAGGCGAAAATTTATGACGAGACAACACTCTATCACCCAGTGTTCGACAATGCGGCTTTGACAGCGCAAAAGACCATCCAGTCCATCAACGGCGACAATCGAACGTGGTTTGCGGGTGCGTATTTGCGCAATGGCTTTCATGAAGACGGGTTTCATTCCGCCGTGCAAGTGGCCGATAAAATGGCCGAACAGTCCCCTGCAAAACTGGCGGCAATACTGGCATGACACAACATCGCCCCGAGCACATAGCGGGCCACACCAGCCATGCGCGACGCGGGTCTATAAAGAACGCCTTTCGCTATGGAGTGGACTTTGTGTTGATCGATCTTGATGCGCCCGCGATCAAGCTTCCAGCATTGCTTTCGCGCAATCGGCTCAATTTAGCGTCCATTCATGATCGTGACCACGGGGGCCGGTTGAAACAAGGAATCGGTGTCGATTGGGCGCGCAGGCATTTCGCAGATGCGGGCCTTAATGATCTACGCATCGATCTGCTCACACAGCCACGGTTTCTAGGATACGGGTTTAACCCCGTTAGTTTTTGGCTGGGCTGGCGCGGCCTGCAATTGATGGGTGTGATCGCCGAAGTATCAACGCCTTTCGATGATCGCCATTCTTATTTGTGCGTGAAAGATGATCTCAGCCCCATCACCAAAGCCGACAAAATCACCGCCCCCAAAGCGCTGCATGTTTCGCCATTTCAACAGGTTGACGGGCATTACGCGTTTCATTTTGACATTACATCAGACCGCGTCGCCATCCGTATTTTTCATGGCAATGGGAATGAGGGCGTGATCGCCACTCTCTATGGTCCGCGCAAGCCGATGACCAACATGTCGCTGGTGCAGGCTTACCTGCGCCGTCCCTTTGGCCCGCTGCGCACCATGGCTTTGATCCACTGGCAAGCACTTGTGTTAAAGTTCAAGGGCGCGACCTACCGAAGACGCCCTGCCCCGCCGACACATGATCTTACAAAATCTGGAGCCCCCAAATGACAGACGCGTTTACAGGTAAAACATGGTGGATTGTCGGGGCCTCAGACGGGCTTGGCGCAGCTTTGGCCAAAATGATCGCGATGCGTGGCGCCCACGTTATTTTGTCGGCCCGCTCGGAAGACAAGTTGAATGACCTCGCCACATCATTGCCCAACGCAACAGTTTTGCCGATGGATGTGACTGATGCGAAGAGCGTTCTTACAGCCACCCCACGTGCCCAGCACGCCGATGCGATGCTCTATTGTGTTGGCACCTACGAGCAAATGAATGCACGCGATTGGGACGCGAAGGCCGTTGAACGGATGATCGACACCAATTTCACAGGCGCGGCACGGGTTCTAGCCGGCGTTGTGCCGCACTACGTCACCCGTGGGTTTGGTCACATCATGCTGATCGGATCGCTGTCGGGATATCGCGGTCTGCCGGCGGCTGTTGGGTATTCTGCCTCCAAAGCCGCGCTGATGCATTTGGCTGAAAACCTGTTGATTGATCTCAAAGGCTCTGGCGTTAACGTCCAGATCGCCAACCCCGGTTTTATCAAGACGCGCCTGACCGCCAAAAACGATTTCGACATGCCTCAGATCATGACTGCCGACGTGGCCGCGACCCATGTGCTCAAAGCCATCGACAGCGGTCGGTTCGAGACCGCCTTTCCGCGGCCTTTTGCTTGGGTGTTCAAATGGGGGCGCTATTTGCCGCGCGGGCTGTTCAACAAGTTGTTTTAATCGCGTGCCAAACGCGGATCCCATGGACCTTTGAGCATTTTTGGCCTAAATCCGCCTCAGGAATTCATGTCTAGGGATCAACAGCGTGACCGCGCATAAGATTCAATCCATCGTGCTTCATGCCTCAAATGAAGCACAAACCAGCCGCATCGCGGCACAGCTTGCCGCCCATATGCGTGCAGGCGATGTTGCGCTACTCGATGGATCTTTAGCTGCGGGCAAAACCTTTTTCATTCGTGCGCTTGTGGGGGCATTAGGCAGCTTGGAAGACGTCACCAGCCCGACCTATACAATCGCCAATATCTACGAGGCGCCGAAAGCCCCCGTGTTGCATGTTGACGCATATCGCCTTGAAACGTCGAAAGAATTCTACCACTTGGGTTTGGATGACTATTTCGACAGTGCGATTTGCTTGATCGAATGGGGCGCGCGGATTGACGGGTTCTTTGATGCGCCTTTGCAAATCGACATCGCCTTTGGCGACACAGACGCAGACCGCATTTTCACGCTCTCTTCCAATGACACGCGGTGGGCTCCTGTCTTTGCCGATCTTGAGGTTACGCTCAATGACTGACCTGACCTTTTTGCTTCAAACGTCAAATGGCGTGCCAGTTTTGGGACTGGCGTGTGGCGATGACATCGTATTCGACAGTGCCACTGACGAGGCCCTAATCGGCTCACGCGATTACCGCATGGTGTTGGAAACGGGGCTGGACCGGCTTGGGGCAAAGCTTACAGACATCAAACAGATTTTTGTCGACATCGGCCCCGGTGGTCTTGGTGTGACCCGCACAGGTGTTGCTTTTGCCAATGCCTTGGGTTTTGCCATTGGGCTGCCGACGACAGGCCTGCCCGCCTTTGAACTGCTCGGCGCTGAGGCGTCCCTTGGCGACGCGCCTGTTGCGATCTTGCGAAAAGCGGCGCGGCCTTTCGTGCATTTCGGGGTGTTCGAAAATGGCGCGCTTGCACATTACGAACATTGTAAGCGCGATAGCGCGTTAACTTCACTCGAAAAATTAGACAAATACCGTATTGTCGGCAATGTTGAGGTCGACGGGCAAGAACCGCCTTTGACCAACGTGGCGTCGATGGCCGCCATGTTAAAAGTCGCGCGTTCCAAAGCATTCCCGCAGCCAGATGCGCGTACCTATCCAATTGTGGAGGTCTTATAATGTCATTTGATCCGCGCATTTTGGTCGAGACACAACAAACGCTTGTCTCTGGCGGCGTGGTGCTTTTGGCCACGGACACGGTCTTAGGGCTTGTGGCCTTGCCAAGTGACAGCACTGCTGTCGATAAGGTCTATGCACTAAAAAAACGTCCGCGGGATAAAAACCTGCCGATCATCGTCGCCTCCGCCGATCAGATCACCGCTTTTGGTGGTCAGATCAGCCCAAGCGCGCGCGCTTGTTTGAACAGCAAACATATGCCGGGGCCGCTGACAATAGCGATAGAGTTGCAGACAGAAATCGCGCCAAGCTGGCTGTCGGGCCGCGCAGAATGTGCCATTCGCATCCCCGATGATGCGCTGTTGCTGGCGCTGCTGACCAATTTGGGGCCTTTGATGGCCACATCCGCGAATTTGTCGGGTCGAGACACGCCGCACACGACAGATGAAGCCGTAATCCAGTTGAACGGCACGCCGGATTATGTCGTTGCAGGACAAGCCAAATCGCAAGCACCTTCGACATTGGTCAATTGCCGTATCTCACCGCCTAAGATCGAACGCATCGGGGCCGTGTCTGAGGCCGAGATCGCTGCTATTTTGGAGCGCGCCAATGACTGAGTATGTATTGGGAATCGAGAGTTCTTGCGATGACACCTCCGTGGCGCTGGTTGCAAAAGATGGGTCTGTCAGAGCGATCAAAACCGTGTCGCAATATGAAATTCATCAAGCCCATGGCGGGGTGTATCCAGAGCTGGCCTCGCGTGCGCATTTGGAAGCGATTTTGCCGACGATTCAAGCTGTTATGGATGAGGGGCAAGTCATTCCTAGCAATCTCAAAGCCATCGGCGTCACCCGTGGGCCGGGCTTGATCGGATCGCTTTTGATCGGGCTGTCGACGGCTGAAGCTCTATCGATGGGTTGGGGCATGCCCGTTTATGGCATCAATCATTTGCGTGGGCATATGCGCTCTGTCGATTTGGAAGAGACGCGCACCACCTACCCCGCGGTGGTAATGTTGGTCTCTGGCGGGCACACTTTGGTGGCCGAGCTTAAAGACCCGTGGAGCTATCGTTTGCTGGGCACAACCCGCGACGATTCAGTTGGGGAAAGCTATGATAAAGTGGCGCGAATGCTGGGTCTCGGCATGCCAGGGGGGCCTGCGATTGATGCGGCGGCCAACCGCGGAACGCCCGTGTTGCGCCTGCCCCGTCCAATGAAAACCGAGGGTTATGAGTTTTCATTCTCAGGCCTGAAATCATCTGTGGCGCGCCATATCGAGAAACACCCTGAGGTCAGCGTCGACGACATGTCTGCGTCTTTTGTCGCTGCCTGTATGGATGTGCTGATCGCCAAGGCCGAGCGCGCGGTGATCGAATGCGCACCAAAATCGCTGATCATTGTGGGCGGTGTGGCCGCGTCACCGCAACTGCGAGACGGAATGGCGCAATTGGCGCAAGACCACGGCATATCCTTGTGTTTGCCTCCAATTAAATGGGCGACAGACAATGGTGCTATGATCGGTTTGGCCACTTGGGACTACATAGAAAAAGGGATCAAGCCGGACTTGATCCCCAAACCAAATTTAGGCCTTGAGACGCCTTAGGCGTCGTGACTGTAGTTTGGCAGGCTGTCCAAAGCGGTTTTTAAAGCTTCCCCCCAACCATTTGAAATGGTTTGAAAATACTCATTGTCCGCCTCAACACGCGTTTGCACCCCGATTTTAAAACTATCGGTTTCGTAGGTATGCACGTCCAAAGGGAGCCCCACAGACAGGTTGGCTTTGATCGTGCTATCAAAAGACACGAGCAGCAGCTTGATCGCCTCTTCAAAAGACATTTTTGGATCATAAGCACGCACCAAAATAGGCTTGCCGTACTTGGTTTCACCGATTTGGAAGAACGGTGTGTCGGTGCTGGCCTCAATGAAATTGCCTTGGGGATAGATCAAAAACAACCGTGGAGGCGTGCCTTTGATTTGGCCCGCCAAAATAACCGTGGCGTTGAATCCGTTGTCGGCTTTTTGCCCCTCGTCCGCGTGATTGGAAATGACGTCCTTCAACGTGTCCGCGATAAGCTGGGCCGCTTGAAACATTGACGGCACGGCAAAGATAGAGGGTTCACGATCCTCAGGCGCTTTGCTGCGCTCATCAAGCAGACTGATCAAGGCTTGTGTCGTGGCCAAATTACCAGCTGTCATCACAGTGAGCACGCGTTCTCCCGGCTCTTCCCAAGTGGCCATTTTGCGAAACATAGAGATGTTATCGACGCCTGCATTCGTGCGTGTGTCTGACATCATAACAAGCCCGCGATCGAGCATCATTCCAACGCAATATGTCATAGTGCTGAGTTCGCTTTACTGTTGGGCGACTTCAATTTGAACGCTCAAGCGTTCACCAGAGCCGCCATATGTCGTCCCTGTTACAGGAGCAGCCCCAGCATAGTCCAGCCCTGTCGCAACCCGGACATAGCGGACGTCAGGTGAAATTGCATTGGACACATCAAAACCCACCCATCCAAGGTCGGGTATATGCACCTCAGCCCATGCATGCGTCGCTTCTTGCTCGATCCGGTCGTCCATCAGCAAATACCCTGACACATAGCGCGCGGGGAATCCCATAGCCCGAGCACAGGCGAGAAAAATATGACTGTGATCTTGGCAAACGCCTTTACCGGCACTCAAAGCATCCTCAGCAGAGCCCGTAGGCAATGAGCTGCCAACTTCGTAGATGACGTTTTCATTAATCACTTTTGAAAGGCAATGGAGACGTTCCAAATCGGCGTCGCCTTTTATCTTTTTGATCAATTTACGCGTACCAGGCCCTGCTTTCGTCAGGTTCGTAGATTTTTCGTAGAACCATAGGGGTGCAGGTCCGCGATGTTTGCCCATCATACCGTGAGATTCTGTCATCTCGACCTCGCCTTCGCTGATCAAGGTTACTTCGGCAGCGTCACGATTGAAAGAAATGAGATCAACCTGATTGTTGTTGTGATCGTTGTAGGAGACTTCTTTAGCGCCGCCTGTCACACTTGTTTCCCAGTTGGCAATCTTTTGAAACGGGCTTGCTTTAGGCGTCAACCGCACCTGTTGGAGCCCGTAAGATACTGGCGTGTCAAAGACATATCGCGTCGTGTGGCGGATTTTCAATTTCATGGGTTACTCATAGAACCTAAAGTCAATTTCGACCTGACGACCCAATTCTCCGAAGGCACCGAGCACAGATTGAATGTACTCATGCAAACCTTCTTCGAAAATCACATCAATGTCATTATGCGCAAATCGAGAGACCAAGGTCTTGGCCAGTTCCAAGGATTTTGGCTCGACCCCGTAGTCTAAGGATAGGTGCTCAAGATTATCAAGCACTTTACGCGCACAAAAGTTCAAACTGCGCGGCATACGTTTGTCTAAAACCAAGAACTGCGCGATATCGCGGGGATTGGTGCTGTTGCCATGCACCATGCGGAACCCGCCACGTCCTGAAACAGAACGCAAAATGGTTTCCCATTGCACGTTATCGATCGAAGATCCGACAGAATATACAGAAGGGAGCAAAACGTAATATTTCACATCCAGAATGCGCGCAGTTGCATTCGCTCGTTCTAAAAACGTACCGATGCGGGCAAAGTTATACATGTCGTTGCGCAACATCGTACCGTGGGTTGCCCCACGGACCAATGCGGTGCGTTGGCGCACAAGCCCCAAAGCGGAGGGCAGATCGCGCTCTGACACTTTACGGGCCAGCGTTTTTTTAGACGCCATAAAGCAGCCGTTCATCGCTTCCCATACTTCATGTGTCAAAGCAGTGCGGACCAATCGTGCATTCTGTCGGGCCGTGGCAATGCCGGACATCACAGACGAGGGGTTATCCTTGGAGCGCAGCATCCAGTCGATAGCATCGTCCTTGTTTACCTCGTCATGCCCTTCGAAATACCCGTAAGCGACGCCTGCGGTTTTCATCACAGAGCGCCATTCATCATCATCAGCGTCCGAACGTGTCAGGCCTATACGTTGACCTGTTTCAATCAAGCGCGATGTGTTCTCAGCCCGTTCCAGATAACGATACATCCAGTAGAGGCCGTTTGCAGTTTTTCCTAGCATATCAGTCCTCCAGCACCCATGTGTCTTTGGTCCCGCCCCCTTGGGAGGAGTTGACCACAAGCGATCCTTTTTTTAGCGCAACGCGGGTCAAACCACCCGGAGTGATGTTGATGCCTTGCGGCGAGCATTGCACATAGGGTCGCAAATCCACATGGCGTGGTGACAAACCGGCTTTGTTGAAAATCGGCACGGTTGAAAGGCTTAGTGTCGGCTGGGCGATGTAATTCCCCGGGCGCGCTTTGAGTTTGCGGCGGAAGGCATCGAGTTCACGTTTGCTAGATGTCGGGCCAATCAACATGCCGTAGCCGCCAGATCCGTGGACCTCTTTGACGACCAAATCTGACAGGTTATCAAGAACATAGGCCAAAGAATCCGGCTCATTACAGCGCCATGTCGGCACGTTTTTCAAGATTGCTTTTTCGCCCGTATAGAATTCGACGATGTCCGGCATATAACTGTAGATCGCTTTATCGTCCGCGATCCCAGTGCCCGGCGCGTTGGCAATGGTGATGCCACCTGCGCGGTAGACATCCATAATCCCAGGCACGCCCAAGGCGCTGTCAGGATTGAAACTGAGCGGGTCTAAATATTCGTCATCGATCCGGCGATACAGCACATCAATCGGCTTATAGCCGCGGGTCGTGCGCATGGCGACGCGCCCATTTACGACGCGCAGATCATGGCCTTCGACCAGTTCCACACCCATTTGATCGGCCAAAAACGCGTGCTCGTAATAGGCAGAGTTGTACACACCGGGCGTCAAGACAGCCACAGTTGGTGTGCCCTCACAGGCAGCGGGCGCACAAGCGGCCAAAGAGCGGCGCAAATCGGCAGGATAGTTTTGGATCGACTGCACTTTGTTTTTCGCAAACAGCTCAGGGAACATTTGCAGCATCGTTTCGCGATTTTCTAACATATACGACACACCTGACGGCGTGCGCGCATTGTCTTCTAACACGTAAAAATCATCGTCACCCGTGCGGACCAAATCGACCCCCACAATATGCGTATAGATGCCACCCGGAGGGGTCATGCCCAACATCTGCGGTAAAAATGCTTCGTTATTGGCGATCATCTCACGCGGCACACGGCCTGCTTTGATAATCTCTTGTCTGTTGTACACATCATGCAAAAAAGCGTTGATCGCGCGCACACGCTGTTCGATACCTTTGGACAATTTTTTCCATTCACGCGCAGCAATTATGCGCGGAATGATATCAAATGGTATCAAGCGCTCTTCGGCTTCGGAACGTCCGTAAACGTTAAAGGTGATGCCCATCAGGCGGAACACCTCTTCAGCCTCGCGCTGCTTGGCCCGTAATCGCGCGGGATCTTCGCCTTCAAACCAGTGGTTGAATTCCGCATAAGGCGCGCGAAGCTGACCCTCAGTGCCCAACATTTCGTCAAAGATGTTTTTTTCAGTCATGGTTTGAGGCTAGGTCCGAAAATCAAGGGTTACAATAGGTTCTCGTCTGCAAAGACACCCAAAATAGAGTGTGATTAACTTTTAATCAGCTGAGAATAGCCTGCAGATGTCATGCCCTTACGTCATTTATGTGGCTGTATGGAACGATTCTTTCATCTGCTTGAAGACGACGCTTGGCGTGGCATAGAATCTAGAAACTCAATCCCAACCGTTACACTCACGATATTCAATGACGCATTTGGCAAAGATTTTCTCTCTGTATACCATTGCACACATTGACTTGGGCGGCCGTCTGATTTACCTGAATGGCAACAGCGTGGACTGGGGGACGTGGATGCCCTGCGAGCCTCTGCCGCGCAGGTATTTGTCCGATCATATCGTGAAAGAGACCAAAGCATGGCCAATCAAACCCCAGACATTATCTACACAATCGTTGACGAAGCCCCCGAGCTTGCGCGCCACTCCCTTTTACCGATCATTCGCTACTTTGCGAAAGCTGCCGACATCAGCGTTGAAACCCGCGACATCTCTTTGGCCGGCCGTATTTTGGCGCTCTTCCCTGATCTTTTGACCGAAGACCAGCGCGTGTCTGACGATTTGGCAGAGCTTGGAAAATTGGTTAAAACAGCCGACGCCAACGTGATCAAATTGCCTAACGTTTCGGCATCTGTTCCACAGCTAACTGACGCAATCGCAGAATTGCAGTCCAAAGGCTTTGCGATTCCTGACTACCCTGCAGAGCCTGCAACAGACGCAGAAAAAGCCATCCGCGCCAAATACGACACCGTAAAAGGGTCCGCCGTGAACCCTGTCTTGCGCGAAGGCAACTCTGATCGCCGCTCTGCCAAGGCGGTGAAGTCTTATGCGATGGCCAACCCGCACCGCATGGGCGTATGGACAGCCGACAGCAAGACACATGTTGCGTCTATGTCCGGCAATGATTTTTTTGCCAACGAGACATCCGCGACTATCTCAGCTGACCAAGCAGGCGGCGCAAGAATCATCTTCACTGCAGCGGACGGAACCAAAACTGTTCTCAAAGACGGTCTGACATATATTGAAGGCGAAATCGTTGACGCGACATTCATGTCCGTTGCCGCTTTGCGTGACTTCATCAAAGCCGAAATCGCGTCCATGGAAGACGGCGTTTTGTTCTCTGTGCACCTCAAAGCCACCATGATGAAAGTCTCTGACCCGATCCTCTTTGGTCACTTTGTGTCGGTCTACATCGAAGATTTCATGGCCAAGCATGGCGACACAGTGAAAGCACTGGGCTTTAACCCCAACGCTGGTCTTGGCGATCTCGAAGAGCGCATCAAAGGCAACGCCGAATTGGAAGCGGATCTGAAAACTGCCCTCGCAGGCAAACCTGACATGTACATGGTGAACTCAGACAAAGGCATCACCAACCTGCACGTGTCCTCAGACGTCATCATCGATGCGTCCATGCCAGCCGTGATCAAAGCAGGCGGCATCGGTTGGGGTCCTGACGGCAAAGCCGCAGACACCAAATGCTGCATCCCAGACAATTGCTACGCTGGCATCTACGACGAGACCATCAACTTCTTCAAAGAAAACGGCGCATTGGATGTCACCACTTGTGGTGCTGTATCCAACGTTGGCTTGATGGCGCAAAAAGCCGAAGAATACGGTTCACACCCAACAACATTCGAGCTGCCAACGGCTGGTACAGTTGAGATCGTTCTCGACACCGGCGACGTGCTGCATTCGCACGCTGTTGAGGCTGGCGACGTCTGGCGGTCTTCGACTGCGAAAAAAGAGCCTATTCTTGATTGGATCAAAACAGGTATCGAGCGTTTCGACGCTGTTGGCACAGCGGCCTTCTGGTTAGACGCCAACCGCGCCCACGACGCAGAGCTGATCAAATACGTCGACGCAGCACTTAAAGCGGCGGGCAAAGACATCCCAATCATGGCGCCACGCGAAGCGACGCGTTTCTCATGGGTTGAGATGACAAAAGGCAAAGACGTTGTGACCATCTCTGGCAACGTGTTGCGCGACTACCTGACCGATTTGTTCCCAATCTTGGAACTTGGCACATCTGCAAAAATGCTTTCCATCGTGAAATTGATGAACGGTGGCGGCCTGTTTGAAACAGGTGCTGGTGGTTCTGCGCCGAAACACGTGGAACAGCTGGTTGACGAAAACCACCTGCGTTGGGACAGCCTTGGCGAATTCTGTGCGCTTGGCGAAAGTTTCAACTTCTTGGCTGCGGCCAAAGGCAAAACCAAAGCAGCCGTTTTGGGTCAAGCCGTGGAAGACGCCACAGTGAAGCTCTTGTTAGAGAACAAATCGCCAGAGCGCAAAGTCGGTCAAAACGACAACCGCTCTTCACACTACTGGTTCGCACGTTTCTGGGCAGAAGCCTTGGCAACACAAGACGCTGACGCAGAACTCAAAGCACACTTCGCACAAGTGGCTGAAAAGCTTGAAACAGGCGAAGCTGCGATTTTGAACGAGCTTAAAAAAGACGAAGGTAAACCAGCAGATATGGATGGCTACTACAAATCAGACGCCGCCAAAACATCCGCGATCATGCGCCCATCTACAACGCTCAACGCCATCATCGGCTAAGCTTCGCGCAAATACACAAGTTTTTGGGGAACCTTAGGGTTCCCCTTTTTTATCCTCGCATCACATTACGGTGTAACGGTTGCTCATCGCCGAGCTTGACTGTTGCGGCGCAGCTTTCCTAGCGCAAGCATGAACTATCTACTTGGCAAGACGGTTCCAAGAATTCATCAGGCCGAACCCAAAACGACATACCAAAATACCAAGCACAGTTTCAGTCATCCTTACCAATCATCAGCGCCTCAACGCTCGTGATCTCAGGCATCGAGCGCCCCGCAATACCCTGTAAATCGCCGTGCATCCCAACCGTAGACGCGATAACAAGGTCAATCTGTTTGGCGCGCAGCGCCCATTGCTTTTCGATGAATACACGTTCTTTTCGCAGATTGTCTTGCATGTCCTCAAACCGCTCACATATCGCATCGACGCGCTGTTTGAATTGCGTTCCAGTAAGATAATCATAGATCATCTCCATCTTGGTTTCCTGCCCCAAAGCGCGCACCTTAGCGCTCGCGACGTCAATCAACGCCTGCCGCAAAGACGATGCAAGCGGCACTGCATAGCGCGGCGCACACACCCAGATACCATCGATCATGCTGAAACTATCGACCCCCTCAGGCAAGGCATGGGATGTAATCACAGCAACCTCGCATCCTGACGCCCGTTGGTCATCTCGCAACTTCGCCAGCCAACCGGCGGTCCAGTTCTTAGTGCGTTTACTTTCCCAAAGAATACTGCCAGCAGTACCGTTTGGCCCTGCTACGTCTTGACGTACATCCGCACCGCTGACCCCTTTGGCCACTGGCACAAACCCATCGGTCGGAAACGCCGCGGCTAAGGTTTCTTCAAGAACGATTTCAGCCGCCTCTCCTTGGGTTTGCATCGACCCTTGTTCTGACTTTTGCTTCAGCGCTTCGATCTGGCGCTTCATGCCCTCCATGACTTGCGCTTGCTCAGCAAGTTTCAACCCTGCCTTTTCATCCGCCTCTCGAGCCAATTTTTCGGCCATTGCAGGACGCTCTTGCGCCAGCATTTTTTGCAACGTCAGTTCCATCTCAGCTTCTTTGTCTTTGAGTTGCTGCTCACGTTTCAACGCCGCAGTCTGAGCGGCCTGCGCCTCTCGCAGCTTTTCGTCCTGAGCGGTGATCCGGTCTTGTAAGGCCGTCTGCGCGGCGGAAGACTCTGCTTGGGCAGCTTCCTTGGCCTGTGCCTGTGCGGCAACCAGAGCCTTTGCAGCTTGAGCCTCCCGTTTGGCCAGCTCACTGTTGAACGACGCCTTTAAATCCGCCAGCATCGGGCCCGCCAATTGCTCAGTCAGTTCAATTTCGTTTGAACACTTCGGACAATGGATCTTCAACTCGGACATAAGGTTACCCTAATAATTTGAAAATTTCTGTTGCTAGGACGTGACTAGAATACGCGATCCGGCACCTGAGTGCATCGTAACACTCATAAATCATTTTGCTTTCTGTATTTTTACCCAAGTACCAAGTTTCCACTGGAATTGCGCAGGGTCCGTTAAATTTAAAGTCTATAGCCGCACCCGTGGCGCTTAGCGCAGAATTGACAAGTTGCTGCAGTTCATGTGCGTGTTCACCTGCATCCGCCGTTAAACTCGCAGAACGGTTCTAACGCTTTTAAAGATCAGGGCAAACGGCGGTCCAGTGAAAACGAACTCACCCACATTCACAAGAGAAATTAGACAAGTTCACAAGCCACTTGAACGATGGCGCCGACGTTTACTCGCGACGCGACAAAACCATACTAGAGAAAAAGGGGAACGATTTAACTGAGTAAATTCGAAAAGGCGCAGCACATAACATTTAAACAGTATGAGCTAAAAGTTTGGCCTAAGTGGTGATCTCTCTGGATCTCAAAACGGTACAGAAACATAGGAGGACAAAGATAACAATTATCGTAGCGATGATCATACTGGGTCTTTATTTACTGACAGGCTTCCCAAATTTTTACCAGCTGGCCTGGAAGCTCCATCGGCTCAAATGGTTTGAGAATGATACCCTTTGCACCAAGAGCCTCAAGTTGACCGAAATCTGCATGTGTTGCTTTTGCTGTCACGAAAACGATCGGAACGCCGGCAAAATGTTCAAGTTTTCTGAGCTGCTTGAGCGTCTCAATACCGTCCATTACCGGCATCATAACGTCCAGCAACACCATATCAGGCGTCATATCAGGCGGACATTTGATAGCATCTTTGCCGCAACTGAATTGCTGCACATCAAAGCCACCCACAAGCTCGAGCGACATCCGTGTAATTTCACGAATATCTCGATCATCTTCTACGTGCATAATGTTTTTCAATACTTTCATACTGGAACAATATAATTATCGGAATTCTAAACAAGAGAATTATACTAAAATTGGATTTTTTCGGCGACTTTATGTTTGTTTGGGAGAAAAAAAACGCCGCAGAAGCACATTTCTAATTTTCGCCATAATTTGACCCAAATTTTTGGTGAATATATCCTTAAGGTTGAACTTAAGTCAAAAACGGTACGGTTAACGAAGCAATCGTAGTGCAAACACAGTATAGTTATCTTTTTGGAGATTATGATGACGCTATTAGTTGTCGACGATGATCGCAATATCCTGGATCTAATGGCGGCTATCTTGGCGTCTCAAGGCCATGAAGACGTTGTTTATGCGCAAAGCGGCGAAGAAGCGTTGGCTCTCGTTAATCAGGGGCAATACAAGTTCTCAACTTTTTTCCTTGATATACAAATGCCGGGCATGGACGGTGTGGAATTGTGTGGCAGAATTCGTGCTTCCGCCGAACATCGTCGTACGCCGATCATTATGCTCACCTCCATGAGAGACAAGGCGCACGTTGACGCCGCATTTTTGCGAGGTGCCACAGATTATCTCACCAAACCAATCGATACGACCGAACTTGCAGCACGGCTACACGTTGCGCAGCTTCTTTTCGATGAGCAGCAAACTTCGTTGAGTGCGATACGACGCGAGGAAAACTTGCGTTTGGGAATGAGCTACAAATCCTATTCGGAAACACATTTTGATCTGAATGATGCCGTTTCTATTTACGACGTTCCACGCGTAATAGGCAGTCTCGAAATGGAAAACTATCTACACCGCCTGTCTCGAGGCAAACGATTCATGTGTGGCGCCATATGCTTTCAAATTCAAAAACGCGAACGTCTTTTTTCGATGACATCTCCGTTAGAGTTTTATGAGATATTAACCGATGTCGCCGAAGCCATTTTCGAAACCCTACGCAGCTACAATGTAATGATATCTTACGTTGGAAATGGACAATATGTTGCGATCTTGCCGCGCACGCTCCAATTGAACGAAGAAGAACTCGAACTGAATCTGTCCTTAAAATTACGTGAATTCGGACTGATCGATGGAGACACTGTGCCTGTAGATGCAACTGTAATAGTTGGCGAAAGTGTTAGAATGTCGATGTTCGATGCGTCTCCTCACGCCCTAATTGCCCGCGCGACCGCTAAAGCAGAGGTCAAATGCGCCGAGCGTAGCTCTATGTCGAGACTCCTTCCCAAAAGCATGTCAGCACGTGGCTAAACATTCGAGCCAAATCCTTAAACAATAGAGATCTTATGGCGCCTATGCCCAACCGAAAAAAACATTGCCCCGACTTAGAGTACCAGATCGCTCGAACGCTTCAACGCACGAAACAGCGGTTTGTTGACGATTTCAGCTACAAAATTCCCGAAATCGAGGCGCTTCAAATATTGATACAAAACGAGGCAGAGCGCTCAAATGCATTGAGGCGCTTAGCTTTTATAACACATCAATTCGGCGGGATAGCTGCAACTCTTAGCCTTCAAGACATTGGTGACTGTGCTGCAGAAATCGAACAGCTTATTGCTGGTTTCAATCAAACACCAATGCAGCTCTGTAGCTTGTCGGAACGGATTGAAACTCTTTTAGACCTTATGGAAGACGCGCTCGTCGAGGCCTTGTAAACGACTATCTCAAATCCCCGTACGAATAACACAGACAAGGCCCGATCCTATTTTGTCATATGATCGGTCTTAGTCATGCACAGGCATGTCGACACGAAACACCGTGCCTTTGCCGTCTTCCGTTTCGAATGAAATCGCCCCATCCAGCTGTTCGACCAGCGTGCGCACGATATTAAGCCCAAGACCAGAGCTGGCGACCGTTTGATCATTCCCCCAACTTGCTTTTGTGAAGCGCTCGAACAGGTTGTCTCGTAGCTCAACCGGGATTCCTGCTCCATGATCGCATACGAAAATCGCAATACTCGCACCTGAAGCCTGCGCCCATATTTCTACCGAATTGCCCCGCTCGGATGCCTTAACTGAATTGGACAATAGGTTGGACAGAATTTTTGTCAGTTGAGACGGAGGAACGCAAACCTGCAGCGCTGCATCCGTTGGACGCATTTGGACATCCACACCGTGGTAGGAGCCGTATCCCTGATGTGTAACGACAAGACTCTCCAAAAGAGGTGCAATTTTAATCACTTCGTGCTCACGCACATCATCAACTTGCGCGCGTTCATTAAGGTCAAGGATCTCTTGAATGAGATCAAGCATGCGGTCGGCGTTAGAGCCCGCTATATTTAGAAGCGTTTGTGCTTTTTCTGTCAGCGAACCAACCAAGCCCGAATTCAACAGATCAAGCGCGCCTTTGATACTCGTCAACGGCGTACGCAATTCGTGAGTGATAACCGAATTGACTTCTCTGCGCAGAAACTCTGTTCTTTCCTGATCCGTTTCAACGTGAAACATAACAACCAAATACGGATCACCAGACTTATCTGAAGTGGCAAAAACACAACCGTTGAGACGTTTTTCATCGAATACAGGATGGGTGCGAAATTCTGCCCGTCCGACGGTTTGCACTGCATTCAACAATGTTTCATCGGCCAAAAGGTTATGAAAGAAGCCTCTTTGATGAAGGTTCGATACTGCTGCTGTCACAGATCCGTTGCCAAACGCGTCACGCACCGCAAAATTTAAATAAATCGGCTTTTCCAGTGTGATCTCAAACACGAGAATATTTTCCGACATTCCATCCCAAAGCACATTTTGAAATTCAGATCGTGCCTGAGTAAATGTTGCTGCGCCACTCGCTAACGAGAAAACTTGCACGCCGTAATCTAAGTTGTTCGCCATATTAATTACACCCACATTTAGAAATGGCTCCAATTTTACCACATCATAAGATGATGATATTCTATAAAAAATATCGATACAAACGTTAATATATTGATAAAAAGCGACACAGTTGTGTTGGGTTTGTGGTCAAAAAATGGTCGCGCGCAACACAATTCTACCTAGGCGTGAAAAGCTATTAACCACCTTCACGCCAAAGTGGAACTGCGAACGTAAATGTTGTGCCAACACCAAGTTCGCTATCGACCTTTATCCAACCATTTAGCAATTCAACAAGATCTTTACAGATTGCCAACCCTAAGCCAACGCCAGCATTTGGCCGATTCGTACCTTGGGCTGCCTGTGCAAACCGATCAAAAACAATGTCCACACGATCCTGCGAAATGCCTATGCCCGTATCAATGACCTCAAAAACAACCATACCATCGTGGACCCGACTCCGTACCGTGACCGTCCCCTCATCTGTAAATTTAAAGGCATTGCCCAAAAGATTGGTCAGGATTTGTCGCAGTCTGATTTCATCGACCCACACATCCACCGCAACAAGATCAAGTGGTACAGAAAGACCTTTTTCATCAGACATTGCGTGCATCTGATCCACAACAGATTCAACAACGCTTTGGCTGTCCAATCGGGTTGGGGTCACATCGATGGTATTCGCCTCGATCCGAGCCAAATCTAGCATATCGTCGATCAATGATTTGAGCTGTGTTCCGGCGGCTTGAATGCGTTTCGCAAACTGAGATAGGTTTTTTTCAAACACGTGAAGTGTGTGTCTGATCTGCTCTGGTTCACCTTTCGTCACGGCTGAGCTCAACGCTTCGTAAGAAGGCAGTTTTTCAAAATTCGCAATAAAGCTATTGAAGCCCAAAACTGCCGACAATGGCGTGCGTAATTCATGGCTGATCACATTAAGAAATTGCGTTTTGGCCTCATCCGCCTGTTCGGCCTGACGCAAGGCAGCGTAAAACTTAGTCACATCCTCCGCAATTCCGATATAGCCGTTAAAGTTGCCATCGTCATCAAAACGCGGCTTGCCACTGACCCGAATCCAACTCAACACATCAGGACGGAAGCGGTAACTGTATAAGAAGTCGCTAAAAGGCTCCTGCGCCAGCATCTTACAGTACAGGGAACTCCGCTCTTCTCGGTGTTCATTCATATCATCCAAAACAAGTCCCTTGCGGGGCTTTCCGACATAATCATCGGGGTCAACCCTCAACCTTCGGCCAAACCCTTCGGAGATAAAAGTCATGGTCATATCTGCGTCTTGTTCCCAAAACCACTCAGAACTCAAATCGCCAACAACGTTCAAACGCGCTTCTGCTTCGTCGCGTTCGTTAAGCGCCGCGCGCAACTCTGCGTTGGAAGACTCGAGTTCTTGCTGCTGACGCTGCAAATCAGTAATTTCCACCCTGAACATCACAAGACCACCTTCAGATGTTCGGCGAGAAAAATATTTGAACCAACGATTGTCTTCGTAGCAAACCTCAATGTCAGATGTTGAGCCCATGAGCGTGTTGATGACCCTGTCTAGATCGTCGACCGGCTCACCATACAGGCGCACTTCGCTGGCGATTTCCATACGTCGGGAAACCATATCTCTCAGTTCACGCCCTATGGCCATCTTGCGCTTCACACCACTTAGTTTTTCTCCCGCCACCGGATTAAACATCAAAAGTTTATCGTCACTGTCGAACAGCCAGAACCCGACGGGAAGTGCGTCGATGGCATCGTTCAAACGTTGTTCAGCAACTTTCGCCCGTTTTTGGCTGGCTGATACAGCTGTGATATCGTTCAAAATCACAACACGCCCGCCCTCGGGTGTTTCGTGTTCCAGATGCTGCACCCAGGTGTCATTGCTAAGTGCGACGACACGAGCTGTTTCTTTGGTAAGTCCGCGTTTCAGTTGATCCGCAAGCCAAGCTTGCTCATTGCCGATCGCATCGGCGTAAAGCCCTTTGTCAATTCCGGCCTCGAGAATACTTTTTAACGTTGCGCCAATGGGCAATGCATCTGGAGTCATACCATGAAATTCGCCGTATCTACGGTTGTACAGCTCTAGCTGGTCATTCTTATCGAACATTGCAAACCCTGAGGGTGCTGCACTTAGCGCAACTCGTAATTGTGTGGCAGTGCGTCTCTGGCGGCGTCTGAGTGCATGGAAATTTTTCGCAATCAATAAGGCAATAATTGCCCCGATTAGCGTTAACAACAAGATCAAGTTCCGTGATTTCAAAGATGCTCTGGCTGTCTCACGTGGAGACAATGCAAGCGTCCACACAACCGAAGGAAATTTCAATTCATACATACTCTTTGAGGCGGCAAACGCTGCTTGGTCCCCATACAGCATAACGTCTTCACCAAGTGGCGTCTTAACTTTCACTGACACAGAGTAATTATCTGCAAATTCGGTTAATCCGATTTCGTCTAAGAACGGCTCAATTGCAAAGACGATCGATGCAACCCCCCAAAGTACACCATTATTCTCACCTTGAGAGACATCATAAATCGGTTCTCGGATGATGAAACCCGAATACCCTTTCAGTAAATCGATTGGCCCTTCAATTACGGTCGTTCCGACGCGCTCTATTATTTGCAAAATAGAAAGTCGGCTCGGGGAAACAGTGATGTCGCGTCCGATTAACGTGCTGTTGCCTTCAAGCGGGTGTACACGCGTGATGATACCATCTTTCACCAATGCCATATTCACCACAGATGGGTCTTCGGCCTTGATCGCGCTACTCAGGTTCGAAAAATCCGTCTCCGTGATGTTTGGGGAAATGGAAACGGCTCCCGCAAGGCCGCGCGCAAACAACAGCTTTTTATTGACTGACTGCTGTATTCGCGTCGCAATGATCGATTGTGCACGATACATCGCCCCGACCTGCTCTTCTTCTGCTTTTACATTCGCGTAATTGACTGCGCCAAATAAAATAAGAGCGTATAAACCAATGATCACTGCATAAGAAGCGCGCTCGATCAACCGATCCATTGATTGGACACGATTCTTTTCTGACATACTGTTTCACCCTACTAACTATTTTTAAACCGTTTGCGCCGTTTCGAAATCTTGCTGTCTTGCATATACTGGTTCTTTAAATTTCGCGAGAGAATTTACTCGCCCTTAGCGTGTGAATTCTCTCGTGCCTAAAAATTTATCCAGCTCTCGTTCAATCGAGGATGACAACGCTGAGCGGCCACAGTCAACGCGCCGGACCTTGCCGCTAAATGGCGTCTACAACAGAAATCGTATCAATAGCGTCAGTGGACAAAAAAGCAACTTGATCCACATTAAATTAAATGCAAATTCGTCGCCTTTTTGGGACAACGTCTCGTGTTTTAAAATTAACCAGCTCCCCAATAAGTACACTCATTTTGGCTATCTCTGTTCAGGTTTTGGTCCTTCTTTGACCGGTTGGCATATTCCGCTGGTGTCAGGCCAGCAAGGCTTGAATGTGGGTGATTGTGGTTGAAGTCGATGCGCCATGCCGCCACCAGATTGCGGACACTTCCATCCCGCCATACTTGGATCGCCATTTGTAAAACCTCGCATCACTGACGCCGTGCTTGCGGCACAGTTCTTTTACACCAAGCCCAGCCCCAAAGGGGGCTGAAAGGAAAATCGAAGAAAAAATCCTCAATCAACTGATTTATATTACATATAATTAAAAATGTGGTGCGGGCGGGGGGACTCGAACCCCCACGGGCATACGCCCAACAGATTTTAAGTCTGGTGTGTCTACCATTCCACCACGCCCGCAACCATGTCGCAAAGCAATATAAGCGCTAAAGGCACAAAGCTGTTTTGCAACGCCTTGATGTTTAAGCGCTTCAAAGCCCAGAGCCAAGTGGTTTTCGACACCCAAAATGCATTCTGCGGCAGCTTCGCCCAAAGAATTGCGCTTGACGCAGGATATTGCAGCGCCAATGTGGTTTTATGTTTCCAATTCGTGACCACAACCCGTCCAGACGCCCCGCCTATGTCACTTACGGCATCATGGCGCTGAATATCGCTGTATTTTTGGCGATGCTGCCCGCATATAGCAACGATGCAACCCTTTATGACATCTACGCCAATTGGGCTTTGGTGCCTGCGCGCGTGTCGTCCGGTGATGGGGCTTATACGTTTTTTTCGTCTATATTTATGCATGCAGGATTTATGCATTTAGCCGGCAACATGCTGTTTCTATGGATTTTTGGTGACAATTTAGAAGACGAACTGGGCCACGGGAAATTCTTGGGGTTCTATTTATTTTGCGGCGCGATCGCTGGGTTGGCTCAGTTTTTGGCCGATCCAAGCGCGCGTGTACCGATGGTCGGTGCTTCCGGTGCGATTGCCGGCGTGATGGGAGCCTATTTGCTGTTGTACCCCAAAGCAAAGATCGACATTTTGCTAATTTTGATCATTTTTTTCAAAATCTTTCCCGTGCCCGCTTGGGTCATGCTGGGCCTTTGGGCCCTCATGCAGATCGTGGGTGGCGTCTCGGCCACATCTGGCTCTGGTGGCGTCGCGTATTTGGCGCATTTGGGCGGGTTCATAGCTGGGATTGTCGTGATCTATCCCAAATGGATGGCCTTGGGCGGGCGGCAGTATTGGAATCGAACATTCGGCCATCCTCCGCATCCTGAGGCCCAATATCAATTTGTAAAATCATCTGTTCCCATCGTCAAACGACGCAAATGAACCCCTGCCCGTCATGTATTTTACAAGCAAGAATCACCCGGCCAAACAGGCGGGGCGCTCAGACTGCATAAATAAAGGCTGAAACGGATTAGTCGCCGTAACCCACCTCATAGGCGATTTCTTCGAGATCTTCGCTCACGAAGGTCGCATAAATTTGTGCGCCATCTGAAATAGTTAAAATAACAGTAAGTGAAATACCGAGCACTGCAGATGTGATCACGACCCAATCAATTGTGACAGCGCCGCCGTCATCTTGGTTATTATTTTTGACCCAATGGGCAAATCTTTTAAACACAAAAAGTTCTCCTATTTACCCAAACACATTCGCATTCAATACCGGCAGCAATAGGGCTAAAACGAGGTATCTCGTTATTGGAGCTGAGAACAGTCACAAAGAAAACAATGTGACTTGTGCAAAAATAGAAACAAACATAGGGGCAAAGAAAAAGCGCGCCATGACAGCGCGCGTTTTGAAATCTTAAACATGGTGACCGATTAGGACGCGCGAATAGCCGATGCGAACCGATCGAATAAAGCTTCATTGGCACAGATGACTTCGCCATCATCCACCATGTTATTTGTTTTTACGAGAGGCTCAGCAAAGCCGCCTGCTTCTTTGACCAAAAGCAAACCAGCAGCGATATCCCATGGTTTCATGCGACGTTCCCAGTAGCCATCGAAACGACCAGCAGCCACAAAAGCCATATCAAGTGACGGCGCGCCCCAACGGCGAACACCAGCACAAGCTGGCAAGATGCGTGCAAGATCACGCAACGTGTCAGGTAGATCAGATTGACCACCATTTGGCAGACCTGTCGCGAACAATCCTTCATGAAGCTTGGTGCGGCCAGACACGCGAATACGCGTGTCGTTCATCCAAGAACCGGAACCTTTTTCAGCCCAGAACAATTCACCTTTGGCCGGATCAAACACAACACAAGATACGATCTCGCCTTTGTGCTCAAGTGCTACAGACACAGCCCAATGCGGTAAGCCGTGCAAAAAGTTGGTCACCCCGTCCAAGCCAGAAACGATCCAGCGGCGGGTTGGGTCAGCGCCTTCAACTTCTTTGCCGTCTTTGCCAAGCCAACCATAGGTCGGACGCGCCTCGACCAGCATATCGCGCATGATGGTCTCAGAACTGATGATCGCTTTGGAGACAAAGTCCCCTGCCCCTTTCGCTGAAACTTGGAGGTTCTCGACCTCGCGAAAGTCTTTCACAAGAGAGCGACCAGCGGCACGTGTGGCCTTGATCATGACGTTTTGGTTTGCACTGCCTAGCATGGGTATCCGGCTCCGAAGATGTTCAAGTGCTGCGTATACGCACAAGGACCCGATCTGCCAAGGGCTTGAAGGGCAGTTTTATGGGAAGTTTTGGCCAAATCGACAGGGTTACAGGTTCAAACCATGTGACTTAACCACGTTGCAGTTTCACGGCTTCGGTTTTGGCGATGCGGATCAGATGCGCCATATAGGGTTTGGACACGTCGTCATCGCGCACAGCCGCATATAAGCGCCGCGTTTTGCCCGTGGCTGTGAGCGGCAAAACCGCATATTCGTCATTGTCGCGCGCATCACGCATCACCCAATCAGGCAGAACGGCTACACCGCGGTTTGACGCAACCAACATCATGATCACATCCGTCAGTTCCACTTGGCGCACATGCGCAGGCGATACACCCGCAGGCGTTAACAATTCTTTGAACACATCCAAACGGGCACGGTCCATGGGATAGGTGAACAAGGTCTGGTCGGCAAAATCTTCCGCGTCGACAAAATCCCGCGTGGCCAGATGATTTTTGCTAGAGCAGACAAACATCGGCGAATAGTCAAATAAGGGCACGTAAGTGACGCCTGTGGGCACATCAGGATCGCTTGAGATCACCAAATCGACCTGTTCTTTTTCCAAGGCCGTCATGGCGCCAAAGGCAAGCCGCAACCGAATGTCCACGTCCACATCGGGCCAAGCTTTGCGAAACTGATTGAGCACCGGCATCAGCCAGTCGAAACAGGCGTGACATTCAATGGCGATGTGTAAACGCCCTTTGGTGCCATCTTCGATGCCTTTGAATTCGGCCTCGATCGCCTCGATCCGTGGCAACACATCTTCCGCCAGCCGCAGCAATTTCATACCCGCGGCAGACAGTTTCAATGGCTTAGAGCGACGCACAAACAATTCCACCCCCGCTTGATCTTCAAGCCCTTTGACTTGATGCGACAACGCAGATTGGGTGATGTTCAAACTATCAGCAGCGCGCGCCAGCCCGCCTTCTTCAAAGATCGCTTTGATGGTGCGCAGGTGGCGAAATTCCAAGTGCATATGTGAGCGCCATTCATAATAGTGTTGAGAACTATGAATTTGTCTCACATGGCGGGACGTGACACAAGACGATCAAACACATAAGGACGACTGCCATGACCAAAACGCCAAATATTTCCTTCGAGTTCTTTCCTCCAAAGAACATGGCGGCCACTTTTGGTCTGTTTGAAACGGTCAATGCGCTGCATGATCTGAAGCCCGGCTTTGTCTCTGTCACTTATGGCGCAGGCGGCACCACCCGTACCCTGACCCATGAAGCTGTGGAATTGCTGCACAAGAAATTCGGTTTAAACGTTGCGGCCCATCTCACTTGTGTCGATGCGACGAAAGCCGAAACGCTGGCCATTGCCGATGCTTATGCGGCGGCGGGTGTTTCTGAAATCGTGGCACTGCGCGGCGACCCCCCAAAAGGTGCGGGCGGTTTCACCCCTCACCCTGAAGGTTTCGCCAACTCAATTGAGCTGATCGAGGCCCTGTCAGAAACTGGCAAATTCAAGCTGCGCGTGGGCGCCTACCCTGATCCGCACCCTGAGGCCGCGGACGAGAACGCAGATGTGAAATTCCTCAAACGCAAGTTTGATGCCGGTGCAGACAGCGCTATCACGCAGTTCTTTTTTGACCCTGACACGTTCTTCCGCTTCCGTGATCGCGCAATTGCCACGGGCATCACCGGTACAATTCTGCCCGGCATCTTGCCAATCAACAGCTGGAACGGCGTGAAAAAATTCGCTCAATCCTGCGGCACGCCTGTGCCTGCGCATCTGGATGATCTTTATGCGAAAGCTGGCGATAACGCAGATCAGCTGTCCATCGATTTGGCCACTGAAATGTGTGAAGAACTGATTGCTGGCGGCGTCGACGATTTGCATTTTTACACGCTCAACAAGCCAAATCTGTCCAAAGCTGTCTGCACCAATTTGGGTGTAACCACGGCCTAAGCTTGCAGGCGCAACGTGAAAGCCCCTAAAACGCGCGCTGGAAACGGCGTGTGTCTAACGTTTCACCGCCGGATGAATCACCTCAGACGGGTCACGGCCAACAGTGCGTTTGACACGCAACCAGAAGAATTTGCCCCAGCCTTTGCTCATACCAATAGACCGCCCATGCGGATCGGACAAAAAGCGCCTGCGCCACCCTTTGGGTAGCTCCAGCCCCGCTTGTTCCGCCTTATCCAGCATCCACACCAGCGTCGCGTTCGACAGTTTGCGTTCGGGATTATGCCCAGACAACTGCCCGCCGACATCGCTGTGCGAGCCTGGAAACCACATCTGTTGCAGCACCTGATCCGAATTGGGGTTGGTCTCGAACATCACCGGCGCATAGGCACGGCGGCGCTCGTGATAGGCCAAAGCATGATAGGATTTGCGCGCACAACGTGGTGGCCTAAGGTCGCGAAACTCATGAAAGACCCGCGAAAATCGCCACAGCACAGGGAAATGCACACCCACAGCCGCCACTGTATCCCACACCCCCAGCATGTCTATGACCACATCTTTGTGGCAATGCTTGGCGGCAAAGAAACGCGCGGCATCTGTATCCGGATCAGACTGATAGTGGCGATAGGCGGTTTTGATATTGCGCTCTGTCGCGGCATGACGTTCCAAAAGGCCCACTTGATCAATGAACCCCGCCAAGGACCGCACAGCATAAGCGCCGCGCGAATAGCCAAACAGGAAAATCTTATCACCGGCGCGATAGCGCGACGCAAGCCCGCCGTAAACCCGTTTGATCTGTTCGTTGATACCGCGCCCTTCAACGACATCCATGGTATCAGCGAAACTGTCCCACTGAATGCCCGCCTCATAGCGCACAAGCATATTCGCGCTGTCAGGGCCTATATCGGCAACATCACAACACAACTTAAACGTCAAACCTGCGTTGGTCTCATATCCCTCGTCCAAAGACGACAGCGTGCCGTCCATGATGATGACATGGGTGATGGGGCCGCGCCCATGCACGGACTCCGACGTGGTGACTTTTCTCTTGAATTCAATAAGGTGCCGCAGGCGACCGAATAGACTTTTACGGTGCCGCACGCGCATCACCTTTTATAAAACCACCAAAGGTTATGACATCAAACAGCACATCACGCGCCTCAATATCAAGATCCGTCGGACAAAACCTGTCTTTCAAACCCCTAATTTTCTGACATATTCCGCACTGTCTCACTGTGCACTCCCTAAAACCAAAACGGCCGCTTTTCCACAGACTAGCGGGCAAAGCGGCCGTGTAAAAGGCAATAGGTTTTGAAGCCGAAAATCAGACTTGATCGTAGCGCGCGTCTTACAAGTAGTCGGGTTTCACGAGGTTTTGCACCGTCTCGACTGTGATGTTGCCAAACCCGTTAAACCGCGTAGCCGTCGCAAGTGAATAGGCACCACAGCCCGCGAAAACCACGTGATCTTCTTCTTCCATATCCTTTGGAAAGCCCAACTCAGACGGCAATTTGTCAGTGCTATCACATGTCGGACCGAAAACGGTGCGCAACACAGGGTTGCCCATACGGCGATTGCCAAACGGACCATAAGCTTCGATGCGATCGATGACGCCGACCAAGTGCAACTCAGACAAGCCACCGTAAATGCCGTCATTCAAGAACACATGCGCATCATCGCGAATGGCTTTCACGCGGGTCACAAGCGCAAAGCTTTCCGCCACAAGCGCTCGGCCGGGTTCGCAAATTAACGCAGGGCGCGCATCGCCAAAAGCCTCGTCAGTGACGCGGTCGATCAAGGCGAAAGTCGCGGACAGCTGTGGCAAGACATCGTTCAAGCGGTGCGACGGGAAGCCACCACCAACGTTCAAACGGTGGATATGCACGTCTGTCACGCGGGCAATCTCGGCCGCAGTAAAGATGTAGGTTTCCCAAGCTTTCGGATCGGTACATTGTGTACCGGGGTGGAAATTGAGCGAGACGTCAAAACCAAGCTGATCTGCCAAAGTCACCAGCTCAATCGCCTTTTCAACCGTCGCGCCAAATTTGGCGCCAAAGTTATAGGCAGCCCCTTCAACAGGCAGCTTGAAGCGCACGGCGATTTCAACACCATCCGCAGGCACCAATTGGCCCAGCTTGACCAGTTCAGAATGGCTGTCGACGGAATAGGACTTCACGCCCAGCGCAACAGCATGCTTGATCTCAGTACGCGAACGCACAGGGTTGTTGTAATGCATCGCGGCATCAGGCGCCAAACGCGCGATGGTGTCCATTTCCACAGGAGAGGCGACATCAAAACCACGGATACCCGCGGCAATGAGGTTGATCAGAACCTCTTCGTCTGGATTTGCTTTAACCGCATAGGTTACAAGACCTGGGAATCCGTTCAAGAATTCATGGGCGCATGCCTGAAGCGTTTCAGGAGAAAAAAACATAACCGGATGCTCCGGCGAATGTGTACGAAGGTAGTCCGCAGGCGATGCCCACAGTGTTTTCGAAAGCCCCATCAGCGTATCCTCACCAACAGTTGCAGCCACTATCTTACCCGGGGTGTCCGGTTGGGAATGCGCTTACGCGTTAATCCAAACCAGGCCAGGTGCAAGCGTCGCCGCTGCCCTTTGATCCTGAAAACATTAAGCCGTATATGACGTGTCATTTCACCGAAAAAAAGAGTTGAAATGTACATATTATACGTTAATTTGTAAGCTATTGCGGTTAAAATGCTATATCTCTGATGTCACTTACGAGATGTGCATGGAATTCGTTTACCGAAGGGATGATTTGTGGACGATTTGGATCAAAAAATACTGGCGGCGATGGCCACTGATTCATCAACCTCAGTCTCGCGTTTGGCGCGGCGCTTCAAGGTGGCGCGCTCTACCGTACAGGCACGATTGGAAAAGCTGGAAACCAACGGCACGATTGCGGGTTATACGATCAAATTGGGGGACGTCGCTTTGGCGCGGCGGATCAAGGCCACTGTGCTGGTGTATTGCGAACCGCGAACATCGGCAGGTGTCGTCGGGAAACTCAAAGGAATTCCCGATGTGGAAATGGTGGCAACATCCACAGGTCGTGTTGATTTAATTGCACAAATAGCCTGTGGCACCACCGAAGACATTGATCAAGCCTTGGAACAAATTGCCTCGACCACGGGCGTTCAAGACATCGAAAGCCTGATCCATCTCAGCGTCAAATTTGACCGATCGATTTAGGGCTCTCCGGCACGTTATTCGGCGCCGTGATGTACCAGATCCTCCTCGACCGCTTCATGTGCTTCAAAGGGCTCGACTTCACCACGAGAGATGGCCTCAATCACGCGAAGAGCCAGAGCAACTGAGCGCGCAGGGTCTGCAAGCTGGTTGGTTGTGCCAGCAGCGTAAATTTGGAGTTCAGGCGCGTAGAATGCAAAACTCCCCCCGAACCCAAAATGGCCATAGACTGTAGGCAGTTTTCGCCCCCACGACCAAGGTTCTTTAAGACGAAACTTGAGCGCCACCAAGCGCGATGCATCAACACGCATCACACCAAGACCGTAATCAATGGGCCTATGCAAAGGCTTCCAGTCGAACAAATCACGGATACGACGGCGTTCGAACAAATACCCCTCGAAAAAGCTGCGTAAAAAGATCAACCCTTCGCGCGAGGTTGTCACCAAACCAGCATCAGCTTGGAAAGACGCCATGGCACGTGGCACCACGACTTCACGCGTTTTGGACATAAAATTAGCAGGCCGCGTGTCAGACGGATCATTGTAAATGTAAGTTGCTGTCAGCCCAAGAGGCCGCGTGATGCGGTCTTCAACCACCTGCGAAAAGCTCTTTTGCTCGAGCGCTTCAATCACCTTACCCAGAATATGAAAATTGCTGTCAGTATAAAGTGCCTTGGATGAGGCCCCTGGGGCTTCAATTGCACCATGAGATCGTGTGCGTAAAATCACATCTTCAAACGTCCAAGACGTGTCGACCCCATCCGCGAGGGCGTGTTGCAGCGCTCTGGCACGGTTGCGATATACGAAAAAGTCACCAAGCCCAGAGGTTTGTGACATGAGATGCCGGATGGTGATGATACCAGTATAATCCATGGCGTCTTTGACGTGGATTTCGACCCATAAATTGGAATTTGGCAAGTAGGACTTAAACGGCGTATCAAAAGCCACTTTACCCTCATCACGCAGTTGCATCAAAATGGCCACCACATAGAGTTTCACCATGGACGTCGCGAAAAAGGGCGTGCGTGCGTACAACTGCCCCGCATCAAAATTATAATGCGATCCATCTGACTGCCGATATGCGGAAATCGTAATCCCGCTGTATTGCGGGCTTTTCACCATGCGATCGATTTCTCGATCCAGATGTGTTCGCCAATCGCCCATGTCGCGTGTCTCCTATCGCAGGTTTTCTTTTAGGTCCAAAACCTTAAGTCACCGTCAATTTTTAAAGTCCTCCAAGTGGCCATTTCAGGGCACGGTCTATTGGCTTTGACACTCGAAAACGCGACCTAGTTATCTTTGCTCTGATCCGCGCTCTGATCCGCATTTTTGACCGAAACACTGCAGGTTTTCCGAAGCGCCAAAGCGCAGGTGAGCGACAAATGCTCTGAAGTGCCACGAAAATGTCCACAAGGTGGGCCAACATCCGAGGGTTTCACCCTTTCCCTTGCCGTGGCTGCACGGTACATATCGCGCAACAGGAATGACGTATTAGGCGGCTTATCATGACCATGGACAAAGTTTTTGACGCGAAAACAGCGGAAACGCGGATTTATAGCGGCTGGGAAAAGGCAGGGGCTTTCAAAGCTGGTGCCAATGCCTCGCGCGAGGAAACCTTTACCATCATGCTGCCCCCGCCCAATGTGACGGGCGCTTTGCACGTCGGCCATGCGTTTAACCACACATTGCAAGACATCATGGTGCGTTGGCACCGGATGCGCGGCTTTGACACTCTGTGGCAGCCCGGCCAAGACCACGCAGGCATCGCGACGCAGTTGCAGGTCGAAAAAAAACTCATGGCTGAGGAAGGCAAGAAACGCGCCGATTTAGGTCGTGATGAGTTTCTATCCCGCGTGTGGGATTGGAAAGGCCAATACGGAACGACAATTATCGGGCAAATGAAACGCTTGGGCAATTCCTGCGATTGGTCGCGCAACGCCTTTACCATGTCTGGCGCGCCAAATGCGCCTGCGGGCGAAGAGGGCAATTTCCACGACGCCGTGATCAAAGTCTTTGTCGAGATGCATTCCAAAGGCCTGATCTATCGCGGTAAACGCCTGACCAACTGGGATCCTCATTTCGAGACTGCGATCTCTGATTTGGAAGTCGAGAACATCGAGGTCGCTGGCCACATGTGGCATTTCAAATACAAGCTCGCGGGTGGTGACACTTACGAATACGTTGAAAAAGACGAAGACGGCAACGTGACCCTGCGCGAGACTCGCGATTATATTTCTATCGCCACCACCCGCCCTGAAACCATGCTGGGAGATGGCGCTGTTGCTGTGCACCCATCTGATGAGCGTTACGCGCCTATCGTGGGCAAAATGGTGCATCTGCCGCTATGTAATCGTTTGATCCCGATTGTCACCGATGAATACCCTGACAAGGATTTCGGCTCTGGTGCGGTGAAAATCACTGGTGCCCATGATTTCAACGATTACCAAGTTGCCAAACGCTGCAACTTGCCGATGTACCGTTTGATGGATCGCAAGGGTGCTATGCGTGACGATGGTGACAGCTATGAAGCTTGCGTCGACCGTGCCCGCGAAATCGCAACAGGTGCTGCGGCCACCGAGGTTGAAATCGACGAGATGAACCTTGTGCCCGAAAAATACCGTGGCATGGATCGGTTTGAGGCGCGCAAAGCTGTGATCGACGACATCACCAATGCTGGTTTGGCCGTCATGATCACCGTCACCAAAACGGTGAAAGACGATGAGGGCGTTGAGACAGAAGTCTCAGAAATCGTCCCTTACGTTGAAAACAAGCCTGTGATGCAGCCATTCGGGGATCGGTCCAAAGTCGTGATCGAGCCGATGTTGACCGACCAATGGTTTGTGGATGCAGAAAAAATCGTCGCGCCAGCGCTGGAAGCCATTCAAAGCGGCAAGACCAAGATCATCCCTGATTCAGGGCGCAAGGTTTACAACCACTGGCTTGAGAATATCGAGCCATGGTGTATCTCGCGTCAATTGTGGTGGGGGCACCAGATTCCGGTTTGGTACATTCCAGGCAAAGACGACTGGTATCCTATTTGTGCAGCAACTGAAGCGGAAGCTGTTGAAAAAGCGAAACTTCAGTCCGTTGATGGCACCGATTTTCGCATTGTTGCAGACATGCAAGAAGCGACAGAGGTATTGGCCGAACAGATCAAGCTGATGGACACCAAAAATGAAGGCGAAATCAGATCCTTTGAAGGCCCAATGGAAGTGCCCATGTTCCGCGACCCTGACGTTTTGGACACTTGGTTCTCCTCTGGCCTCTGGCCCATCGGCACACTCGGTTGGCCTGAATGGGACGAAGACACCTCGAAATACTTTTCAACAGACGTGTTGGTCACCGGCCAAGACATTCTGTTCTTCTGGGTTGCGCGGATGATGATGATGCAATTGGCTGTGGTGGACGAAGTGCCATTCCACACCATTTACCTGCACCAGCTCGTGCGTGATGAGAAGGGCAAGAAAATGTCCAAGACCACGGGAAATGTGATTGATCCCTTGGAAATCATTGACGAATACGGTGCCGATGCGCTGCGGTTCACCAATGCCTCTATGGCCGCTATAGGCGGGGTTTTGAAACTCTCTGAGGAGCGCATCAAAGGGTATCGCAACTTTGGCACCAAGATCTGGAACGCCGCGCGCTTTGCCGAAATGAACCAAGTGTTCGAGGTCTATGACCCATCTGTAATGCCTACACCTGAGGCAACAGTGAACAAATGGATCATCGGCGAGACCGCGAAAGTGCGCGCCGAGGTGGACGAGGCCATCGCCGCATACCGTTTCAACGATGCGGCCCATGCGCTTTACGGCTTTGTTTGGGGCAAGTTCTGTGACTGGTACGTGGAATTGGCGAAACCCTTGTTGTTTGCCGAAGACGAAGCCGTCTTGGCAGAAACACGTCAAACCATGGGCTGGGCGCTGGATCAGGCTTTGATCATGCTGCACCCGTTTATGCCGTTCATCACCGAAGAGCTTTGGGGCACCGTTCAAACAGATCGCGGGCTTTTGGCCGTCACCGACTGGCCAACATATGGCCCTGAATTGGTGGATGCGGCAGCGGATATTGAGATGAACTGGGTGATCACTTTGATCGAAAGCATCCGATCAAGCCGCGCCGAAGTGCACGTGCCAGCGGGTCTGAAAATCCCCATGGTGCAGGTCGATTTGGACGAAGCAGGCAAGACAGCTTGGGCTAATAATGAGGCCCTGATCATGAAACTCGCGCGCATCGACAGCCTGTCTGTTGGCCCGATGCCCAAAGGCGCGATCACCATTCCGGTCGAGGGCGGCACCTTTGCGCTGCCGCTTGCGGGTGTGATTGATATTGCAGAAGAAAAAGCACGGCTTGAGAAAACCATGCAAAAACTGGCCAAAGAACTGGGCGGTTTGCGCGGACGTTTGAACAATCCGAAATTCGCAGCCTCTGCCCCAGCAGATGTTGTGGCCGAAGCCCAAGCCAATCTGGCGGCGCGCGAAGAGGAAGAAGGCAAACTCAAAGCCGCCCTCGCCCGCCTAGCAGAAATCGGCTGAACACCTGCTAAATGACATGACAAAACGGGCGCAGCGAAATCTGCGCCCGTTTTTGCAGTCTTGTTTGCAGTCTGGGCCATGACCGCTTGTCCGCGCTGTCAACTTGGGGCAGATATTGGATATGACAGATACACGCCTCACCCCGCTTGCAGCATCGCTGCCCTCGACCATTCCCTTTATCGCGCCTGAGCGCATTGAATCTGAACGCGGTGTCGCGTTTGCCGCACGTCTTGGCGCGAACGAGCTGTCTTTTGGCCCCTCGCCCAAAGCCATCACCGCGATGACGGATGCGCTTAGCGGTATTTGGAAATACGGCGTACCCGAAAATGAACCGCTGCGCTCTGAATTGGCCGCACATCTGAACATCGCGCCTGAGGCCCTGACCATCGGCGAAGGCATTGACGGGCTTCTGGGCATTTTGGTGCGACTTTATGTGGGCAGCGGTGAAGCTGTGGTGACCTCTGACGGGTCGTACCCGACGTTCAACTACCACGTGGCGGGTGTCGGCGGCGTGTTGCACAAGGTGGCCTATAAAGGCGACTTTGAAGACCCTAAAGCCTTGATCGCCAAGGCACATGAGGTTGGCGCGAAACTTGTGTACTTATCCAATCCGAACAATCCCATGGGCAGCGTGCATGACGCACTTACAGTGCAAGCCATGATCGATGCTGTGCCTGACGGCTGCCTGTTGGTGCTGGACGAGGCCTATGCAGAATTTGCGCCTGAGAACTCTACACCCGAGCTAGATACAACAGACAAGCACGTGATCCGGTTCCGTACCTTTTCAAAAGCTTATGGACTTGCAGGGGCACGAATTGGCTATGGCATTTCACACCCCGAGATCATCAGCGGCTTTGACAAAATCCGCAATCATTTCGGTGTGAACCGCATCGCGCAAGCTGGTGCTTCGGCCGCCTTGCAAGACCATGAGTATCTATCTGAGACCCTTAAAAAAGTCGATCAAACCCGCGCCCGAATTGCACAAATCGCGCAAGACAATGGTTTGAATCCGTTGCCCTCTGCCACCAATTTTGTCACGATTGATTGTGGACGTGATGGCAATTTCGCCCGAGCTGTTTTGTCCGCACTCAGTGCGCGGGGCGTGTTCGTGCGGATGCCGGGGGCAGCGCCACTGGACCGCTGCATTCGCATCTCAGTGGGCTTGCCGCATGAGTTGGATATTTTGGCCGAGCGCCTGCCCTTGGCTTTGCAGGACGCGTTCGACCAAATCGGCAAAACTTAACCGCTACAGCACCCGCCGGCTTCGGCGGGCGTGGTCACAGTCCCAACCTGACTGGCCAAAAACTGCGTGGCGGCAGTGACGCCACCCGTTCCGTGTGGGATGCCTAAGGCGATAAAACCCGTTTCAATCGCGCCGATCACACCCAAAACCATCTGCGCATTCAAATGCCCCATATGGCCGATCCGGAAATAACCGTGCCATTCCGGCGCATCCCAAGCGGCCATACCCAATGGAATGCCAAGCGTAACGCCCATGTGTTCGGTCAACCAGTCGCGCAACCGCGTGCCATCGGGCTCGGTCAGTTTCAAGGCCGTGACAGCATGCGAGCGTTGCGCGGGATCAGCGACGTTCAAGGTCAAATCGCCCCCCTGCCCCCAAGCGTCCACAGCCGCCCAGTACGCCCCTGCCAAAACCGCATGACGGTTCCAGATGTTTTCCATGCCCTCATCCATCATCATATCCACCGCTGTGCGCAGGGCATACAAATGTTGTGTGGGTGGCGTGCCGCCAAAGAATTCATAAAGATGCGTGGGATCTGTACGCAGATTCCAATCCCAATACGGCGTGCGCATATCAGACGTTTGCCCGACAGCAAGCGCCTTGTCTGAGGCCCAAACAAAACCCATTCCTGCTGGAGTCATCAGCCCCTTCTGCGAGGCGGCAATAGCAACATCAACGCCCCAAGCATCCATCTCAAACGTCTCGCAGCCCATAGAGGCCACACAGTCCACAGCATAAAGTGCTGGGTGGCCTGTGGCATCGATCGCGGCCCGTATAGCCTTGATATCATTGCGCAACGATGTTGCCGTATCGACATGCGTGACAAGCACGACTTTGATGCTGTGATCCGTATCAGCACGCAAAGCCTGCTCGACTTTTGCCGGATCAATCGCAATGGTTTTGCCAAAATCCAAACGCTGTACTTTAGCTCCAAGCTTTTCAGCCACATCGGCCCAGCCTTCACCAAAGGCGCCAGACAAACAGGCCAAAACCGTGTCGCCGCGCGAAATCATATTGGTCAAAGAAGCTTCCCAGACCCCATGCCCGTTGGAAATATACATCGCCACATGATGTTGGGTGCGCGCTATTTTTTTAAGATCGGGGATAAGACCATGGGTCAAGTCAACCAGTTCGCCTGTATAAATATTTGGCGCAGGGCGTTGCATAGCTTGCAAAACAGCGTCCGGCAGAACAGATGGGCCTGGAATAGCGAGGTAATGGCGACCATTTGAAAGTGACATAAGCAAACCTTAGATAATGAGACATCTAGCGTTAACCTACAGATTTTTTTTGGTCAATCGGCACAATTGGCGCAGCAAGATTGACGTAGGGTCGACCCGAAAATTGCGATAATCTGAGGCAAAAGTGCGAAAATGCAGCGACTTGCGAGAGAGACCGATAAAAGATACACAGCGCAGACTGGATTTTCCACATGAGGCAAAATGTCAAAGACTCTTAAAGAACGTTTCAAAGACCTTGAATACGGGCGCGTCGGCACGTTTGGCAACGATGTTTCAACGCCGCAGACACGCAGATTGGCGTATTGGCATTTCCAATTGTTTGACCACGCATTTTTGCGGGGCCTGTGGCAAAACCTATATGAAATTGCACCTGGAGTTTGGCGCTCGAACCAACCTTCGCCCAAGCGCGTCGAAAAGTACAAAAAAATGGGGATCAAAACGATCCTGTCGTTGCGCGGCAACGCGAACAATCCGATCAGCTTTATGCTGTTGGAAAAACAGGCTTGCGAAGAACACGGCATCACTTTGGTAACAGAAAACTTAAGCGCGCGCAGCTTGGCGTCTAAAGAGGCATATTTGCGTGTTTTGGATCGACTGGACCAGCTGAAGCCACCGTTTTTGTTGCATTGTAAATCAGGGGCTGATCGCGCAGGGTTGGTCTCGGCCCTTTATCTTTTGCACGTCAAAGGGGCCCCGCTGAGCGAAGCACGCAAACAGCTGCATTGGCGTTTCGCGCATTTGAAAAGCACCAAAACCGGTATTCTAGATCACCTATTGGACTGTTATGAGGCTGATATCATACGTCTAGGTGATATGCCGATCCGCGAGTGGTTCGAGATCCATTTTGACCAAAAGGCGATCGCGCAGAGCTTTAAGCCTCTTTGGAAACACTCGTAATTGTGTAAACATCGCGCACTGCGGCTAGACCAAAACCGCAGGTGCGATTGGCGAAACGCCTTTTACTGTCAGGATCTTGAATGAGCGATACATTACAGCGACAGCCAAAATCAACTAAGACATTGATGAGTTGGTTTTGGGCGGGTTATTTGCGCCAATCTACGCCGGCTCTTTTGGGCGCTTTTGGCTTTATGGCGGTTGAAGGCATGATGCTTGGGGCGTTGAGCTATTTGATCAAGCCGATGTTTGATACAATTTTGTCAGCTGGCAGCACGTCATCGATCACTTGGGTGGCTTTGACGATCTTGGGGGTTTTCGCAATACGCGCCATTTCTTCTTTCGCGCAGCGTATTTTGATGGCCATCGCCCAGCAACGCACTTCGGCGCGGGTTCAAACCGACCTTGTGCGCCATGTTTTGACCTTGGATGGTCCGTTTTTCCACAAATATCCCCCCGGTGTTTTGATCGAGCGCACACGTGGAGACAGTCAACAAGTGTCAGTTTTGTGGGGACAGCTTTTCACATCTTTGGGGCGTGATGTTGTCGGATTGATTTCCTTGCTGGCCGTGGCATTGTACACGGATTGGGTCTGGACGCTGATTGTTCTGTCGGCAACGCCGTTGTTGGTCTGGCCGATTTCATCACTGCAAACCTTGGTACGCCGCACGTCTTATCAAGCCCGCGAAACCTCGTCTTTGGTGTCCAATCGGTTGGATGAAGTGTACCACGGCACCACATCCATCAAGCTATCAGGCACAGAAGCGCGCGAAACCAATCGTTTTATGACTGCCATCAACGCCTTTGTGCGTTCTGAATTACGCGCTGTACGCGGCCAAGCCGCCATGCCTGCGCTGGTGGATTTGATCGCAGGGATCGGGTTTTGCGCTGTGCTGTATTACGGCGGCGGTCAGATCATCAATGGCGACAAATCCATCGGCGAATTCATGTCGTTTTTCACCGCGATAGGATTGCTGATCGATCCTGCACGCCGTTTGGGCATGTCTGCGGGCATTTGGCAGCAAGCCATGGCACCGATTGAACGCCTGCACGAAGTGTTCATGCAAAAGCCAACGATCATTGACCCAACGGCACCGAAACCCTTGCCCTGCCCAGCCCAGCAAGCCGATGTGCAGCTTGATGATGTGGTGTTTTCCTACACCGATGCACCTGTGCTGCGCGGCACCAGTTTCACGGCCAAAGCTGGCGAAACCACAGCCTTGGTTGGCGCATCGGGGGCAGGCAAATCAACGATCTTTAGCCTGTTGACTCGATTGGCCGATGTGCAATCTGGCGCGATCACTTTGGGTGGCACAAATTGCCAAGACTTGGCGCTGGCTGAGTTGCGCGGGCTCTATTCAGTGGTGTCGCAAGATGCGTTGCTGTTCGACGAAACCATCCGTGACAACATCACCATGGGCCAAGAAATCGATGACGCCGCCCTCAAAGCAGCGATGGATGCAGCCCATGTCAGCGACTTTGTCAATGGGCTGGACCAAGGTTTGGACACGCTTGCGGGGCCACGTGGATCTGCGCTGTCTGGTGGGCAACGCCAGCGGGTTGCAATTGCCCGTGCCGTGTTGCGGGATCGTCCGATTTTGTTGCTGGATGAGGCGACATCGGCCTTGGACGCCCAATCTGAGAAGATCGTGCAAGAAGCGCTAGAGCAGTTGTCAAAGGGACGCACAACCTTGGTCATCGCGCACCGCCTTTCGACCATTCGCAGCGCCCATAAAATCGTGGTGATGGATCACGGCCAAGTGGTTGATCAAGGCACCCATGATGAATTGCTCGCGCGCGGCGGGCTTTATGCCGACCTGTACCGGTTGCAATATTCCGAGGGAAAAACCATCACCGATAGCCGCGGTGTAGCTGCTCGGGACGCGCGCCAAGTAGATAGCGCAGCAAGCGCCACTGATTCCGCGCCCCTTGGGTTAACCAGCCGTTTATTTGGTAGCGTGTCGCGTCTGTTTGGACGCAAAGCGGGCTGACTGTGATTTGGCCTTTTAGGGTGCGCGCGATGGCCACGTCTTCCATCAAGGGCTGATCGGGATAGCCCCCGATTTCGCCGTATAAGCTGCGCGAGATTAGCAAGGCTTGATCGCCGTAAGGCAAGCTGAACACACGGCTGCGCAGATTGGCCCAAGCACTTGTAAGCTTGGGCATGATGCCCGTACTGCGAAACGAGAGCGAGAACACCAGCGCGCCCTGATCCGTTTGAATGTGTTGCAAGGCGGCGTCTGACCAGCCTTCGGGCAACCATGTATCGGCATGTAAAAACAAAAGCCAATCGCCTTGGGCGGCATCCGCACCGCGTGCCAATTGCCCGCCGCGTCCAGCCGGGCCGCTGATAAATGTGGCTCCGACTTCGCCCGCCAATGCCTCAACATCATCAGCCGATCCACCGTCCGAAATCACCAATTCGCGCACCACACCGGCGTTCAGCCCCTCCATCACCCGCGCCAAAGTGTCAGGCAAACTGGACGCTGCATTGAGCGTCGGGATAATGATTGATATCGGTGCGCGCATTGTGATGCCCCTTTGCAGATCGGCCACTGGTGTCTTTGGCCCAAACACCTATATGATCGCCATGAACAAAGGAATGCACATGAACACCCTGTCCCCGAACGCGCCCTCCTCGAACACTGAGCCTCAAGCCCGCAACGTAATCGCTCTGTCAGGTCCAGATCGGATCAAGTTTTTGCAAGGTCTTGTGTCCAATGATGTGAGCAAACTTGACGACACCGCAGTCTACGCCGCCCTTTTGACGCCGCAGGGCAAGTTCATGGTGGACTTTTTTGTAATCCCCCATGGCGAGACGATGCTGATCGATGTGGCAGCATCAGAGGCGGCAGCTTTGCTCAAACGCCTAACCATGTACAAAATGCGCTCGAATGTGACGCTTGATATGACCGGCCTGACAGTGTCACGTGGCCTAGGAGAGGCACCTGAGGGGGCCTTTGCCGATCCGCGTGATGCAGCATTAGGGTGGCGCGCCTATGATGGGCGTGCGTCTGAGGATGTGGATTGGGACGCCTTGCGTGTTCTGCACTGTGTCCCCGAAACAGGCATCGAGCTGACACCTGACACATATCTATTGGAGGCGGGGTTCGAGCGGCTTAACGGTGTAGATTTTCGCAAAGGCTGCTATGTCGGCCAAGAGATCACCGCACGGATGAAACACAAAACCGAGCTGCGAAAAGGGCTAAGTACGGTAAGCATAACTGGCACGGCCCCAATTGGCACGCCGCTTATCACGCAAGACGGCAAAGAGGCAGGCGCCCTGTTCACTCAAAGCGGCGGCAAGGCCATCGCATACTTACGATTTGATCGCGCGCGTGGGTCGATGACCGCAGGTGACGCGCAGGTCACTTGGGACGGGTAAAACCCGCGCGACGGGCCGCACAGGCGGCATAGCAATGACAGTCGGGCGTGTGGTCGTTGACCAAACCCATCGACTGCATAAAGGCATACATCGTTGTAGGACCGACAAATTTCCAACCGCGTTTTTTCAAGTCTTTGGACAAAGCGACAGATGAGGGCGATGTGGCAGCGGGATACTCTAGGCCCGCAAGCTCTTCAGCGCTGGGTTCAAACCGCCAAATATATGCGGCCAATGATCCCTCGCTTGCGACCATTTCAATCGCACGTTTTGCGTTATTGATGGTAGCAACGATTTTGCCACGGTGGCGAATGATGCCCGCATCAAGCACCAAGCGTTCCACATCTTCATCAGTGTATTGCGCGATCTTGTGAAAATCAAAATCATCAAACGCCGCACGAAAATTGTCGCGCTTGGCCAAAATCGTCCGCCAGCTTAGACCCGATTGAAACCCCTCCAAACACAGCTTTTCAAATAAGCGCTGATCGTCATCCTGCACAAAGCCCCATTCAGTGTCGTGATAGACCTGATAGAACGGAAAATCTGGGGCAGCATGCGCCCAGTTGCAGCGTGTCTTGCCATCGGGACTTTGAGTGGAATGGGACATAGCGGGTTCCTTGTATGCAGCGCAATTAAACGCAAAAGGCCGCCCAAAGGCGACCTTTAAAACATGTAAAGCTTATACTGTTTTACGTTCAGGCGCGCTCTGAGTATTCCATGGATTCTGTGTTGACGACGATCATCTCGTCTTGTGCCACGAAGGGCGGCACCATGACTTTAACGCCATTGTCCAAAATCGCTGGTTTGAATGAATTGGCGGCGGTTTGACCTTTGACCACAGGCTCGGTCTCAACAATTTTGCAGGTCACTTTTTGTGGCACAGTCACGTTAAGCGCTTCAACGTCGTAGTATTCGATCACAACAGTCATGCCATCTTGCAAGAATGGGCGACGATCGCCAAGCAAATCTGCAGGCAGCTCAACCTGTTCGTATGTTTCTGTGTCCATGAATACGAGCATACCGTCTGATTCATACAAAAATTGCTGGTCTTTTTGCTCAAGACGCACGCGTTCGACTTTATCGGCAGAACGGAAACGTTCGTTCAACTTACGACCATCGCGCAGGTTTTTCATTTCGACTTGCGCAAACGCGCCGCCTTTACCCGGCTTTACGTGATCGACTTTGACTGCGACCCACAAACCATTCTCATGTTCAAGAGTGTTTCCGGGACGGATTTCGTTACCGTTGATTTTTGGCATGTGCACACCCGCGCTTAGGTTGAAAAAAGATTTATCCATCCTATATCTGGACAGTCTGAGTGGCGCAAGGCGCGGATATAGGTTCGCGTGGGTTGCAAGTTAACCACCTGACGCATAGCAGGTATGCAAATACAGTGTATCCGAATCGTCACGAACCTGTCATAAGGCACCTCACGCCGAAAAGACAAGACCAATAAAACAAGGATAAACCATGGCTGATTTCGTTGACGGCTCCGCATTCAATTATGAACAAGGCCAGCGCGCACGCAAACTTTTTGCTGCTGTTGTTCTTGCTGCTTTGGATGACGCGATCGCCGATAACAAGAAATACGGCAATGGCCCTGAACAGATCGCCCGTTGGGCACGGTCTCGTGATGGGCGCGAAGTTTTGTCATGCGCTGGCATTGATCCAAACGAACGGGTTGTGTCTGGCTTGATGGAATTCGTATCTAAGGGCATCCGCACATCGGTTGCTCTTTCACGTGAAGAAAGCGAACGCCGCAACGCTCAGCAAGCGGAAGCTGCTTAATTCATTAGAGAAACTGCCATTTCTTACTAAAGACGCGCCTCGGGAAACTCGGGCGCGTCTTTCGTTTTACGCAGGCCTAGCTTTGCCCCATACTGACGTCATTCCATCCGATCAGTAGAGAGGCAATGTTATGACCCGATCCCACAAAGGCGGTAAAATCGATATAGAAAATGTGCCAAAAAAAATCGGCACACTCTATCCGCCGCCCCATCACCAAAACACCAAAGCCCGCGAAAAACGGGCGCTGGGGGATGCGGTGGGCTTGGATCAGTTCGGGGTCAACATCACGCGACTTGGGCCAAACACTTGGTCTGCCCTGCCCCATTGGCATGAGCGCGAAGACGAATTTGTCTACATCATCGAAGGTAATCCCACGCTGATCTATGGCGACACAGAAGAACAGCTTGCCCCTGGAGACTGCGCTGGCTTCAAGGCAGGCGTTGAAGTTGGCCACTGTTTGCAAAACCGTACCGATAAAGACGTCGTGATCTTGGAAGTCGGATCGCGCATCACCAATGAGCGCGCGTTTTATCCGGGGCTTGATCTGATGGTCGATACAGCATCCCCGCATTTCTATCACCACTTGGACGGCACGCCTTGCAAAGATGTGAAAAGACGCGGACCAGATGACGACTGAGCTTTGCCCGCGCCGCAATTCGTTTTAGAACAGCGCTTAACAAAAGAGGTACGTATGGCGCGAGCGATTATGATCCAAGGGGCTGGCTCCAATGTGGGAAAATCCATGTTGGTTGCGGGCATCGCGCGTGCGCTGTGTCAGCGTGGTTACACTGTCGCGCCATTCAAACCGCAAAACATGTCCAACAACGCTGCCGTCACATCCGATGGTGGTGAAATCGGCCGCGCCCAAGCCCTGCAAGCACGCGCCTGTGGCCTTGCCCCGCACACTGATATGAACCCCGTCTTGCTAAAGCCCGAAACAGATGTGGGCGCGCAAGTGGTTGTACACGGACGCCGTGTCGCGACTGTGAAAGCACGCGACTATGGTCAGATGAAAGCGACATTGTTGCCCGCTGTTTTGGACAGCTTTCACCGTCTGGCGACTGGCGTGGATTTTGTGATCATCGAGGGTGCCGGCAGTCCCGCCGAAATCAATCTGCGCGACGGAGACATCGCCAATATGGGCTTTGCCGAGGCCGCACATGTGCCTGTGGTGCTGATCGGTGACATTGATCGTGGCGGCGTCATAGCACAGCTTGTGGGCACCCATGCGGTGCTTCCCCTTGCGGACAGAGACCGGATCAAAGCCTTTGCCGTCAACAAGTTTCGCGGTGATGTCAGCTTGTTCAAAGATGGGGCCAAATCCATAGCAGATATGACGGGATGGGCCGATCTCGGCACGATCCCATGGTTTGCGGATGCGCATAGGTTGCCCGCCGAAGACATCATGGACATCGCATCAAGCGGCGATGGTCACATCAAAATCGTTGTGCCGCGCTTGTCACGCATTGCAAATTTCGATGATCTTGATCCGTTGGCGTCCGAGCCAAATGTCACCATCGAGATCGTCGAGGCGGGCCGCCCCTTGCCCGCTGATGCCGATGTTATCTTGCTGCCTGGCACGAAATCCACCATCGGGGATCTGGCCTATTTGCGGGCGCAAGGTTGGGACATCGACATATTAGGTCATGTCCGTCGCGGCGGTCGTGTTTTGGGAATTTGCGGTGGATATCAAATGCTTGGCACTTGGATCGATGATCCAGACGGGATTGAAGGCACGGCGGGGCGCGTGGCAGGCCTTGGGCTTTTGGACGTGCAAACCGTGATGACAGGCGACAAACGTCTGGCCGAGGTCTCAGCGCGCGACATCGCGACGGGCGCTGCTTTGAATGCTTATGAAATTCACATCGGGCGTACAACGGGCGTGGACTGTGAGCGCGCTTGGCTTGAGGTTGAAGGCCGCCCTGAGGGTGCACAGTCAAGGTCGGGGCGTGTCAAAGGCTGTTATTTGCACGGGCTGTTTGCCTCAGACAGCTTTCGCCACAACTATCTCGCAGCCTTTGGTTTGGATGCACCGCAGGGCAATTTCGAGGCTGGTGTCGACGATACTTTGGATGCATTGGCCAAGCATATTGAGGCCCATTTGGACCTCGACACGCTCATCAAGCTGGCCGAAAAGGTTTGATTATTCGAATTCGCGCAGGGTCAAAGCACGTTGAACTTCGCGTCGCACCAAACGGCGCACGTTACTGGTGATCCGTTCGCCCAAAGCACCTTGCAACTCTTCGCGGATCACAGCGGCGATCATATCGCGCAAGGCCTCTTCGTCGAGCACCTCGTCATCCTCGTATCCCGCAAGCGCCAAGTCATCATCATCATCATCTAATGCGTCTAGAACAACTTTCAGCGGCGGCACAGAAGAAGATGGGTTTGGCGCACCCTTGGGTTCGATAATCTTCGGTTCAGGTTCAACAGCTTCAGCGACAACATGAACGTCCTCAACAGAGGCGCTTTGCGCGACGGCTGCGTCTGTCTCGGCTGCGTCTGCCTCGGACGCCTCGATGTCAGCGGCAACTTCTTCTTGGCGCTCCACTTGCGATTTGGTTTCAGCAGCTTCTGCCAATTTGTCGAAATCTGCATTGCGAAAATTTAACACGCGGGCCGTAGAATTCACCAAAGCTTGCGGGAACACCTGAGGGGCGTCTTCATCGTCGTCATCGTATCCGCCCGCATCCCAGTCATTCGACCGAGTTTCTACAGCACTTTCAAGTTCAGCGATGCGTTCTTCAAGCGACAAACCAGCCGCGTGATCTGCTACCTGTGAATTTGGAGTGTCGTCATAGGCAGAGGACCACTCAGCGTCTTGCTCTTCACTGTCAACATCTTGCATCAACACCTGTGCGGCATGGACTGCATCTGCGACGATCGAGTTCCCACTTTCTGGTTTAGGCTGAGCTTCCAACTCTGGCTGGACTTCCTGCTCTGGCTCAGCTTGTGCGGCGACGTCGTCAGTCACATCACTTGTATCCCCCAAAATCTCTTGCGCAGACGTAAAATCATCTGTGAGAGCGATTTCAGAATCGACAGAAATTTCGCTGCTGTCCTTTGGAAGCGCTTCTTGGACCACCTCAGATTTGGGGGCTGGAATATGTGTGGCGTTTTCAGGCTCAAGCACCAAAGGGGATTGGTCGTCGGAGGCAGAAAAGACATCCTCTGTCTCTTGATCTTCAACGAGAGATGAAAAAGGTGTCGAGCTCCCATCAATCACACGCAAATCAGGCGACAACACAAACCGTTCAGGCGCCTTAGCCTGCGACTGTTTGCGCAGCTGCGGATCGTAGGTTTCCGAAACCAATCTGCGAATAGACGCGAGCACGTCATCCGCGCCCATATTTGTCATTGGATCAGACATCCCGACTCCCTCGTTGTGCTACCGCCTATGGTAGCCAGCTTCTGTGCGACACACAACAAATAGAAAATCCGCCCGAGTGCGCCCCAAGCGGATTCCTTTATGAGGGGTGCAAAAGCTTATTTGCGGCCTAAAGATTCCAAAACACGGTCTAATTTTGCACCCTCGGCGCTAATCTGACGCGTCGGAGCGGATTTCACAGCGTTGTAGTAGGCTGCTGGATCATAGACAGGCACATTCAACTTGAGATGATCAACGGTCATCAAACCCATAGCATTGAGTAAAGTATAGATACCCGCCTCACGATTGATTCGCGCTTGAATGGCTGACACTTGAGCGTCCAGCAAATCTTGTTCGGCTTCCAATACGTCCAACGTGGTGGACGCGCCAAGTTCAGCTTCTTCTTTCACGCCTTGATAGGCAACACGTTGTGCATTAACCGAGGCATCCGAGGCCTTAGACGATGCATCGTACACAGACAACATAGACCATGCAGTGCGCACGCCTTGTTCAATCTGACGTGTGGTTGTAAGAAGTGATGCTCTCGCGCTGTCACGGTTGGCTACGGCCGTACGAATAGACGAAGACAGTTGTCCTCCAGCATAAATCGTACCGCTCGCGGTGATGGTTGCGCTATCCGATAAAGAACTCGAATCAGTAATGTATTTGTTGGCACTGAGCGATAGCGTTGGAAGTAAGCCGCGCTCAGCTATCTCAACAGCCAAATCAGTGGCCGTGATACGATGCTGCAAGGCCTTAATCGATGGGTGGGTACGTGTCGCGATTTGTACCGCCTCATCGACCGTTTTGGCGGGGTAGCTCACGCTGGGCGGGCTGGACAAGTTTGAAGGGTAGTTGCCAATCGCAACCTTATAAACTTCACGCGCAGCAGACACTTGACCTTGAGCCACAGCAAGCTCGGCACGCGCTGAGGCCAATTGGGCTTCGACTTGACTGACTTCTGTACGGGTGATTTCGCCGACTTCGAAACGATCTTGGGCAGCCTTCAAATTTTGCTGCATCAAGCGCAGGGAATTGGCGCGCAGGTTTGCTTGGGCATCATTGTAGCGCACATCCATATAGGCCGTGACGGCATCAGACAGAATATCTTGCTCAATAGACACAAGGCTCGCACGCGTGGCCAAAACAGTTTCCTTGGCCGCGTCAACGCTAAGCTTGTTTGATCCAAACGTAAACAGTTCCATGGATGCGGTAAACTTCAGTACATCGGTCCAAGTCTCGTCGCTGTAAGTGGAATACGCAGAATACGCAAATGTCGGACGCATACTCGCCAAAGCAGAGGCAACACCTTCATCCGTCGCACGCAGGTTGGCACGGTTTTGTTCCAACAGGCCAGAGTTTTTATAGGCCGACGCCAAAGCATCGCCCAGAGTTTCAGCAGACAAGGCCATGGGGCTCAAGACCGCCCCAATCGCCAAAAAACTGGCTGCGAGTGTTCGTTTAATGCCAAGTCTCATGTGTCTGCCTCATATGTTAAATAGGGCGGCTCTTTGACCTGCCCAGACCAATATCAAAGCGCGAATACGCGATCTGCCTCAAACCCCGGAAGCACCGGAGCTGTGGCGTTAAATGCCAGACGCCAAGTGATGTTACCGTTTGACTTGTACCCTATACGTGCAATTCCAAGAGGTCCGTCTAAGAAAATTGCACAAATGCGCCCACCTTCTTTGACTTGGCTTAAAATTTCGGCAGGAATCGTCTCGACGGCCCCTTGCAACACGACAACATCGTAGGGTCCGTGTTGCGGCGCACCAACAGTCAAAGCCGCCGTTTCAACGACAACATTGTCAGCGCCAGCGTCAGACAAAGCCGATGCTGCGTCTTGCGCAAATGTCTCGTTTTCTTCAACAGCGATCACAGCCTGCGCCATGCGGGCGATCACAGCCGAGGAATAGCCAAGGCCTGTGCCGATATCGAGAACCAACTCGTCGCACTGAATATTGAGCGCATCCAACATCTTAGCCAAGACGCGTGGATCAAGCGCCACACGACCATTGCCGAGCGATACATGTTCTCCAACGTAAGCCGCGGCACGTTGTGCTGTGGGCACAAAATTTTCGCGGGCCACGGTCAACATGGCTTCAATGATTGGGAATTTGGTTACATCAGAGGGCCGCACTTGAGTGTCGACCATCATGGTACGAAGTTTTACAAAATCTGTCATGAGCTGAACTCTTTCGTTCACATAGGAGTCTCTTGCGTTATTGCCATATCACAAGACATACGGCAACACGCGAATATCATACATTTGGCGTCTTGCAGCCCCCGCATCCTTGGTATAAACCCCGCTCAACCACGAAGAGGCGAGTTGGCGGAGTGGTTACGCAGCGGATTGCAAATCCGTGTACAGGAGTTCGATTCTCCTACTCGCCTCCAATAAAATCAATGGGTTACAATTTTCTTTACTCATAGGGTATCACCTCCAGTATCAGTTTCCTGCTTTGTGCTCGTTTCGTTCAATAGCTGCTCCCACAGCTTTCTCTTTTCAGCAGCAGTTTTTGCGCGCATGACTTGACGTGCAAAACCCGCATACTTAATCACCATTTTCTTAGTTTTGTGACCGCTATAGCTCATAATCTCATCGTCATCGCAGCCAGCCCAGGCTAACTCCATAACACCGCGATAGCGCATGGCGTGTAAATCATGAGCCAACACCCCAAGACGCCCGCGCTCGGCGCGCATAACGCGAGCGATCTTATAATAACTCATCGGTGAACCGTCTTCGTTGGCCAATATTGGACGATCCGGCTTAGCTTTTTCGCCAATTGCAGCTTTCAAACGGTCGAGTTGAGCAATAAGATTTGGTGTGCAGGGAAGTTGAAGCTCCACTCCAGTCTTGTTTTGAGTCAAATCGAGGTTTTTGTCTTTGTAATGCAACCAAGTGAAACCATTTAAGTCTCCTGGACGCTGTACCGTCCCTACCCCGAGCTCAAATATGAGCATTGGCAATTCACTAGCGTTGTTTCGCCAGGTTTCCACTGCAGCATCTGTCCAGGGAATATGAGGTTTTTTTCTTTCGTCAGGAACTCGCAGGCGTTCGATTCCAGCGGCTGGATTTTCGTGAAGCCAACCTTTCCGCCTCGCTAGTTTCGCCAACAGGGTAACTGCTACAGGGATGTAATTAGCGAAATTGACACGATGGGCATTCTTGTCCATCGCTTTATAGATATCGGCGGCGGTGAGCCTCGCAACGTCTCGCTTGCCAATCTTTTTGTTTAGATAAATGAAGGACTTTTCCAGGTCTTCTCGGTAACGCGGCTCGTAACCGGCCCACTTTTGTGAATGACGAAACTCTTCGATCAGTACTGACCAGGAACGCTTGGATTCATGGCGCTTTCCCCGCCGTATCTCCCAATACTCTTCGTCAAATTCAGGTGTGCCTTCTTCAGCATAAATACGATAGTATTTCCCGTCTTTGCGAACATACCAACGCCCACTCGGATGCTGCCATAGGTATTTCTTGCGAGTTACCACGAGATTTCCTCGTGTCCGTCAACAAGCTCGCCAGAGACAATAAGCTCTAAAAGCTTGGTGTCCCATCGTTTCTCCCCGGCGATAATCTTTGCTTCCGGCAAATGGCCTGATTCCACGCCTGCTCTGAATTCACGAACGGACATGTCGAGCAACTGTGCCGCTGTACTCTCTTTCGCTGCAAGTGGTGTAAAGCGCGACATCAGATAACGCCTTTTTTATGGCGAGGATTTGAATTCTAGTTCGACCGTTTTGGCGTCCAAATACTCTTCGGCTGCACCCGCCGGCAGTAGATAGATGCCGCCAACCTTTATGTGGCGCACCTCTTTTCTGCGGATCAAACGGCGCACTCGTGCCAAGGGCCACCCGAGACGCGATGCGGCGTCAGAGGGGCTTTCGCAATCATGGTTACGAGATGTGTTCATTTACGCACTCCTAGTCACAGTTGGCTTACAAGGTGCAGGCGGACAAATTCCACTGTTTACAAGTTTGTCGAAATCCCCCGGGGAATGACCGCAATATCGTGCAGCTTCGGCACGGCACAGGGCAGCCCCCCAATCGACTGGAATGAATGCTTGTTTCATTTTCAGTCCTTTCGCTCTTTAACGGCATCGTGTTCGTGTTCCTCTGGTTCGAGCAACCCTTCCATCTGAGCAGGGGTCAAAAGCATCAGTCGTCCGAGTTTATAGAATTGCCCGCTGAGCCGCGCTTTGGATCGAATAAGGCGTGGTGACACATGGACCCCATGGCTGAGAAGAGTTTCGCTCCAAGCTTCTGGGGTCCGTCCTTTTGAAAGCAACTCTGACATCTATCCCTCGTGATCCTGCAAGTTCTTACAACTATGTGGCACTACTGGCGGCATGTCACTCTGTACTTGAAAGACGCGAAATAATCGGAAATATTGTTCCGGTATGAATAGGAGGAAGCATGCCGCGATCGTTTAAATTCCCGCTCGACACCCGATCACCAGAAGAAAAGGCCTACGACGAACGTCAGGAAGAGGAACGTCTTGATAAGGAAGAAGCTCTGAGGCGGTTTGCTCCAGAGGAGGCGATACATGAAAATCTGCGCAAATATCGGCAACGGCTAGGAATTACCAAGCAACAAATGGCCGAGCTCCTGGATGTAACTCCACGAACTTATTACGCTTATGAGCAAGGACATCGTGCCGTGCCCTCACCTGCAATCGCTCAGCTGGCGATCCTGACGGGAGGCGACCTCAATGAGATCCTTTTGGGTCGTCCAGCACTCCGTAGCGGCAAGGCAACTCAAGTGGTAGTTGACGAGGCCATCGTGGTACTGAAATTTTTGGCTTTGAAATACCCCAAAATGACCATGGAAGACCGTTACAAGGTCGTCCGACTACATGCGCTTGATGACCTTCACGGCTTCGCCAGAATGCACCCCAGAGTAATCCGTGATTTTGCGAAGATAGTCACCCGTTATAAATTTCACCCAGAAGACATTCCCGCCCCTCCGTTCCACGAAGACTACGGGGATGATCATGAGCGATGGGAACGTGACATGGCTGATTGGCAAAAGGCTGTCGATGAAGATACGCCAGACGACAGCGGAAATGAGCGCCCGTGAAGTTTTATTAGGTGATCCAGAAAGCACGCATCGCCCGTTCCCAACCAACGCGAGCGGTATCGAATTTTTTGGATTTATATACTACTGCACCGGCCTCCTCTGGACTTTCTGGACCAGAGAACAAGGTCCGGTTTCCGCGGTGGCCTCAACTGGTCGGCGCAACACTTTAATCTTTAGGAAGAGATGGAGTGTTTTAAATGAAGTACCGTACCA